>JAFMRC010000494.1 GCA_017354375.1 Nocardiopsaceae bacterium | reverse complement strand
CCTTCCGCCCCCGCGGCGCCCGCCGCCGACGCGCAGCCTGCCGCGGCACCACACGAGCAGCCGTCGGCGACAGCACCGAATCCCGGGCCGCCGCCCGACCTGCCCGCGTCACCCTCGCCCGCGACGGCACAACCACCCGCGACGGCACCGCCGTCGGAGCCGGCGTTCTCCGCTCCCGCGCAGCCGCCCCTCCCGGAAGAGCAGCCATCCGCTCCGGAAGGGCAGCCGACGTCGGGGGAATTCGACTGGTCGGCGGCCGAGGAGCAGGTCAGCGACCTCACCGGGCCGCGGTTCGCCGACGAGTCCGGCGACGACCCCGGCCTGCAGGAGGCGTTCGACACCGAGCGGCCCGCCGTGCGGCTGGCCGACGTCGGCGGCATGGAAGCGGTCAAGGACCGGCTCGAGGTCTCCTTCCTCGCCCCCATGCGCAACCCCGAACTGCGGAAGCTGTACGGCAAGAGCCTGCGCGGAGGCCTGCTGCTGTACGGGCCGCCCGGCTGCGGCAAGACGTTCCTGGCGCGGGCCGTCGCCGGCGAGATGGGCGCGCACTTCATCGCGGCCGGGCTGTCGGAGATCCTCGACATGTACATCGGGCAGTCGGAGAAGAACCTGCACGAGCTGTTCGCCCAGGTCCGCAGGAACGCCCCGTGCGTGCTGTTCCTGGACGAGATCGACGCGCTCGGGCAGAAGCGCAGCCAGACCCGCAACAGCGCGGCCCGTGGCGTGGTCAACCAGCTGCTCGCCGAGCTGGACAGCGTCGGCTCGGAGAACGAGGGCGTGTTCGTGCTGGCCGCGACCAACCAGCCGTGGGACGTGGACGCGGCGCTTCGCCGGCCGGGGAGGCTCGACCGGACCGTGCTGGTGCTGCCGCCAGATGCCCCGGCCCGGCGCGCCATCCTCGCCTACCACCTGCGCGACCGCCCGGTGGAGAACATCGAGCTGAGCAAGCTCGTCGCCGCGACCGAACGGTTTTCCGGAGCCGACCTGGCCCACCTGTGCGAGACCGCGGCGGAGAAGGCGCTGATCAGCTCCGCGCGCAGCGGTGAGGCCCGGCTGATGGGCATGCCCGACTTCGAGGCCGCCCTGGCCGAGGTCCGCCCGTCGACCGCGCCGTGGTTCAGCGCCGCCCGCGGCGTGGTGATGTTCGCCAACGAGGGCGGCGCCTACGACGAGCTGGCCGCCTGGTTCCGCGACCACCCGAACGACTAGGCCTAAGCCGCACAGGCTCTTAACTGTGCCCTTTGGGTTAACGCAGGCCCCAAAAGACACAGCTAAGCGCTCGGCGCCCCGATATGTCTGAACTTAAAGTTTGGACATATAAGGATATATCATGAAATAACAAATCGGCGGACAGGCTGCGCACCCAAAACGACACAGCTAGGATGCCACACCGGTAGGCGACAGCTCTCAGGCGCGGAAGTTCCAGGCACCCCTCGGCAATTAGGCGCAATCGCTTGCCGCATCGGGACAGCACGCGATCCGGGGGAATGCATACAATATATGGCCATGGTGGAAAAGGCGAGGTTGGACGGCGAACCCGTACCTCCCGGGCTGAATCCGGCGGTACCGAGCGTGGCCCGGGTCTACGACTACATCGTCGGCGGCAAGGACCACTATGCCATTGACCGGCAGGTAGCGGATGAGGCATGCAGCCTTCACCCCGGAGGGCTGGAAGCCTTGCGGGCAATCGCCCTCGCCAACCGGCAGTTCCTCGCCAACGCGGTGGACTACCTGGCCGGTCAGGGAATCAGGCAGTTCCTGGACATCGGCACCGGCCTTCCCACCGCGAACAACACGCACGAGGTCGCCCAGCGTGCCGCGCCCAGTTCGCGGATCGTCTACGTCGACCACGACCCCGTGGTGCTGGTTCACGCGCGCGCGCTGCTGACCAGCTCGCCCGAGGGCGTCACCAGCTACATCGAGGCCGACCTACGCGACACCGGCACGATCGTGCGAGAGGCCGCCGCCACGCTGGACTTCACCAAGCCGGTGGCCATCATGCTGATCGCGATCCTGCACTCGACCGTCGACGCCGACAACCCGTATCAGATCGTGCGCGACCTGATGGCCGCGGTGCCGCCGGGGAGTTACCTCGCCATCTCCCATCTGTCCAAGGACATCCCGGCCGCCGACGAGGCCGAGGCGATGGACATCTACGGGAGGGCATTCACGGAGCGGATGCCGGAGGACAGCGTGATACTGCGGGACCGCGCGGAGATCACCAGGTTCTTCGACGGCCTGGAGCTCGTGGGGCCTGGCGTCGTCCAGCTCGACCAATGGCAGGCCACGGACGGCTCTCCGGGGCCGAGCAAGATCGCCGGGTATGGCGGCGTCGCCCGCAAGCCCGGCTGACCGGCACGTCCGGCTGACTCGCAACCCCGGCTGACCGGGACGTCCAGCTGGCCGCCAGCGCTCGCGGCTTCATGACGCCGCCGCGCTGGCCGCGGCGGTGAAGCGGCGGGCACAGTCGCGGAGGCGGTCTATCAGCTCGGGCGGGGACACGACCTGGAAGTCCGCGCCAGTCATGCCGAGGACCATCAGCTGCCAGTCGAGGTTCTCGGCGGTCATCCGGACCCGGCAGCGCCCGGCCTCCCCAACGCCGCCCTCCCCAACGCCGGCCTTCCCGCCAGCGGACCCGCCGCCGACCTCCTCCACGGACGCCCAGCGGCCGAGCGCGGCGCGCACCCGGGACGCGGGCGCGTCGATCAGCACCTCTACCTCGAACCCCGAACGGGCGCTGCCGATGCGCTCCCGGACGAACGTGGCGGCGTCGGCCGCGGGCAGCGTCCGTGGCCGGAACCGCTCCCCCGTCCCCCGCGGCGGCCCGGTGATCCGGTCCAGCCGGAACGTGCGCCAGTCCACACGGGTCAGGTCGTAGCCCACCAGGTACCAGCGGCTGCCCAGCGGCACCAGGCGGTGCGGCTCCACGTACCGGTCCGTCCTCACCCCGTCGCCCGCGGTGTAGCCGAACCTGACCCGCTCGGCGTCCCGGCAGGCCAGCGCCACGGCCGTGAGCGTCCCCGCGGACAGCGGCGCCGAACCCCCGCTCCCCCACGACGCGGGGACCGTCACCGCGGCCAGCGCCTCCACGTGACGGCGCAGCCGGGCCGGCATCACCTGGGTGAGCTTCGCCAGCGCCCGCACCGACGCCTCCGCGACCCCACCCCCAGTCCCCGCCCCGGCCGCGGCGGGGTGCC
>JAFMRC010000493.1 GCA_017354375.1 Nocardiopsaceae bacterium | reverse complement strand
AGACGCCGCCCCGGGAGT
Source organism: Nocardiopsaceae bacterium (assembly GCA_017354375.1). Classification (GTDB taxonomy): domain Bacteria; phylum Actinomycetota; class Actinomycetes; order Streptosporangiales; family Streptosporangiaceae; genus Trebonia. Next base: position 3,184 of record JAFMRC010000493.1, on the reverse strand, counting down.
CTGAGTTCCGCGGCACGTGGGACGCCATGGTGTCGGCGGACTCCCCGGTGTCCGACCCGATCGCGCCGCCGGATGACCACATCGGCCCGTCCGACCCGTTCGCGATGTCGGACCCGTTCCCGCCGCCGGACAAGTTCTCGTCGCCCGCCTCCACGCCGACGACGCCCCGGAAGGGAATGCCACCGCGCCCGCCGGGGGCGGGTGTGCCCGGTGCGGGAGCCGGTCCGGAGCCGTCGTCGGCGGTGCAGCCGTCGGGCCACCTGGGCGATGGCCGGCCGATGCTGCCGCAGCGGGTGCCGCAGACCAACATCACTCCCGAGCTGCGGGATCCGACCGCCACCACGGACGACGTGGCGAAGGAGAGCGCGGAGCGCTCGCCGGACCAGGTCCGCTCGGTGCTGAGCTCGATCCAGCAGGGCTGGCAGCGCGGCCGGTCCGAGGCCGGCACGAACGGAGCCGCCGGCTACCCGTCAATTGAGGAGGAAGACAACAGATGACCCAGCGGGCGGGCACGGCGAACGAGCTCAACTGGCTGCTCAACTCGCTCGTTGAGCGGGTGCCGGACATCCGGAAGGCCGTGGTGCTGTCCGCGGACGGCCTGCTCGTCGGCGCTTCCAGCAGCATGGAGCGGGCGGACGCCGAACATCTGGCGGCCGTCGCGGCCAGCTTCTCCAGCCTCGCGCGCGGCGCCGGGCGGTCGTTCGGCGGCGGTCAGGTACGGCAGACCATCGTGGAGATGGACGAGGCGTTCCTGTTCGTCACCGCGGCCGGCTCCGGCGCCTGCCTGGCCGTGCTGACCCGCGCCCAGGCCGACGTGGGCCTGATCGCGTACGAGATGGCGCTGCTGGTCAGCCGGGTCGGGCCGCACCTGACGGCGGCGCCACGTTCGGCCGCGGAGACAATCGATCATGACTGATCCGCCGATGAGGTCCGGGAACAGCGAGTGGTTCGACGGCGCGGCCGGGCGCCTGGTCCGGCCGTACGCGCTGACGGGCGGCCGGACCCGCCCGACGCGTGAGGGTTTCGACCTGATCACCATCATCATGACCGCCGACGCGTCCTCGATCGCGACGGCGGAGTTCGGGCCCGAGCACGGGGCGATCCTCCGGCTGGCATGTACGCCCCAGTCGGTGGCGGAGCTCTCCGCGAAGCTCTCCCTGCCGCTGGCCGTCCTCCGGGTGCTCCTAAGTGACCTGTACGCACCCGGCTGGATCATCGTGCGGCAGCCGACTCCGATGACGCAGACCCCCGACGAGCGCGTACTCAAGGATGTAATCAATGGACTCAAGACGCTCTGATTCCCCGGCGGCGATGCCGCTGGCGGTGAAGATCCTGGTGGCGGGCGGATTCGGCGTGGGCAAGACGACGCTCGTCGGCTCGGTCAGCGAGATCAAGCCGCTGCGCACCGAGGAGCTGCTCACCGAGCGCGGGGTCGGCGTCGACGACCTGGCCGGGGTGGAGAACAAGCACACGACGACCGTGGCCATGGACTTCGGCCGCATCACACTGCGCGACGACCTGGTCCTGTACCTCTTCGGTACGCCGGGCCAGGACCGCTTCTGGTTCATGTGGGACGAGCTGGCGCTGGGGGCGCTGGGCGCGGTGGTGCTGGCCGACACCCGGCGGCTGGCCGACTGCTTCCCGTCCGTCGACTACTTCGAGCGCCGGCGGGTGCCGTTCATCGTCGCGGTGAACTGCTTCGACGACGCGGTCCGGTACGCGCCCGAGGAGATCGCCGGCGCGCTGGCGCTCGGCCCGGACGTACCGGTCGTGCTGTGCGACGCCCGCCGCCGCGACTCCGGGCGGGACGCGCTCATCACGCTGGTCGAGCACGTGCTGCGCATCACCACGCGGACGGCCGTCTAACCGCCCGACCCGAAAAATCGGAAAAGCCCGCCGGATCTTCATTCGGCGGGCTTTTTCTGGCGTGCGAACAAATGAAAGCCGCGTTCCTCCCATGTCCGCACGCAATTTTTGGCAGACTCGGGGACCGGTCACCGCACGGGGGAAGAAGGGGAGGATCGTGGCTGTCGGAGCTGAGAACGTACAAGGTCGTCGCCGTGAGCACGGCGCGGAGCACTATGTCCGGATGCGGCAGGATCACCGATTCGTGGAACTGCGCCGCAGTTTCCGGCGATTCGTAATTCCGATGGCTTTCGGATTTCTCGCGTGGTACCTGCTTTATGTCCTGCTGTCCACATATGCCCGCGATTTCATGGGCCACCGGGTGCTCGGCGACATCAACGTCGCGATGATCTTCGGGCTGCTCCAGTTCGTCACCACGTTCCTGATCGCCCGCTGGTACGCGCGGTTCGCCGCGGCCCGGCTGGACCCGGTGGCCGCGCGGCTCCGCGCCGAGCTGGAGGCGCGCGACGTGGAGAGCGAGGCCGTACGATGACCGGCCACGTACTCGCGCGCGGTCCGTCGCTGGACGGCTCGGCCGCGCGGCCGCTGACCTTGGCCCTGTTCGTGCTGCTCGTGCTGGTCACGCTGGGCATCACGGTGTGGGCGCGGCGCAACACCGCCGGCAAGGTGGACTTCTACGCGGGCGGGCGCGGGTTCTCCGCCTGGCAGAACGGCATGGCGCTGTCCGGCGACTACATGTCGGCCGCGTCGTTCCTCGGCATCGCCGGCATCATCGCGCTGTCCGGCTACGACGGCTTCCTGTACTCCATCGGCTTCCTGGTCGCCTGGCTGCTGACGCTGGTGCTGGTCGAGATGTTGCGCAACTCCGGCCGGTTCACCATGGCCGACGTCCTGGCGAGCCGGGCCCGCCGGTCCGCCCCGGTCCGTACCGCGGCCGCCGTCTCCACGCTCACCGTCTCGGTGTTCTACCTGCTGGCCCAGATGGTCGGCGCCGGCGCGCTGGTCGCGCTGCTGCTCGGCATCCGGCCGGGGGAGACGTTCCTCGGCATGTCGGCCGGCGAGGCGAAGGTCGCCACGATCGTGTTCGTCGGCGTGCTGATGATCGTGTACGTGATCTTCGGCGGCATGAAGGCCACCACGTGGGTGCAGATCGTCAAGGCGTTCCTGCTGATGGGCGGCACGCTGCTGATGACCGTGCTGGTGCTGGCCCATTTCGGGTTCAACGTCAACGCCCTGTTCGGCACGGCCGCGCGGGCCAGCGGCAAGGGCGCCGCGTTCCTCGAACCCGGGCTGAAGTACGGCCAGGAGGTGCCCGGCG
>JAFMRC010000492.1 GCA_017354375.1 Nocardiopsaceae bacterium | reverse complement strand
CACTCCAGCACCCCCAGCATCCGCCCCGACGGCGGCACCCCGTCCAGCTCACCCCCGGACGCGAAGTAGGCCAGCCGCGGATCCCGGCCGTCATCGCCGATCGCCGACCACAGTCCCCCCGAAGGCCGCGATCCCTCCGCGTGCCGCAGGCCCTCCATGGCTACCTCCCCCCGGGAATGCCGGACCGAATGTTTCCGCTACCCAAGGTAGCACCTTATGAAGATCATTAGTGAGATCGAAGTACCTATTTTATGGATTAGGTGTTCGATAATTTCTGTCGCATGCTGACGCAAGATACCTACTGTGCCGAAACCGAGGATTGGCCGAAAGGGTCCAGAGGAGCGGAACCGTAAGACGGCGACGGACACGGTGCCGGTGATGAGGGTCGTGGTGGCGCCGCCGATCCAGATCCGCTGCTCGTCGTCGGCCGAGACGCGGACGCGGCCGCGGCGGCCGAGGGCCGTTCCCTGGCTGGCCACATAGGGCGCCGTCACCCGGCCGGTGCCCAGCAGCCAGTGGGCCAGCGACGCGTTCAGGCTGCCGGTCACCGGATCCTCGGTGGTGGCGCCGTCCTTCGGGAAGAACGCGCGCACCTCCAGCGCCTGCGGCGAGCCCGCGGGGTAGGGGCCAACGACGCCGAGGTCGTGCGGGCAGTAGCCGGGCTTGACGGCCAGCACCGCCTGCGCGCTATCCAGCAGCACCGCCACCCAGCCGGGGCCGTTGTCTACCCATTGCGCGTCCATGATGTCGCCGCGGCCAATGCCGAGGATCGCCGCGATCTCCTCCACCAGCGACTCCTCCACCGGGCCGCTCCGGAGCAGCGGTGGCGCCGCGAAGGCCAGCCCGCCGGGCTCACACCGTACTTCCACCAGCCCCGCACCGCACTCCTGGACGACCGTGCCCGGTTGCCGGGGGCTTCCGCCCGCCTCCAGCCAGGCGTGGCAGGTGCCCAGGGTCGGGTGCCCAGCGAACGGCAGTTCACGACTCAGCGAGAAGATCCGCACGCGGTAGTCCGCGCGCTCGTCGGACGGCCGCATCAGGAAGGTGGTCTCCGACAGGTTCGTCCACTGTGCCAGACGCCTCATCTGATCGGTGGTCAGCCCGTCCGCGTCATGGACTACCGCGAGGGGGTTACCGAGGAACGGCTCGTCGGCGAACACGTCAACCTGGCGGAACGGCAGCGTCATAGCCCATCATCGTAGGCGTGAGTCGCAAGGGCTGGGTCCTGTTCGCGATCATGTGCGTGGTCTGGGGCATCCCCTACCTGCTGATCAAGGTCGCGGACGGCGGAGTGTCGGTGCCCGTGATCGTCTTCGCCCGGACGGGGCTGGGCGCGCTGGTGCTGCTTCCCCCGGCGCTGTGGTCCCGCGGCCTGGGCGCGCTGCGACATAGGTGGCGACCGCTCGCGGCGTTCGCCGTGCTGGAGATAATCGCCGCCTGGGGGCTGCTGTCCCTGGCCGAGCACCGGCTGTCCAGTTCCCTCACCGGACTGCTGATCGCCGCGGTGCCGATCGTCGGCGTGGTGCTGGCCAGGGTCACCGGCGGCACGGAACGGCTCAGCCTCCGGCGGTGGGCCGGGCTGCTCGCCGGCCTGGCGGGCGTCGCGGTCCTGGCCGCGCCCACCCTCGCCGGGGGATCCGGCTGGGCGGTGGGCGAAGTGCTGCTGGTGGTCGCCTGTTACGCGACGTCACCGATCATCGCGGCACGCAAGCTCGCGGACGTCCCGGCGCTGCCCATGACCGCGGCCTGCCTCACCGCCGCCGCGCTCGTCTACGCCCCGGCGGCGGCCCTGACCTGGCCGCGGCATGTCCCGTCCGCCCGCGTCCTGGCCGCCCTCGCGGCGCTCGGCATCGTGTGCACGGCCCTCGCGTTCCTGGTCTTCCTCCGGCTCATCAAGGAGGCGGGGCCGACCCGCGCCCTGGTCTTCACCTACGTGAACCCCGCGGTGGCCGTGGCCGCCGGCGTCACCGTGCTCGGCGAGCCGTTCACCGCCACCACCGGCATCTCGTTCGCCCTGATCATCGCGGGCTGCGTTCTGGCTACCGCCTCCGAACGACCCGCCTCCGAACGATCCGCGGCCGGCAGGCCGCCGGAGGTCCCCGAACCAGACCGGGAGCGCACGCCGAGCTGAGGCCAGCCCGCTACCCGGGGCGGCTGTCGAGCCAGATGGTCCAGGCGCGGATCTCCTTGACCCGGTACACCTGGTGCCTCGTCCACGGGTCGGCGTCGAAGACCGCCCGCGCGGCGGCCTCGTCGGGCGCCTCGACCGCGAGCAGGGCGATGTCGTCAGCGTCGTCGCTGTCGATCGGGCCACCGAGGATCACCACGCCGCGCTCCGTGAGTCCGTCCATGAAGGCGGCGTGGTCGTCCCAGAGCCGTTGCTCCCGGATGCTCCGGGCATGGTCCCAGTTCGCGCCCTTGGCGGTCGTGACGGCGAATAGTGTCATGGACCGACGGTAACCAGGAATGCGGCCAGATTCCGTCCTCAGGCGCTCCATCCTCGGGCGCTCCGGGCGTGGGGCCTGCCGGCCGCGTACGGGACCCGCCAATTTTCCGGAAATATCGCTCTGCATTCTGGGCTCGCCATGACTTACTTCTGATGTGGACAAGACCGTAAGCGTTGAGTTCGAGCCGTGGTACCGCGCCGAGTACTCGCGGGTGCTGACGGCCCTGACACTGGTGACGGGCGACGGAGAGCGGGCACGCGACGCCACCGACGAGGCGTTCGCGCGGGCGCTGGCCCGGTGGCGCTCGGTCAGCCAGATGGAGAACCCCGGCGGCTGGACCTACCGGGTGGCGCTGAACGTGGTCAGGTCGGTCGTGCGCCGCGCCGCCATCGAAAAGCGCCTGCTCCGCCGGGACAGGCCGGACGTCGTGCCGCCGCCAGCGGTGGAACTGTGGCACGTCGTCCGGCAGCTGCCGCCGCGGCAGCGGGAGATCGTCGTACTCCGCTACCTGCTCGACATGCGGGAACGGGAGATCGCGGCCACGCTGGGCATCCGGCGCGGCACGGTTTCCCGGTCACTGAGCACCGCGCACGGCAAACTCCGCGGCTGGCTGTCGGAGGAAGAAGAAGACTCAGCAAGGGAACAAGAAAATGTCTGAACTGGGACGCCGCGCGGCACGCCTCGCGGAACACCCCGCGATGGCCGCCCCGCCGGTCCAGGCGGTGCGGGACCGGGCCCGCGGGTACCGCGCCCGGCGAGCACGC
>JAFMRC010000491.1 GCA_017354375.1 Nocardiopsaceae bacterium | reverse complement strand
GGAGGACGAAGCCCGCGATCCTGGCCGGCGCGGGAGCCCGCGGCGCCGGCGCCGAGCTGGAGGCCGTCGCCGACAAGCTCGGCGCGCCCATCATCAAGGCGCAGCTCGGCAAGGACTGCGTCCCCGACGACTCGCCCTACACGACCGGCCCGGTCGCGCTGGTCGGCAGCCGCCCGTCGGAGGAGGCCCTGGAGCAGTGCGACGCCCTGCTCATCGTCGGCTCCACCATGCCCTACATCGAGTACTACCCCAGCCCCGGCCAGGCCGCCTGCGTGCAGATCGACGACAAGCCCGACCGGATGGGGCTGCGGCACCCGGTTGACGTGCCGCTGGCCGGGGACGCGCGGGCCACGCTGGCCGAGCTGCTGCCGCTGCTGACCCGCAACTCCGACCGTTCCTTCCTGGCCGCGGCCCAGGAAGGCATGAAGCAGTGGTGGGACCTGATGGAGGAGCGCGGCACGTCGACCGATGTGCCGATGAAGCCGCAGGTGCCCCCGTGGGCGGTGAACGACGTCCTCGCCGACGACGCGATCGTCTGCGGCGACTCCGGCACCGTCACCACGTGGGCCGCGCGGCAGATCAAGGTCAGGCGCGGGCAGATGTTCTCGTTCTCCGGCACCAACTGCTCGATGGCGGCGGGCCTGCCCTACGCGATCGGCGCGGCGGCGGCGTATCCGGGCCGCCAGGTCGTGGTGTTCACCGGTGACGGGTCGCTGACCATGCAGCTGGGCGACTTCCTCACCGCGGTGCAGCACCACCTGCCGGTCAAGATCGTGGTCGAGAAGAACGACACGCTCGGGCTCATCAAGTGGGAGCAGATGGTGTTCCTCGGCAACCCGGAGTACGGGGTGAACATGGCCCCGATGGACTTCGTCAAGTTCGCCGAGGCGTGCGGGGCCCGCGGGATGCGCATCGATGACCCCGCCGCCTGCGGCGAGGCGATGCGGGAGGCGTTCTCCTGGGACGGCCCGGTGATCATCGAGTGCGTGGTCGACCCGCACGAGCCGCCGATGCCGGCCCGGGTCAAGAAGGACCAGGTCACCAAGATGCTGCACGCGCTCCGGGAGGGAACGCCCAACCGCAACCGGATCGCGCTGCAGATCGTGAAGGACATGCTGGACGAGTCCACGTTCGAGGCCAGCCCCGGGCACGTGATCCCCGGGAAGGTCGGCGAGGCCGCCGCCGGGGTCGCCCGGAAGATACGGAACCTGGCCAGCGACGAGCATCCGGGGTAGACGAGCATCTGGCCAGCCACGACGGCGCCCGCAAGCCGCGCCCGGACGCGTCCACGACCAGGTCGGCGGCCACCGGCCCGGACTCACCGCGAACCCGTACCCCGGTCACGCGCCCGCCCGCGGCGTCCAGGCCGTCCACGGTGCTCTTATCATTGATCCGAACGGATGGTAGCGACTCCACCCGCGCCCGCATCAGCCATTCGATAAGCGAGGGATACTTCCGGAATATCGATATCTGTCGAAATATTGGCTTCAGGGACGCTGCCAGGCGCGGAGCAGGTCCTCCGGACCCCACGCCGCCGCCGGGGACACGTTGCCAGCGAAACCTGAGCGGGAAACCGCGACCAGGGGCGTGTCGTGAGTGGCACCCGGCACCTCGATGGCGTCGCGGGCAAGCCGGTTGTACTCGCTCGTCCCGAAGGGCTTCCCCTCATGCCACTTGATCGAGCCGATGAAGTCGATTCGCCTGGCGAACGGACTGCGGTCGGCACCGACGATGTCGATCTCCGGGTTGTTCTGCCGGTTCCACCAGCCGCCGACTTCTCCCGTCTGCGGCCAGTTCGTGTCGGGCATCAGCCGCAGCAGCGATTCGCGCACGACCGGCTCGACGGCATGGCCCCGGAATGACGGCCACGCCCGCTCGATCAGATCAAGGGCCAGGTCTCCCCGGCCCCGCTCGATGAGCGGAACCGCGTCCGCGAGGACTCCGAGCCAGCAGCGAAGGTAGGGGTCGGCAATCCGGTACCGCTTGTTCCTGTTGTCGGTCTTCAGCGAGAGGGGCTGATCGACCGCGAGAACCTTCTTGGCCAGCAGGGTGCGGATGATGGGCGTCAGGGTACCGGGAGACATCGGAGCCTCGCCGCCGGCGTACTGGGCGATGGCGGTGAACGTCCGCGTCTCGCCGCCGATCGCCCGCAGAACGGCGTAGGCGGACGTCGTGCCCGGGAACTCGCTGGAGACGGTGAGCTCACCGGCGGCGAGGAACGGCGAGAGCGGGGAGGACAGCGCCTGGCGCAGGAAGTCCCCGCGGGTCATGCCTGGCGACCAGGACTGGACGATCTCCGGGAATCCCCCGGTCAGCAGGAGCGCGTCGATGGCATCCGCGGCGCCGAGCCCGGTCATGGCGGCGACGTCACCCAGGTGCAAGGGGTTGACGGTCATCTTGGGCGCCCGGCCGAAGAACGGACGGCCATAGGACGTCAGGGCATCCATGACCGAAAGGTCGCTGCCCACCAGGATCAGCAGGATCGGCTTGGCCGACAGGTCGCGGTCCCAGGCCGTCTGGAGCGCCCCCTCGAACGAGCGGTCCTGCGCCGAGAGCCAGGGCACCTCGTCGATCACGACGATGGACGGACGGTCGTCCGGAACAGCGACAGCGAGGGCACGCAGCGCCTGGAGCCAGTTCGTCGCCTGCAGGCCTGCGACGAGTTCCGCGCCCGGCAGGGTCGAGCACCCGACAGCGGCCGCGAGCTCGGATCTCTCGACGGCAGCCGGGAGGCCGAGGGTTGCCTGGAAGATCACGTAGGGCACGCCAGACCGATCGCAGAATTCCTGCACCAGCCTGGACTTACCGACGCGCCGCCGCCCCGTCACGATGACGGCGGCGCCGCGATTCGCGGCACGGCCCTCAATGACGAGCTTGAGCCGGTCGCCCAGGAGGGCCAGGTCCGTCGCACGCCCGGTGAACTCCAACTGAACGCCCCAACGTCTGATCGATTCGATGTCGATTCATCATACCTCGATTTAATCGACCTCGATCTGATAGAACTCGATCTGATAGAGCCAGCACTGCCTCTCGTCTTCACCCAATTCGATCCTGGCGGCCAATTCACGATCATCGGAATACCCGCCTGGGTATCCTCCGCGTCCCAACCACGCCCGCGTGGAGGATAAGTGCGCTCCGGGACTCGTCGTTTATTTATTTGCGTGTTTCGGGCGTGTCGCGGGTGGTCCGGTTTGCGGGTGTCCTGAACCTTTCCGGCATGGTGTATCGGTT
>JAFMRC010000490.1 GCA_017354375.1 Nocardiopsaceae bacterium | reverse complement strand
ACAGAGCCACGGCGAGCCCGGTCGCCACGCACAGCCCGGCGCAGACCCCCAGCGCCGGGGCTATCCCGCCGACGGCTGGCAGCACCGCGGCGGCCAGCATCGTGCCCAGCGGCTGCGCCGTCTGCCTGGCACCCATGGCCAGGCCGCGCTCGGCCGCGCCGAACCAGCCCAGGACCAGCCGCCCGCTCGCCGCGTTGACCGACGCGCCGCCCGCCCCGGCGACCACCAGCCAGATCCCGAGCGACACCGCCCCGTGCGCCCCGCTCGCCATGTCCAGGGCCGCCGCGCCCAGGGCCGCTGCGGCGACCGCGAGCCCGGCCGCGATCACCAGCCGCTCGCCGAACGCGTCCGCGGCGGCTCCCCACGCGATCAGCGCCAGCACCACCCCGATCAGCGGGCACGTGATGAGCAGGCTGGCCGACCCCAGCGGGAGCGTGAGCGCCCGGCGCAGTTCCGGCAGCAGGTACGGAAACCCGTAGATGAAGACGCAGCTGGCGGCCTGCGCCGCCATCCCGAGCCCGAGTATCCACCACCGCCGCACGCTGGAAGCCATCCGCCGACAGTACGGTATGTCTCACTTTACAGACAAATATGTCTCATTATTTAAGATATGTGAGATATGCGCTGGGCGTGGGTTGCTACCGGGGCGGTTGCTACCGGGGCGCTGGTGCCGGGTCGGCGGACGGGACGTCGCGGAGGCGGCGGAGCGGGGAGAAGTAGACCCAGAACCCGGCCGCCCAGCTGCCGGCCAGGCCGATGGCCAGGGTGGGGCGGACGCCGATCGCGGTGCCGAGGGCGCCGCCGATCACGCCGCCGAGAGGCATCGTGCCCCACACGATCCAGCGGGTGGCCGCGTTCATCCGGCCCATCAGGCGCGGCGGGCAGACCGTCTGCCTATAGCTGACCTGCGCGACGTTGTAGACAACGGCGGAGAAGAACATGAAGGCGAAGCCGACGGGGTACAGCGCCACGCCCCAGCCGGGCCAGGCGAACGCGGCGAGGAGCTGCGGGGCGCCGAGCACGAGAACCGAGAACCAGATGACCCGCGCCGAGCCGACCCGCCGCGCGATCCGGCCGGACAGCACCCCGCCGGCCACGCCGCCGACGGCGGCGACCGCGAAGACGAGGCCGGTGTAGGCGGGCGGGACGCCCAGCACCCGGATCAGGAAGATGATCTCCACCGCGGTCGAGGCCGAGCCGAACAGGTTCGCGGTCCCGGTGCAGGCGACCACCTTGCGGAGGATGGGGTGGCCGAGGACGAACCGCAGCCCCTCCGCGATGTCGGCGCGCAGGCTGGGCCGGGCTGGGCCGTCGCCGGACGGTTCCTCGCGGGCCTCCCGATGCCGGATGCCCAGCAGCGACGCGACCGAGACGGCGTACGACACCGCGTCCGCGGTCATCGCCCCCGCCGCGCCGAACGCCCCCACCAGCCCGCCCCCCAGCCCCGGCCCGGCGAGCTGGGCGAACGACTGGGACGCGCCCAGCTTGCCGTTGCCGTCCATCAGGTGCTCGGTCCGCAGCAGGGACGGCAGGTAGCTCTGGTAGGACACGTCGAAGAACACCGTGCACACGCCCGCGGCGATCGCGACAACGTACAGCTGCGCCATCGTGAGCACGCCCGCCGCCCAGGCGACGGGGACCGACGCGATGATCAGCAGCCGGGCCGCGTCGCAGGCGATCATCACGCCGCGCTTGGCCCGCCGGTCCACCAGGGCGCCCGCGGGCAGCGCGATGACCGCGAACGCCAGCGTGGCCGCCGCGGTCAGCAGGCCGACGCCGAACGTGCTGGCGTTGAGCAGCACCACCGCGGTGAGCGGCAACGCCAGCTGGGTGACCGCCGACCCCATTTCGCTGACCGTCTGCCCGCCCCACAGCAGCAGGAAGTCCCGGTGCCGCCACAGGCCCCCGCTCGCCTTGCCCCGGGCTTCCATGGTGATAACAGCAACAAGCCGGGACGGCCCGGGGTCACGACAGCTTCCCGGATCACGACAGCCCCCGGAGCCAGTCCTCCAGCCCCGGCGCGGTGATCGGCAGCGCCTCCGACAGCACCTCGGACCCGGAGCCCGTCACCAGCAGGTCGTCCTCGATCCGGACGCCGATGCCGCGCAGCTCCGGCGGCACCGTCAGGTCGTGCGCGTGGAAGTACAGCCCCGGCTCCACGGTCAGCACCATCCCGGGGGCCAGCACGGTGTCCTGGTAGGCGTCGCGGGGAACGCGAGCGCAGTCGTGCACGTCCAGGCCGAGGTGGTGGCCGACGCCGCAGACCACGTACCGACGGTGCTGCTGCCCCGAAGCCGATAGCGCCTCGTCAACCGATACCGGCAGCATCCCCCAGTCATCCAGGCCCCGGGCGAGCACCTCCATGCAGGCGTGGTGGAAATCGGAGAACCGGCGTCCCGGCGCCACGGCCGCCAGCCCGGCCCGGTGCGACTCCTCCACCAGGTCGTGCACCCGCCGCTGCGCGTCGCTGAAGGTGCCCGAGGCCGGCAGCGTCCGGGTCACGTCCGCCGTGTACAGGGAGTTCGCCTCGACCCCCATGTCCATCAGCACCAGCTCACCGGGCAGCAGCGGCCCGTCGCAGCGCACCCAGTGCAGGGTCGGGGCGTGCTTCCCGCTGCCCACGATCGAGCCGTACCCGGGGCCGTTCCCCACCGCGCGGGCGTGCCGGTCGAACGTGCCCTGCAGCCACCGCTCCCCGCCGCGCCCAACCGCGACGCCGAACTCCCGCGCCACCGCCGCGAACCCGTCCACCGTGTGGTCCACGGCGGCCCGGAGCTGCGCTATCTCCCAGGGATCCTTCACCATCCGCAGCCGGGACAGCGCGACCGTCAGGTCGGGGTCGGGAGCCTCGCCGGAGAGTTGCGAGGAGGTGGGGAGGGCACCAGCCAGCGAAGACCCGTTCGGTGAAATGTCGTTGGCAAGGGCGGACATCGGCCGCACCTCGATGCCCAGCGCGGCCGACCAGTCCGCCAGGCCGGGCGCGGCGCCGACCCACAGCTCGCCGTGCGCGGGGTCGGTGAAGAACTCCTTCTCGCCGGGGTAGGCGGGCGCCGGGAGGTACAGCACCGCCGTGTCGCCGCGCAGCACGACCACCGCGTCCTCGACGGCCGTGCACCCGGTCAGCCAGGCGAACGCGCTGTCCGGCCGGAAGCCGTAGTAGGTGTCGTTGGCGCGCACCGGCGCCCGACCGGCGGCGACCACGAGGGTCTGGCCGGGAAACTCGGCGGCCAGCAGCGCCCGGTGCGC
>JAFMRC010000059.1 GCA_017354375.1 Nocardiopsaceae bacterium | reverse complement strand
CCGGCTGCGCAGCTCCCGGTGGCCGACCCAGGGCAGCGCCATGCCGAGCAGCGGAACCGCGGCGGTCTCCGGCGCGCGTTCCGCCTCGCGCTGCCGCGCGGTCGCGCCGATCTCCAGGTACCCGCCGTCGCGCCGGATCCGGCCCAGGGATTCGACCGCGTTGATGTCGATGAGCGTATCCGGCCTGGCCAGCCGCATCGCCAGCACCGGCATCAGCGACTGCCCGCCCGCGAGTACCTTGCCGCCGTCACCGGCGCGCCCTAGCTCGGCGACCGCCTCGTCCAGGCTGAGCGGCCGGACGTATCCGAATGGCGCCGCCTTCATCTCCGGTCACCCGCCCATCTCCGGCTACCCCTCATCCCCGGCCATCTCCGCCCATCTCCGTCATCGCCGGTCACCGGCCCTGGAACTCCGGCGGCCGCTTTTCCAGGAACGCGGAGACTCCCTCGGCGAAGTCCTTGCTGGAGCGCAGCATCGCGTACGCCTTGCGCTCCAGCTCTATCCCCGAATAGAGCGGTGCGTCGATGCCCTTGTCCAGCACCTCCTTGGCGGTACGCGCGGCCAGCGGGGAGAACCCGAGCAGCACGCCGACGATCCGCTCCACCTCGGCCTCCAGCGCGGCCCGGTCATCGACCACGGCCGCGACCAGCCCCCAGTCGCCGGCCTGAGCGGCCTTGATCCGGGTCGCGGTCATGACGTGGTACTTGGCGCGGGACAGGCCGATCAGCCGGGCGAGCCGCTGGGTGCCGCCCGAACCGGGGATCATGCCCAGCCGCATCTCGGGCAGCGCGAACTCGCTGCGCGCGGTGGCCACCCGGATGTCGGTGGACAGCGCGAGCTCCAGCCCGACGCCGAAGCAATAGCCGTCAACCGCGCAGATGACCGGCTTCGGGCTGCGGGACGCGGCGGTGATGTTCTGCCCCAGGTCGGTGAAGTCGACCGGATCGACCTCCATGAACCCCTGGATGTCACCGCCCGAGGAGAAGTGCTCGCCCTCGGCCTGGACGACCACCACCCTGACCTTGTCGTCGGCGTCGATCTCGGCGAACCGCTCGGCCATTACCTGGCGGGTTTCCCAGGTGATGACGTTGAACTTCCCGTGGCTGAGGGTCAGGTAAGCGACACGGCCGTCGTGCCCGCGGTCAAGGCGGATCTCGCCTCCGGTGAGTGCCATCCCTAGCCCATCCTCTCGTTTTGCTCTTGCCCGGACAGGATTTCGTGAAGCCGGTCTCCGTGCAGCGGCAGCGACGTGATGTCGGTGCCCAGCGCGTCGGCGACGGCGTTGGCGATCGCGGCGGGCAGGCTCATGGAACTCCCCTCCCCGCATCCCTTGGCGCCCAGCCTGGTAAGCGGGGACGGCGTCTGGATGTGGTCGCTGACCAGCTCGAAGCTGGCTTCCGCGGCGGTCGGGCACAGGTAATCCATGAACGTCGCGGTGGGCTGCCCGTCGTCGGTGTAGCGCATCTCCTCAAGCAGCGCCCCGCCCAGCGCGTGGGCCAGCGCGCCGTGCACCTGTCCCTCCATCAGGACCGGGTTGAGGACGGTGCCCGCGTCGTGCACGGTGATGACCTTCTCCAGCGTTATCCGCAGCGTGGCCGGGTCGATGCGGACGACGGCCAGCTCGGCGACGAACCCGTAGCACAGGCTGGAGTTCATCTGGTCGGTGCGGCTGGCCGCTTTTGACTGCGGCGGGGTGAACGCGGCCTCCTCGTAGGTGCGCGCCTCGGCGCCCTCCGGCAGGGCGCCTGGATCCCAGTGCAGTAGCCCGGCCGCATGCCGAAACGCGACTATCCGTTGGGGATAATCATGAACTTGAATGTGGCCGTCGGCGAGTTCCAGCTCGCCCGGGTCCGCGTCGAGCAGCACGGACGCGGCCAGCTTGATGTCGGCCGCCAGCTTGTCGGCGGCCTCGACGACCGCGCTGGTCACCAGCGGCGCGAAACGCGACGAGTAGCTTCCCGAGGTGATCGTCCACGGCGTGGTCGCGGTATCCATCTCCACCAGCGGCCGCACCTGTTCGGGTGGCAGGCCGAGCCGCTCCGCGACGATCGCCCGCGCCACCGTAGCGTGCCCCTGGCCCTGCGGCACAGTGCCGAGGAGGACCGAGACGAGGCCGCTGGGGTCAACGCTGACCCGGACGTGCTCGGTGGATCCGGACTTGCCGCGGCCCCGGTGTTCCGCCGGGGTGGCCAGGCCCACGTAGCCGATGTTGGTGCCGCTCGGATCGACGATGGTGGCGACGCCGACTCCGAGGTACTCGCCGCGCGCCCGCGCCTCGCGTTGCGCGGCCCGCAGCGCCGGGTAGTCCGCGTTCTCGCAGAGCAGGTCGACCGCGCGGTGGTAGTCGCCCGAGTCGTACACGCCCCCGGTCGGGGTGGCGTAGGGGAAGTCCCCGGAGCGCACGAAGTTCCGGCGTCGAGCCTCGATCGGGTCGAGCCCGCACGCGGCGGCGACCGAGTCCATCAGCCGTTCCAGGCCGAAGTACAGCTGCTGGCCGCCGAACCCCCGGTTCAGCCCGGTGGGCGTCTTGTTGGTGACCACGGCCCTCGCCCGGATCTGGACGGCGCCGATGCGGTAGGCGCCGGTGATGTTGCCGTAGCAGCGGTACAGCGTGCTCGGCTCCGGAGGACGCAGGTAGGCGCCCACGTTGTCGATGAGGTCCGCGCGCAGCGCCCGCACGATGCCGCCGGAGGTCACCGCGGCCTCGAAGCGCATCATCCGGTCCGATCCCGCCGAGCTGGCCAGCAGGTGCTCGATCCGGTCCTCGGTCCACCTGACCGGGCGCCCGCAGTGCTTGCTCGCCAGCGCCATCAGCGCGATGTACGGGTAGATGCCCGCCTTGATCCCGAAGCTGCCGCCGTTGTCCGCGGGGACGTGCAGACGGACCCTGGCGGGCTCGACGCCGAAGGCGCCGGCGAGAACCTGCGCCATCGAGAAGGGACCGTGGAAGTTGGACCAGGCCTCGATCGTCTCCTCTCGCGCCTCCTCCCGCCATTCGGCGATCACCGAGTAGCACTCCATCGGCGTGGAGGAGTAGCGCGGGAAGTGGTACGTGCCGGTGATGACCTTGTCCGCTCGCGCGAAGGCCTCGTCCACCTCACCGAAGCTGAACGTCCGGTCGCTGGCCACGTTGTCGCGGGCTTCGTCGTGCAGCCTTGGCGCGCCGGGCTCGAGTGCCTCCTCCACCTCCACGACCGGCGGCAGCGGCTCGTACTCCACATCGACCAGCTCGGCCGCGTCCTCGGCGAGGTACCGGTCGGCCGCGACCACCACCGCGACCGGCTCGCCGACGAACCGCGCCCGGCCGACGGCGGTCGGGTAATAGGGCATCGGCGTCTTGAGCGCCAGCGGGAACGGGCGGAGTTCCGCCTGTACCTCTCGCGGCCCGATGACCGCTGCCACGCCGGGGTGGTTCCGCGCCGACTCCAGGTCCACGCTCAGGATGCGGGCGTGGGCGTGCGGACTGCGCACGATGGCGGCGGTCAGCGTGCCCGGGAGCGGGTCGATGTCGTCCATGAACCTGCCCCGGCCGGTGAGCAGCGGCGGATCCTCGATCCGGGCGAGGCCCATGTCCCCGATCCGGGCGGGACCGGTGCTCAGGCCAGGCTCACTAGGCTCACTAGTGCTCAAGCCGGGCCCCCGCTACTGTCCGCGAGCGCGTCATAGCCCCCCGAGCGGAGTTGCCGCCGCAGCAGCTTGCCCACCGCCGACTTCGGTATCTCCGCCACCGCGATGTACCGCTTGGGGCGCTTCACCGAAGGAAGTCCCGATTGTTCGCGCGCGTATTCCTGGAGCGCTGCCGTGGCATCGCCCGGCGCCCTCCCGACGGCCGGGACGAAGAACGCGGTCACCGCCTGCCCCCACCGGTCGTCTTCCAGCCCGACCACCACGACCTCGTTGACGGCGGGGCAGCGAATCAGGGCGTCCTCGATGTCGTCCGGGTAGATGTTCTCGCCGCCGGAGTTGATCATGTCGTCCACCCGGCCTTCCACCCGCAGATCACCGTCCTCGTCGGCCACTGCCAGGTCGCCGGGGAAGTACCAGCCGCCGCGGATCGACTTGGCGTCCGCGTCCGGCCGCCGCCAGTAGCCCGCGAACGCCTCCGGGCTGCGCATGGACACCGCGAGCTGCCCCAGTTCACCCGGCTCCACCAGGTCGTCCGGATCGGCCCCCGGATGCGGGCTGACCAGCCGTACCTGGGAGAACACCCCGGCACGCCCGGCCGATCCGGGCTTGGCCACCACGTCCGGGCCGATCGTGAACGTGTAGATCTCGGTGGACCCCAGGTGGTTTACGAAGGACTCCGGGTGCAGCGCCTCGGCCAGTTCCCCGGCCAGGGCCGGGGTCATCGCCGCGCCGGCGTACGCGAGCTTGCGAACCGATGTCGCCTCGCCCTTCGCACCACCCGTCGCCCCGCCCGTCGCCTCGCCCAGGCGGCCGGTGCGCAGCAGCGACCAGTACATGGTGGGCACCAGGTACAGGCTGGTGATCCGCTCGCGCCGCATGAGCTCGATCGCCTCGCCGGGGTCGAACCTCGCCTGCGGCACCCAGGTACCGGCGCCGATCACCGTCGCGATGAGCGTGCGCAGGCCCATCGTGTGGAACAGGGGCATCACGCCGAGAGTCACGTCGAACCTCGACTGGCCGCTCTGGATGAGGTGCGCGACCGAGGCGTGGTACTCGGCCGAGTGGGTGCGGGGCACGCCCTTGGGCTTGCCGGTGGTGCCAGAGGTGTACAACATGACGCTGAGGTCGTGATCGCGCACCGTCACGTCCGGCGCGGTGCTGGGCTGGTCCAGCGCCATCCGCTCGATTGTGGTGTCCTTCGCCGACCCGGACATCACCCGGTTCACCGGCGGCGGGTCCGTGAGCGACTGGTCCGCGAGCGCTCGTTCGGCGGCCTCCGCGGTCTCCGCGGTGGACTCGTCGGTGATCATCAGGGTGGCGCCAGCGTCCGCGACGCAGTAGGCCAGCTCGTCGGAACTCAGCCGGAAGGACAACGGCACCGCGACCGCACCCAGCTTCTGCGCGGCGAAGTGCAGGCTAGCCTGCCGTTCGCCGCCGCTCAGCGACATCACCACGTGATCGCCCTGCCGTACCCCGAGCCCCGCCAGCGCGTGCGCGAGCCGGTTCACGTGCGCGTCCCACTGCGCGTACGTCATGGGGCTCGGCCCGCCGACGGCGCGCCGGTGCGGGTAACGATCCGCCGCCCACCGCAGCACGGTGCCCAGATCCATCCCAGCCCTCCAGCCTCGGCCTGCGCCATGGCGCCTCCGCCTTGCGCTATAGCGGCCATGCCTTGCCCGGTGCAGCTCACTTAGCACGGACTAATAGTATAATTTGGACATTATTTTCGAATAATCCGCACCATACGGGACAAATCTGCAGCGTGTCAACGGTGCGCCTCCGGTCCCGGTTCCGTAGCATGAGACCCATGCCGCGCAGCCTTGACCAGCGCCGGGAGGCCGCCCTGGAGCGGCTCGCGGCCAGCCGCCAGCTCTGGCTGGCCACCGGGGGCGGCCGGGGTGGCGTGCACCTCATCCCGGTCAGCTACGCCTGGAACGGCACCGTCCTCACGACGGCCACCTTCGTGCGGAGCCGCACCACGGCCAACATCCGGGCCGACCCTCGGGTGCGGGCCGCCATTGGCGAGACCACGGACGTGACGATGGTCGACGCCACCGCCACGCTCGTTGGCGTCGAGGAGATCGACGCCAAATCCGCCGACGCGTATGCCCGGGTGTCGCTCGACCCTCGCGTCACCCCGGGCTTCCATTACGTCCGGCTCGTCCCTCAGCGCATCCAGGTATGGAGCGGCGTCCAGGAGTTCGCCGGCCGAACCGTCATGTCGGGCGGTGAGTGGCTCGACAAGCCCATCGACTGATCCCCGGTCCACGCCATCCCAGTTCGCCGCCTCCCAGTTCACGGCTTCCCGGTTCACGGCTTCCCGGTTCACGGCGCGGCTGCGGCTTGAGCCCCTCGGCCCCGCCAGGGCTCGCGACCTGTGGCTCGTGCATGACGATGACGAGGTGTGGCCGTGGTACGGCGACGAGAAGCCGACCCTTGAGCAGGCGGAACGGCAGGCCAGGTCCATGGACGAGTCGTGGCGCCTCCACGGCGTCCACAAGTGGATCGCCTACGACCGGGTGAGCGGCGAGGTCGTCGGCCGCGGCGGTTTGTCACGCACGCCGGTCGATGACGACTGGGGGCAGATCTACGAGTTCCTTCCGGCGGAGCCCTGGGTGCGCGCGGCGCATGAGGCCCGCCGCCCGTTCATCGCGCACGCGAACTGGCTCGAGATCGGATGGGCGCTACGGCGCGAGTACTGGGGACGCGGTTACGCGTCCGAGATCGGCCACGCCGGCCTGGCGTTCGCCTTCGACGTCCTCGGGGCGCGGGCCGTGGTCTCGTGCACGGTCCGCCACAACGCGCGCTCGCGCGCCGTCATGGAACGCATCGGCATGCGGTACGCGGGTGAGATCCGGAGCCGCGGCATGGTTGAAGGGGTTGAAGGGGAGCGAGATGACGCACCGTACGCGGTATGCGTGCTGCTGCGCAGAGACTGGGAGCGGAGGAAGCGCCACCATCCGTTACGCGTGCGCGGATTTGGGATTTTTGGCGAGATGCACGAGGTGATAGCTGCCAAGCCATACGCATTATCAGACTAGGTCTGATAGTATGTATTCATGATTGCCGTAACGGCCACGCAAGCGGCGCGGAACTTCGCAAACATCCTTGACCAAGTCGAGCGAGGCGAGACCATCGTCATTACCCGCGATGGGATGCCCGTCGGCCGACTTGCCCCGGAACGGCGCACATCCGCCGAGCGCCTTAAGGCCGCACTGCGGGACAATCCGGCCGACGAAGGATTCGCCGACGACCTGGAGGCGGCTCACGCCGACCTTCGATCCGCCTTCACGGGCGAGGTGCGCGGATGGCCCGCCGAATAATCCTCGACACCGGCACCATCATCGCGATCGAGCGCGGCAAGCTCGATGTTGACGCGGTTCTGGGCGCGGACGACGCCGCCATTGCCTCGGTCACCGCTATGGAACTTCTCGTCGGGGTCGAACGAGCCGACGAGGCACGCAAACGGGCCAGGTCCGTCCG
The DNA here is from genome assembly GCA_017354375.1 of Nocardiopsaceae bacterium. Lineage (GTDB taxonomy): Bacteria > Actinomycetota > Actinomycetes > Streptosporangiales > Streptosporangiaceae > Trebonia. The sequence goes on along the minus strand of JAFMRC010000059.1, from coordinate 12,251 downwards.
CGTCGAGGCAGTATTGGCCAGTCTTCCGATCGAGGACTACACCATCGCGGTAGCCAGGATCCATGCCCGGCTGGCAGTGCAGGCGATGTCGGCGGGCAAGCAGAGATCCGCCTACGACCTGATGATCGCCGCCACCGCCGCGGCAACGAACCGCATCCTGCTCACCACCGACGCCAAGGCCGAGTTCGACCAGCTAGCCGGTGTCCGCTCCGAAGTGATCTCCACCCAAACGGCGTAATGGAAGTTCTCACAGCCGCTACGGCGGCTCCGACACCTGCCCCGACGCGACCATCGATATATGGAAGAAGTCTGTATATGCCGCTCGAACAGCTCCTGTCTTCGGGGATAGCGCTACCAATTACCCGCTGGGGAAATCCTGTACTGCACCATGCGTGCCAGCCGGTAGTTAAGTTCGACCCCGATCTATGGAACCTGCTATGCAACATGTTCGCGACGAATACGGCCGCCGACGGAGCAGGTCTCGCAGCTCCGCAGATCGGCGTGGATCTTGCGGTGTTCGTCTACGACTGCCATGACGCATTCGGCAGGCGTCGGCAGGGGCTGGTCTGCAATCCCCGGATCACCCTCGCCGTGGACCCTGAGCTGGAGACGGACCACGAAGGATGCCTGTCACTGCCTGGAGCGTACCTGCCCGTTGCCCGGCCGAATTTCGCTATATGCCGGGGACAGGATCAGTTCGGGGAGCCGGTCACCGTCAAGGGCACCGGCATGCTGGCCCGCTGCCTGCAGCACGAGACCGACCACCTCAGCGGCATCGTGATGGAAGATCACCTCACAGCATCCGAACGCCGTGCTTTGCGCCGCCAGCACAAGCGGGTCGCTGCCAGCTACCCCGACGACTGGCCCGTGTCGCCCATGCTTCCGCGGTAATACGTGCTTCCTGATGGTCTTCTGCATTCACCCCAGGTTCATCCCGGCATGCGACTCCGTCGTTAGCGTTGGCCGCTATGAGTCTTGAGGGGCAACGACGGGATTACTTCGGCGCGCTTGAGTGGGTCGGCGGACTAATGACGGCCACGGCTCCGGAACAGTTGGACTCGCCGACACCTTGCGAGAAGTTCACGGTTCGCGACCTGATGGGGCATCTTCTCGGAACTGCCCATCGGAGCAAGGGGACGGCTCAAGGCATCTCTACCCGGCAGATTCCCCACGTCATCACGGATGTCGCCGATGACGATCTCGCGGCGGCGTATGTGTCAATCACTCAGGACATTCGAAAACGATGGCAGCCATACAACGAGAGCGATCAGGTCACCGCGCCGTGGGGCTCATGCACCGCTCTGGAGGCACTGCGCGGGTTCACCGTGGAGACTGTCACGCACGGATGGGACCTGGCCGTCGCCACCGGCCAACCAAGCGAGGCACCGGACCAAATCGCCGACCGCTGCCTTCCGTTCGTTTCTGCGACGATTCCTGACCGGCTGCGCGGAGCCATGTACGGCAAGCCCGTGACGGACACGCAAGATGATTCGCCGACTACCCGCCTGGCTCACCTCCTCGGCCGGAGAGGATGAGCCGGGGTGGCTGACGAGGTGCGGTTCGCGGCTGACCTGTACCGGGGAACAGCAGCAGCCTACGAACGGTACAGGCTGCCCTATCCGGCCGCGATGATCGAGGACCTGTCCCGCAGCGCCGGGGCCTCCGGGCACGGACGGCTGCTGGACCTGGCCTGCGGCCCTGGCCAGCTCGCCTTTCCGCTGCGCCGCTGGTTCGCCGAGGTGTGGGCTGTTGACCAGGAGCCCGACATGGTCGAGGCCGTCCGGGCCAAGGCCGCCGCCGCGGAGGTACCGGGCCTTCGCCCGGTGGTGTCGAGCGCGGAGACGCTCAGCGTCCAGCCGGGGTACTTCGAGCTTGCCGTTATCGGCAACGCATTCCACCGGCTGGACCGGGACCTGGTCGCCGGCCGGATCTTCGGCTGGCTCCAGCCAGGTGGCCACCTGGCGCTGTGCTGGTCTTCCCAGCCCTGGACCGGTGACCAAGGCTGGCAGCGGGCTCTCTCCGCCGCCTTGGACAGGTGGAAGGCGGCACTCGGCGCCGAGCACCGGATCCCGGCCGGGTGGGAAGAAGCCCAGTCGCGCAGGCCCAACTCCGAGGTGCTCTCCCACGCCGGATTCGAGCTGGCCGGAAATCATGAGTTCGCCATCGAGCACCGCTGGACCCTGCCCGAACTGGCCGGGCTCATCAGGTCGACGTCCTTCCTCCCCGCTGCGGTACTCGGTGACCAGGCCGCCGCGTTCGATGCCGACCTCGCGGCCAGCCTCGGTCCCCACAGCGACAATGGCGCCTTCACCGAGACCGTGCGCTTCGTCTACGAGCTGGCCCGGAAGCCTGACTAGCGCCCACGGCACCCCGCTACGGCGAACTCGGGGAGATCGCCTGGCCCCCGGGGCTGGCCGGACAATCCTTATACCGAACGGATCATCGCGACTGCCTCCGTGCATCCCGTCTCACGGATCCTTCGGCAAACCGCCGATGATCCGGTCGTGCTCGACTTGCCATCACCCCATCGGGAATGTACTTTCCTATATGGAAAGTACTTGAAGGGAGAGTCATGGCGATGAGGGACGACACGGAACACGTCGCGGAGCTGGAGATGCTGCGCGCTCAGCGCGCACAACTGGCCAGCCATCTGAAGACGCCGTGGTGGTATGTCGCGGCCATGGCCGCCGGGTGGGCTGTGGTCTGCGCGACGCCGATCGGAACCCACTACATCCCCAACGTGGGCGCCTGGGGCGGCGTGCTGGCCATCATGGTGTTCTACCTACTGCAAAACGCCCTGGCCCGGGTCACCGGCGTGGCCCTGGGAACACAGACCCTGCGGTACCCGTCCGGACGCGCCTGGGGCATCGCCGTGATCGTAGTTATCGTCGCGGCCTCCGAGGCTGAAGCGCTCTTGGTTGAGAACGGCCTGCTCGGGGCCGCGATCGTGGTCGGCGTGTTCGCTACCCTGGCGGGGACGGCCTGCTGGCGAGGCCACCTGCAGGGCATCCGCCGGGATCTGGAGACGGGCAGGGAGGCCATTTGACCGCCAAGGGCAAGCCAGCCCCCAGGCTGGATCCGGTCATTCATCCGGTTACCCGGCTGTCGATCTGCGGCCTGCTCGCCAGCGGCGCGGACTGGGTGGAGTTCGCCGCGCTGCGCGACGCCGCGGGAATCAGCGACTCGGTCCTGTCGAAGCAGTCTCGGCTCCTGGAAGACGCTGGCTATGTCGAAGTCAGGAAAGGGGCGGTCGGACGCCGTCCGCGGACCTGGTTCCGGCTGACTCCGGACGGGCGCGAAGCGTTCCAGTCTCACGTCGCCTGGCTCCAGCAGGCCGCCCGAGTGCGCCCCGAAGACGCAGCCGATAACCAAGATGTACAGCGTGTAAGACCTCACGACGTTCACCGATTAGCGGCCAGCACGGCCGCGAGGCCCTCTTGCAGATCCTTGACGAAGTACCCGGGAACCTCCAGCGACGGGAAGTGCCCACCGGTTCCGGGTGACCTCCATCGGACGATCTGCCGGTACCGCTCCTGCGCCCAGGGGCGCGGGCACTTCTCGATGTCACGGGGATACATGCTGATTGCCGAGGGGACGTCGACCCGAAGGTCGGGATCCAGCGAGTCGTGGCTTTCGTAGTAGATGCGGGCCGACGATGCGCCGGTCCGCGTCAGCCAGTACAGGGTGACGTCGTCAAGGACTCTGTCCCTGGAAATCGTCTCGAACGGGCTGTCCTCGGTGTCTGACCACTCGGCGAACTTGTCGAGGATCCAGGCAAGAAGCCCGACCGGTGAGTCGGTGAGCGAGTAGCCGATGGTCTGCGGCCGGGTCGCCTGCTGCTTCGCGTACGCCGCATGGTGGCGCCAGAAGTCGCGGGTTTCCCCGGCCTGCTTCCGCTCGGCCGCCGTCAGCCCGTCCGCCGTCAGCCCGGGCGGTGCCTGCGCGGTCGTGGTGTGGATGCCGAGGACGTGCCCGGGGAACCTGCCTCCGAGGATCGTGGTGATCACGCCTCCCCAGTCGCCACCGTGGGCCACGAACTTGTTGTAGCCGAGACGTCCCATCAGTTCCACCCATGCGGCCGCGATCTTCTCGGTTCCCCACCCGGTGGTGGCCGGCTTGTCGCTGTAACCAAAGCCTGGCAGCGACGGGGCCACGACGTGGAACGCTGGCGCGTCTGGGTCTTCCGGATCTGCCAGCTCGTTGATGACGTCGATGAACTCGGCGATGCTGCCTGGCCAGCCGTGCGACATGATCAGGGGGGTGGCACCGGCGCGCGGGGACCGGCGGTGCAGGAAGTGGATTCCCAGGCCATCGATGGTCGTGCGGAACTGGCCGATCCGGTCAAGGCGCGCCTCGAACGACCGCCAGTCATACCCGGTGCGCCAGTAGTTCACGACATCGACGAGATCGGCGAGGGGAACGCCCTGCCCCCATCGACCAGGGCCAGGCGCGGCGCGATAGACCGTCTCGGCCTCCGGCAGCCGCGCCGCGGCTAGTCGCGCGCGCAGGTCGTCGAGGTCGGCGTCAGTCGCATGGGCTTCAAATGCTTGCACGTCGCTGATTGGACGGGACATGAGGCCTCCCGATTATCGAGGAACCGCCTAAGATGGTTCATGAACTGGCTAAGACGGTTCTAACATGCCTTCATGCCGACCCGCAACCGGCTAAGGTGGTTCCATGCGCGCCGGGTTCCCTGACTTCCGCCTCGGCAGCGTGCTGGCGACCAGCTTCACCGGGACCCTGTCGGAGCGTCATGGCGATGCCGTCGAGCGCATTCCCACTCCGCGCCGACTCGCCGACTGGCTGGTTTTGAACGGCCTCGCCGTGGACTCCTGCACCGCTGCCCAACTCGGCCTCGCCCGGGAGCTGAGGGAAGCGATTCACGCCGCCGCGACGGCGGCCGCGATCGGGAACCCGCTCCCCTCGGCTGCCGTCCAGGTCATCAACGACCGCAGCGCCCAGGGCCGGGCCGCGGCGATCCTGACGCTCGAGGGCAAGCGACAATGGCGGCTCAGCCCGGCTTCCCCCGTGGAAGACGCCCTCGGCGTGATCGCCGCCGACGCCATCAGCATCATCGCAGGCGAACGAGACGGGAAGCTGGCCCTGTGCGCATCGCCGACCTGCCGAGCCGCCTTCTTCGATACCAGCCAGAGCCGCACCCGTAAATGGTGTGACATGAACACGTGCGGGAACCGCCAGAAGAAAGCGCGCTTCACCGCCAACCACCGCAAAAAACCCAGACCAGCGGAATGATCGCTATCCGTTGAAAACGGCGTAAGGAAAGTTCTCACAGCTCCGGGGAGGGTCGGTGTTCACCGGATAGCTTGTTTCGGTGATCATCTGGATCAACGGGGGATTCGGCGCGGGCAAGACAACCCTTGCGGAGGAACTGCACCGGCGGCTTCCCGATGCGGTCGTGTACGACCCGGAGGACGTCGGCATCATGCTCTGGAAGTGGATCCAGCCCAACGGCGATTTCCAGCACCTGCCGAGCTGGCGGGAACTGGTCGTCGCGACGGCGCTGTCGCTGCGCAGGCACCATGCGGACACGCTCATCGTCCCGATGTCGCTTATCCGCGCCCCCTACCGCACCGAGATCCTCGGCGGCCTGGCCGACGCGGACGAAGACGTCCTGCACGTCTTCCTGGAAGCGGACGCCGGAGTGCTCCGGAAGCGACTCGATGCGCGCGTAACCCACCCCGGCGGGGACTGGGAGCGGACCGCCCGTGAAGCCGGCATGACCGGCATCGACGAGATGGTGGCTGCCGCTGCCCGCCAGCCGGACGGGACGCTCATGCTGCGCTCGGACAGGGACTCCCCAGCCGAGCTGGCCGACCAGGTGCTGTCTGCCTTGAGCCAGATTCACCGAGACGGCAAGACGCAGCAGGCAAAATCGCTGGACTCGGGATAACTGCGGGACCGTCACCCGACGGCCTGGCGTGCGCTACTGCGGACCTCGCTGGAGGTATCGCTCCTGGCTGTGGCCTGGAGACGGGCTCGTATCTGCGGGCGGAGGGCCGGAGCCTCGGCGCTGAGCACGCCGAGACTTACGCAGGCTTCTGACCGGACCAGGGGCTGCTCATCTCCGAGCGCCGACAGCAGATCGTCCAGCGCCGCGGGGTCTCGCAGAATACCCAGTTCCCGGACTGCCCAGCGGCGGCAGCCTGCTCGGTGATGGCGGGTGAGGGGGCGGATGATGCCGGTCAGGGCCTGCCAGTCGGGTGCGGCTGCCCGTTCCGGGCCGTGGCGAAGATCCCGCATCATCTCGTAGGCATCGCCGAGCGAGGCCAGCTGAAACAACGGGGCAATCGCCCGCATGAGCCGCCGGTCACCGACCTCGTCTGCGGCGGCGATCAGGAACTCTGCCCGGTCCCAGGTGGCATCCTCGTCCCAGGCCGGGTCGTCGTCATCGGCGTCGGGCAAGGGTTCCGTGGCCTTTATCCGGGCGATCAGCTCATCATCTGTCAGCGACTCGAACGCTTGGCGGTGACTACGGATCCCGTCAGCGGGAGTACGTTCGTCCACCCCGCCATCATCTCAAACAACTCAGGCAACGAGTAGTACATGCTTACCGTCGCTAGCAAGGGGGGATAGCTCGCTACAGGTGCTCAATGATGAACGCTATGCACGCCGCCAGGCGAGAAGCCCTTCGGCCCCTTCAACCTGGGCAAAACCCGCGGCCGTCAGTTCGCGTTGGAGCACGTCCCATGGCGGGCGGTAGGCATAGCCGGTGATCTCCTCTTCGCTGACGACCCTGTCTCCCTCGGTAATCCGGTGGACATAGCGGGCGTGTGCGGCTTCCCCGTCAGTGTCGAGGATCTCCGACAACACCGTGTACGTATGCCGACCTACCTGACGCGAATCTAGTTCCTGAAGCGGACGAGGCTTCGGCGGGCCGCCGTCACGCCAGGTGAAAACTAGGAGGCCACCGGGTTCCAGCGCCTGGGCCAACCCTGGCCAGAGCCGCTTGCGGTAGTCCGGCTCCAGCGCATAGATCACGTTGATCATCACAACGGCTTCGGCGGGCTCGGGCAGGCTAACGCTCAGGGCGTCGTACGGGAGCACGGTCACCCGGTTGAGCAGTTCCGGACGCGCGCTCAGCCGTGACAGCAGCACCCCGCGCATTCCGTCCGATGGCTCCAGCGCGAAGATCTCGGCGGGCGTCCAGTCCGCCAGTGACGTGGTTATCAGGCCGGTTCCCGCACCGACTTCCAGGATGCTACGCCGTACGCCGGACAGGAGCGGCGGCAGGTTCTTGCGGATCACCGGCACATGGCCGTTCTCGTGGAAAAGGTCGTAGAAGGGGAGGGAGATGAAGTCCGTCACGGCGGGTAACTCTACGCTCCGGAACGGGCAGTTGGCCGCCCGCTGTACCTGGATCGGATCGAGCCCTTCATCGATGCCCCGGCGCTGCCTCATCTGCCCCGTACACCAAGCAAGGTCGCGCGTTTAGACCGGCTCATCCTGGCTGCTCTTGCACGCCGGTTGCGACTGTTCCGTCACGCGGGTCTCGACCAATCCGTCAGCACTAATGCGACTAATCCGTCAGCATAGGCGCGTCAATTGCGTCAGCACGAGAGGATGGATGGCACTATGGAGAGGTGGCTACAGTGGCGAAACCGCCCCTCGGGCGGGTGCTGGAACGACATGTCGAACGCTCCGTCCAGGAGGCGCTTGAAGATACGCGGGTCGTTCTCGTGAACGGAGCCCGGCAGAGCGGTAAGAGCACCCTGCTCCGGCAGCTCGCGCGCGGCAGTGACGCGGAATGGCGGGATCTTGATGTACCGCAAGTGAGGCGGGCGGCGCTGACTGACCCCACCGGATTCGTTGACTTCCCGGGCATGATGGTCATCGATGAGATCCAGCGCGTTCCTGATCTCTTCCTGCCGATCAAGGTCGAGGTCGACAATGACCCGAGGCCAGGCCGGTACCTGCTGACGGGCTCGGCCAGGATCCTGGGGCTTCGGGGCCTTCCGGACGCCCTGCCAGGGCGGATGGAGACGATTGAGCTGTGGCCGTTCTCCCAGGGCGAGATCGATGAGGCGCCGGACGGGTTTATCGACGCCGCCTTCGGCCAGGGGCCGGAACTTCGGCATACGTCGGACATCAGCCGCGCTGAGTACGCCGACCGGATTGTCCGAGGCGGTTTCCCCGAGGCTGTGGCTAGGACGAACGTACGGCGCCGCCAGAGATTCCACGACTCGTACGTTGCCGACCTTGTCGCGCGGGACGTAAGCCAGCTCTCCGAGATCGAGCGAGTAGCCCAGATGCGAGCTCTCATCAGGCTGCTTGCCGCGCGGAGCGGCCAGCTCCTCGTCGCAGCCTCGCTCGGCGGCGATGCCGGGATCTCGCAGGCGACCGCGCTTCGTTATCTCGGCCTCCTGGAAGAAGTTTTCCTGATCAAGAGAATCCCGGCGTGGTCCCGGAACCTCGGCAGCCGGGCGGTGAAGACGTCCAAGATGGCCTTCGTCGACTCCGGTGTCGCAGCGAACCTCCTCGGCGCGGACCCAAGGTCGCTGGTGAGGCCGGGCGGCCCGTTCGGCGAACTGCTGGAGGGCTTCGTCGTGATGGAACTGGCCAGGCAGGCGACCTGGGCAGAGACCCGGGTCGAGCTGTTCCACTACCGGACCAAGGACAAGGTGGAAGTCGATGCGGTCCTTGAGGACAGGACTGGCCGGGTCGTCGGCATCGAGGTCAAGGCCGCGTCAACCGTGGGGCCGGATGACTTCCGCGGCCTGAGGCATCTTGAGCAGCTGCTGGGCGACGACTTCATTGCCGGGATCGTGCTGTACACCGGGCGGCAGACCCTCCCTTTTGGCCCGCGACTGCGGGCCATGCCAGTCAGCTCCATCTGGGAAGTGGCCGCCTGAACCGGGGCCATGGCAGTCCCCGTGATCGGCTGAACCGGTCGATGTGCCTTCGCTGTCGCCCGACCAGCAGGCTCGGTTGCTGGTCAACGTGGCCCGCGCTCATGCCCGGCACCGTCATGCCGACGGTGCGGCCACGCGTTTCGAGAGGCCGAGACGGGTAGGCGCTCCTGTCACCGTCCACGCCGCCGCCGAGGTGATCACCATCGACCTGCATGGCGTAGAGCACGTAGTCGCACAGCGTTCGGGAGAACAGGATGTTGGCGTCCGCCAGGACGACCGAAATCGTCACTCGACGAAGCCGATCTCGTTGGAGAACTCCGCCAGCGCCTCGGCAGCCTTGTCTCGGCGCTCCCTGCGGGCACGCTGGAACTCCACGATCGCCTTGGCGGGAACACGGTGGTGGGTGCCGACCTTGACATGGTCGATCTCGCCCGACGTAATGAGCTTCATCAGGCTCGGGCGGGACAGCCCCAGCATCGTGGCCGCCTCGGTGGTGGTGAAAAGCTCCTTGGCCGGGACCACGACCGCGCCGGTCGTGCGCTCGGCGTCCAGTAGCGCTAGTACCTTCTCCGCGATCTTGCGGGGCAGGCTCAAGGTCACGTTCACGCTGTCGGTCGGCTGCCCAAGGGCACCGCGCAGGACCTCGATATCGCCGGTGAGTATCTCGGACACCGTAACCTCCAAGTGCAATAACTGTCGCTTACTGCATTAAGTGTAGCGCCAGCCCCGCTGGCTGCCAGGAGGTATACGGCGACGACCTCAGCAAACTCCTCGGTCTCTCGAACTGAACCCCGGCCAACCGCCTATTAATCGTTTTCCTCAGGCTCTCGCCGGGCGTAACCTCGCACTGGCCATAGATCAGCTCACGTATGGAGACCCGAATGCGCCGACAGATCGATGTTCTTTCCGGACCCGACCTGTCACCCGCATTCCTGAGGACTCCTGACTTTGGCCACCCTGAACATCGGCATCCTGGCGCATGTTGACGCCGGCAAGACCAGCCTGACTGAGCGCCTGCTCTTCAACGCCGGCGTCATCGGCCGGCTCGGCAGTGTCGACGGCGGTGACACGCAGACGGACACGCTCGCCCTGGAGCGGCGTCGCGGTATCACCATCCAGTCGGCGGTCGCAGCCCTGACGACTCCGGCCCTGGACGCGGACGGCCTGCGCATCACGCTCGTCGACACGCCCGGGCACGCCGACTTCATCGCCGAGGTCGAGCGGGCCTTGCGCGCGCTCGACGGCGTCGTGCTCGTGATCTCAGCGGTCGAAGGCGTGCAGGCGCAGACGCGCGTCCTCATGCGGACGATCGCCAGGCTCGGGCTTCCCGCGCTTATCTTCGCCAACAAGATCGACCGGGCAGGTGCCCGTGACAGCGGCCTCATGACCGAGATCCGAGAGAAACTGACGGCCCGCGCCGTCGCGGTAACCTCGGCCGCCGGCATCGGCACCGCCAGCGCCCGGACCGTCGAGCGTCCGGCGGAGGAGATCGGCGAGTTCCTGGCCGACGCTGATGACGCCTTCCTCGCCCGCTACCTCGACGACGCCGTCAGCCTCGGCGAGGCCGACTACCGCGGCGAGCTGGCCCGCCAGGTCGCCGCGGCCCAGGCGTATCCTGTCTTCTTCGGCTCGGCGGCCACCGGCGCCGGCGTCGAGGCGCTGACCTCGGGCATCAGGGAACTGCTGCCCGCGCGGTCCCTGCCGGCCGGCGGCCCGCTGAAGGGGACCGTCTTCAAGATCGAGCGGGGGCGGGCGGGCGAGAAGATCGCCTACGCGCGCCTCGACAGCGGCACCCTCACGCCGTATCAGCATGTCGCGTACTTCCGCCGCGGCGAAGCCGGGACGGTCCGGGAGCTGACCGCCCGCGTGACCTCCGTCGAGGGACGCCAGGCCGGCGACATCGCACGGATCACCGGACTCAAGGACATCCGGATCGGCGACCGCCTCGGCGCGGCGGACGGGCTAGCCCAGGACGGCTTCTTCGCGCCGCCGAGCCTCGACTCCATGGTTACCCCGCGGGATCCGGCCCGGACGGCGGCGCTGTTCACGGCCCTGGAGCAGCTCGCCGCGGCCGACCCCTACATCAGCGTGCGGCGAGACGACGCGACCCGCGCGATCTCCGTCCGCCTCTACGGCGAAGTGCAGAAGGAAGTCATCCAGGCGACCCTGGCCGAGGAGTTCGGGATCGAGGCAGAGTTCAGCCTGTCACGGACCATCTGCATCGAACGGGTGAAGAGGACGGGCTCCGGGATCCAGCAGCGCCAGCCGGACGAGGGCATCTTCGACTGGGCAACCGTCGGCCTCCGGATCGAGCCGACCGCGCCGGGCACCGGGGTCAGCTACGGCCTGGAGGTCGAGCCGGGCGCCCTGCCCCCGTCGTTCCACGCGGCGATCGAGGAGTCGGTGCGCAAGCGCCTGCTCACCGGCCCGCACGGCTGGGAAGTCACCGACTGCCGGGTCACCGTCATCCAGACGGCGTTCTTCCCGCCCGCCTCGACCGCCGGGCACTTCCGCACCATCGCGGCACTCGCCCTGGACAAGGCGGTCCGCCGCGCCGGGACACAGGTCTGCGAACCTGTCAACCGCTTCGAGCTCGACATCCCGGCCGACAGCGGCACCCGCGTGCTGCCGCGCCTGATCGCCCACCGCGCCGTCCCCGGCGAGCCCCAGGCCGACCCGTTGACCTGGCGACTGACCGGGACGATCCCCGCCGGCAGCATCGCGGCGTTCGAGCAAGAACTGCGACGGCTTACCCACGGAGAGGGCATGCTCATCAGCGAGTTCGACTCATACCGCCCGTGCTGACCTCCCCGATGAGCGCCTTTGTCCTGTTTCCAGGGAAACCCGCGCCGACACTAAGGTTCGCCCGCACCCGGGCCGATAGCTAACAGGTCTTCTCCGCACATGATTCTCTCGATCGCCTCGACACGTGACAGGTCGATCGGCATGAAGCGTCGTCCGTGAGGAGCTGCGGCTTCGGCAGCCTCCAGGTTCCGGCGTCGTGGAGCGGGTGACGGGAATCGAACCCGCGCTATCAGCTTGGGAATTGTGTGGACCCAAGCCGATCATGGGACTGACCAGGGGTTTCGGCCTACCGCGAGTGTCCGCTAGTGACCCTTGATCACCCTGGTTAATTGCACGCTAATTGCACGGCGATCATGCCCGCGACCTGCACCGACGCAGTGAGCCTTTTCCAACCTGGTTATGCCTCGCGCATCTGAAGGACGTGGATGGCCTTCGCGATCTGGCCGGCTTTCCATGGGCAGCAGCGGAGCTTACGGAGGATCTTCCAGGACTTGAGCTGGGCGTTTGCCCTTTCTCCCGGAGAGCGGAGTTTCGCGTGGGCGCGGTTGGCCTCCTTCTGGGGTCCGGGCTTGTTCT
>JAFMRC010000489.1 GCA_017354375.1 Nocardiopsaceae bacterium | reverse complement strand
AGGTGGCCGCGACCACCTCGCGCAGCGCCGTGGCGATCTCGTGCGGGGCGTGCGGCTCACCGTCCGGGGCGATGACGTCCACGGCGTAGAGGGCGCCGCGGGCGAGCACGATGATGTGCCGGGCGTCGCTGGGCCGCCGGTGGGCATCGGCGTACGGCGCCCGGACGCTGTCCCGCCGCTCTCCGGGGATCCGGGTGGTGGAGAACAGGTAGCGGTGCTGCTGCATGGACAGCGGCTGGCCGCGGCGCGTGGACGGCGGGAACGTCTGGGAGTCTAGGGCGCGCTTGTGGGCCACCGCCGCGGTGATCAGCGCCGTGGCCCGTCCGATCTGGGCACCCGAGGCGTCCCCGGCAGTGCCCCCTCCCTCCCCGCCAGGAGGAACATCGTTGAACAGGAAGAAGAAGTTCGCGTTGAGCGCGATCCGGTCCCGGCGGCCGAGGTAACGGTCCCGCCAGAACTCGTCCAGCCAGCTGTGGACGTCGTCCCTCGCCTCGTAGGCGGCGAGCTCACCCTGCACCCGCGCGGTGACGGGGTCGGCCAGGAAGTCCGCGACGGCGCGGCGGGTCTGGTCCAGCTCGGCGGGGGTCAGCAGGGGGGCGCACCATTCGAGGAAACGCGCGCAGCTATCGCTCACGGAGGGCAACGGCACCCTCGGCAGCCTCGCCTCGTTACCGAAGGTACCGTCAGGGGTGGGATGCAATTATTCCTCAGCTTCCTCTGGCTACTGTAGTCGGCAGGATACGGACGGGAACGAGCCGTCGCTACCCCCGAACAGGGGTAGCGCCCGCGCGGCGGGGCATGCTTGCATCATCGGCACAGTGTCCCTAACAGCGGGATCCTAACGGCGGGACCCGACGGGGGCGGTCCCGGCGGACCTGGCGGACCCGCAGCGGACTCGTAGCGGACGGGAGGTCACCGGTGTCTTCTGCCATCGCCTCGGGGCCTGGCCAGGCCCCGAGGCCGAGTTACGCGTCGGGGACGTCGGCCACGGAACTGCTCGGCGACACGATCGGCGCCAACCTGGAGCGGACCGTGGCCGCCTTCGGCGACCGCGACGCCCTCGTGGACGTGCCGTCGGCGCGGCGCTGGAGCTACCGCGAGTTCGCCGCCGAGGTCGATGCCGTCGCGCTCGGCCTGCTCTCGTCCGGAGTCGCCAAGGGCGACCGGGTCGGCATCTGGGCGCCGAACTGCCCGGAATGGACGATCACCCAGTACGCCACCGCGAAGATCGGCGCGATCCTGGTCACCGTCAACCCGGCCTACCGGGCCCACGAGCTGCGGTACGTGCTGAACCAGTCCGGCGTGCGCACCCTGGTCGCGGCCCGCGGCTTCAAGTCATCCGACTACGCCGGCATGATCGGGCAAGTCCGGCCGGAGGTCGCGAGCCTGGAGGACGTCATCCTGATTGGCGAGGACGCCTGGAGCCGGCTCGCCGAGGCCGGCCGGGCCGAGGCCGCCGGTCGGGCCGGGACCGCCGGCCCGGAGCGGCTGGCCGCGATCGGGGCGGAGCTGTCCCCCGATGACCCGATCAACATCCAGTACACCTCCGGCACGACCGGGTTCCCGAAGGGCGCGACGCTCACCCACCACAACATCCTGAACAACGGGTTCTTCGTCGGCGAGCTGGTCGGCTACACCGAGCGGGACCGGATCGTGCTCCCGGTGCCGTTCTACCACTGCTTCGGCATGGTGATGGGGAACCTGGCCGCCACCAGCCACGGCGCCGCGATGATCATCCCCGGCCCGGGGTTCGAGCCGAAAGCGGTGCTGCGCGCCGTGCAGGAAGAGGGGGCCACGTCGCTGTACGGGGTGCCGACGATGTTCATCGCCGAGCTGGCCGACCCCGATTTCGCGAGCTTCGACCTCACCACCCTGCGCACCGGGATCATGGCCGGCTCGCCGTGCCCGGTCGAGGTGATGAAGCAGGTCATCGAGCGGATGGGCATGTCCGAGGTGTCGATCTGCTACGGCATGACGGAGACCTCGCCGGTGTCCACCCAGACCCGGACCGACGACTCCGTCGACCGGCGGGTATCGACCGTCGGCCGGGTCGGCCCGCACCTGGAGGTCAAGATCATCGATCCGGAGACCGGGCGCACCACGGCGCGCGGCGAGCCGGGCGAGCTGTGCACCCGCGGCTACTCGGTGATGCGCGGCTACTGGAACGAGCCGGAAAAGACGGCCGAGGCGATCGACGCCGCCCGCTGGATGCACACCGGCGACCTGGCCGTGATGGACGACGAGGGGTACGTGTCCATCACCGGGCGGATCAAGGACATGGTGATCCGCGGCGGGGAGAACATCTACCCCCGCGAGATCGAGGAATTCCTCTACACCCACCCCGACCTGCTGGACGCTCAGGTCATCGGGGTGCCGGACGCCAAGTACGGCGAGGAGCTGATGGCCTGGGTGCGGATGCGACCCGGCGCCGAGCCGCTGACGGCGGAGAAGCTGCGGGAATTCTGCGCCGGGAAGCTGGCCCACTACAAGATCCCGCGGTACGTGCACGTCGTCGACGAGTTCCCGATGACCGTCACCGGCAAGGTCCGCAAGGTCGAGATGCGGAAGCGGGCGGCGGAGATCCTCGGGCTGGACTGACCGTGAACCAGACCGAGCCCACGCTCCGCCCGGACGACTCCGGCGCCTACCGGCAGGCCCTGCGCCTCATCCGGCGGCGCACCAGCGTCCCGCTCGCCTTCGGCGGCCAGTTCTCCGGCGGGCAGCTGGTGCTCGGCGAGTTCCTCGGCAACCGCACCGAAGGCCTGTCCGGGCTGCACGTGGACCCCGGCCAGGGCGTCGGCGGGTACGTCGTCGCGAGCCTGCGGCCGATCGCGGTCAACGACTACGAGTCGGCCCGCGGCATCACCCACCACTACGACGAGCCGGTGCTCGGAGAGGGCATCCGCGCCGTCATCGGCGCGCCGGTGACCGTGCGAGGGAACGCGCGGGGCGTGCTGTACGCCTGCGTGCGTTCGGTGTTCCCGCTGGGCGATGTGGCGATGGACGCCGTCTCCGGCGTCGCCCGCCAGCTCGCCTCCGAGATCGCCATCCGCGACGAGGTGGACCGGCGGGTCCGGCTGCTGGAGACCGCGGCGCTCGTCCCGCCGCAGTCCGCCGACCTGTCCCCCGGTGACCTGCGCGACCTGCGCGAGGAGCTGCTCGGCATCTCGGAGGCGATCGGCGACGACGCGCTGCGCGAGCGGCTGCGGCGGGCCTGCGACCGGCTGGGCGCCCGGCTCGGCCCGGCCGGCGG
>JAFMRC010000488.1 GCA_017354375.1 Nocardiopsaceae bacterium | reverse complement strand
CCTGGCCCGCGACCTGCCCGGCCGCGGCGGGCCCGGCGTCGTCGGCCACCCGGCTGACCTTCGCCCCGAGCACCGCCTCGCAGCAGTCAAGGAACGCCCCGGCCCAGCGCCCGGCGAGGAACCCGGCGTGGTCGGCGCCCAGCATTCCCTCCAGCAAGCCGGCCGCCACCTCGTCCGGGAGCATCCGGAAGTACTCCGGCGGCGCCCACGGCGTGTGCTGGAAGTGCGCGATCCGCGCGCCGGGCCGCCGCTCACGCAGCAACCGCTCGCGCAGCAACCGGGGGACGAGCGCCAGGTGGTAGTCCTGCACCAGGACGCGAGTGCCATCACCGGCCTCGTCGGCCAGCGCCCGCGCGAACGCCTCGTTGTAGGCCTCGTAACAAGCCCAGTCACGCCGGAACCCGGCGTCGAAGCGCGGCTGGACGGGTGTGTCGAAGAGCAGGTGGTTGACGAACCACAGCACCGAGTTCGCCACCCGGTTGTAGGCGGCATCGAACGTCGCGGGCGGGATGTCCAGCATCCGCACCGGGACGTCACCGGGGCCGCCGTCGCCGCGGGCACCCTTCCGTACCGCCTCGCGGTCGGCGTCGCTCAGCGCGGCGCAGACCCACGACACGCCCCCTTCGGGGGCGATGGCCGCGAGCCCCGACGTGAGGCCGGAGACCATCCCCCCGCCGCCGCGCTTGGCGGACGGCGTCCCGTCCGCCGCGATGCTGAAGGAGACGGGGCCACGGTTCGACGCCACGAGGACCATGCGGCCCGGGTCGCTATTCATATGGTCCAAGCCTAGTTGAGGAGCGCGTAAACCAGATTGCCGGGGGCGCGGGGCGATCGGTTACAGTGTTAATTACCTGGGTTAACGACCCGACAACTGAATACCTCATCCAGAGGGGTGGAGGGATCGGCCCTGTGAAGCCCCGGCAACCATCGCGGTAAGCACCTCCGGACAGGCGAGGCACGCGCGCGACAGGTGCCAAGTCCGGCCCGCGGCCAGGGTGGCCGCAGGGAAAGATGGGAGAGAGAGGCCTCGCCCAATGGTTCCGATCGACACGGCTCAGACCGACCCGCGCGCGCCCGGTGCTCCCCGGCTCGGGAACGCGAGCGGCCTGTCCTGCCGGGAGTGCGGGGTGGCTACCCCCCTCGGCCCGTTCTACGCCTGCCCGGAATGCTTCGGGCCGCTGGAGGTCAGCTACGACTTTCCGAGGCTGTCCAGGGCCGACATCACATCCGGCCCGAACAGCATCTGGCGGTACGCGCCGCTGCTGCCGGTTCCCGCCGACATCGCGAGCCGGCCGACGACCCAGCCCGGCTACACAAAGCTGATCGACGCCGGCAACCTGGCGGCCGAACTCGGGATGCGGAAGCTGTGGATCAAGGACGACAGCGGCAACCCCACCCACTCGTTCAAGGACCGGGTGGTCGCGGTGGCGCTGGCAGCCGCCACGGAGCTGGGCTTCAAGGTGCTGGCCTGCCCCTCCACCGGCAACCTGGCGAACGCAGTGGCCGCCGCGGCGGCGCGGGCGGGAATCCGCTCGGTGGTCATGGTCCCGTCCGACCTCGAGGAGCAGAAGATCCTGACCACCGCGGTGTACGGCGGCGCGTTCGTCACCGTGGAGGGCAGCTATGACGACGTGAACCGGCTCGCCTCGGAGCTGGCCGGCGAGCACGAGGACTGGGCCTTCGTCAACGTGAACGTCCGTCCCTACTACGCGGAGGGCTCCAAGACCCTCGGCTTCGAGATCGCCGAACAACTCGGCTGGCGTCTCCCCGAGCAGATCGTGGTCCCGGTCGCGTCCGGCGCTCAGCTCGTCAAGATCGACAAGGGCTTCTCGGAGCTGGCCGGGCTCGGCCTGGTCGAATCCGTGCCGTGGAAGATGTTCGGCGCGCAGGCGACCGGCTGCTCCCCCGTCTCCGAGGCGTTCGCCAAGGGCTGGGACGTCGTGCGCCCGGTGAAGCCGTCCACGGTCGCCAAGTCCCTGGCCATCGGCAACCCGGCGGATGGCCCGTACGTTCTCGACGTGGTGCGCCGCACCGGTGGCGTCGTCGCGGACGTCTCCGATTCCGAGATCGTCGATTCGATGCGGATGCTGGCCCGCGCGCAGGGCGTCTTCGGCGAGACCGCTGGCGGGGTCACGCTGGGCGTGCTGCGCAAGCTCATCGCGTCCGGCCAGCTGGACCCGGGCAAGGAGACGGTGATCATCAATTCCGGGGACGGGCTCAAGACCCTGGACGCCGTCGCCCCTGCGGTTCGCGTGCCCGTGGCGATCAAGCCGACCGTCGATGCGTTCCAGGAAGCGGGATTCGACGGGGCGTAGCCGTTCCCCGCTAAATGTCCAATATGACGCTTTTGGGGTTCATAGCGCGCTGACCGTGCGAAACCTTGACCCGCGATACTGGCGGTGATCAATACGGCACGAGACGGCACACGATTGAAGGCCATCTGGCGTCGCGGAGGCCGCGCACAGGGTAAGGTCGGTTCCGGTCGTTGCCGGCAAGGCAGGTGCGAGCGCGGGAGCGTACGTGGCATGACTCGGCGGTCTCGATCGACGGGTTCCGCGGTGGAAAGGGCGGAACCCGAAAGCCCGAGCAGCAGTTAGGGAGTTGTGTGAAATGGCTCAGGGCACCGTCAAGTGGTTCAACCCCGACAAGGGCTACGGCTTTATCGCCGTTGACGGCGGTAAGGACGTTTTCGTCCACTTCTCGGCGATCCAGGCGGACGGCTACCGCACCCTCGAAGAGGGCCAGCGCGTCACGTTCGAGATCACGCAGAGCGACCGGGGACAGCAGGCAGAGCAGGTGGTCGTAGTCTCCTGAGCTCTCCGCCCCTCGCACGGAGTTCCAGCAAAGCTGGATAGATAATCGGCATGCCGGCCTGGTTTCCCGGTCACTCGGGAACCCAGGCCGGTGCGCTTTCCGCGGCCGGGATCCTGCTGGTTGATTGCAGTTAGTGTTCGGCTGGATGCTGCTGGTTCGCGAGTGGTTGGCCGGGTGCCTCCGGAGCGGGGACGGGCGATGGCGGGGGCGCCGGTGCCGGGGGTATGAGGTGCCGGGGCGGGGTCCATGCCCCGTTTTGCGGGGGTATACCCGGGGCGTGGGAGCGTTCGCGGCGGGCCGCGGCGGGGCGAAAGGGCTCAGCGTGGAGGATATGTGAGCGCGGGGACTCGTCGTTTATTTATTTGCGTGTTTCGGGCGTGTCGCGGGTGGTCCGGTTTGCGGGTGTCCTGAACCTTTCCGGCATGGTGTATCGGTTTTC
>JAFMRC010000244.1 GCA_017354375.1 Nocardiopsaceae bacterium | reverse complement strand
GGCCGGCCGCGGCTGGGCACTGGCCGGGCGATGGGCGCCGCGGCTGCCCGTGCTGGCGGCCGCGGCGGTTTTCCTGACGGTGGTGGCGCCGCAGTGGCTCGGCTCGCTGCGCGCCAGCTCCTCGGTCAGGGGGTTCGCCCAACAGGACGCGGCGGTCGCCTGGGTGGCCCGGCACGTCCCGGCCGGGGACCTCGTGGTGTGCGACGACTACCCGTGGGTGGACATCAAGACCCGCACCCGCGCGGTGCCGGTGTCGTTGTGGCAGATCGACAACGACCCGTCGGTGATGCGGCTGCTGCACAACGGCTACCAGAACATCTCCTACCTCGTCCTGGACCCGACCAGCCCGCTGATGGCCGACGCGAACCCCGGGAGGCCGACGCTACGGGAGGCCGTCAGCCACTCGAGGATCATCCGGCGGTTCGGCCCGATCCGCATCTACAAGGTGCGGCACCGGCGAGCGGCCGGGCGGTAGCCGGGGAGACGCAAAGATCCGTTCGGTACGATGTTCGGGTGCGGGGATGGCATGCCGTACCTCTGTTCGCTACACTTGACGGCATGGCGACCTCAGCCACGATGATCGCGCAGGCGCGTCGGTACGCGCTGCGCCCCGTCGTCGTGGCCGCCAGCCTTGATGGGCTGCGCGGGCCTGCCGACGGGCTGGTCGAGCTGCCGCAGCGGCTGTTCTGGTCCGGTCCCGGGCGGGCGTTCGACCTGGCCGACCCCGACCAGGCGCTGGAGATGTACGAGGCGGTGTTCAACGCGGCCCGCTGTGAGGCCGACCTCGCCGAGTACGTCAACGGCGAGCTGCTGGCCCGGCTGTGGCCGGAACTGGAGCTGGAGCCGCGCGTGCGACGGGCCTGGGAAGCCGCGCACCCGCTGCTCGCGCTGGGCGGAGTCGTCCCGGACGACGCTTCCGCCGCGGTTGAGGCCGAGGCCCCCGCGCGCGCCGAGGCCGCCGCTCCCGCCGCCGCCTGATGGCGTTCGAGGAACTGCACCGGCACGTCGCCGCCATCGCGCTGCGCGCCGTCGGCCGGAAGTACGAGGTCGCCCTGGCGGGCGGCAACGCGCTCATGGTTCACGACGTCGTCAACCGGCGCACCGAGGACGTCGACTTGTTCGTACGCAGGCTCGGCAACGTCTCCGCGGCGGCGACGGAGATCGAGGCGGCGCTGCGGGCCGCCGGGTACGCCGCGGCGCGGATCGACCAGGCCGGAGGGCTCGCGGACATCTGGCCGGACGCGGGAGAAGAGCTGGCCGAGTGGGAGGTCACCGCTCCCGACGGCGAGCACAGCATGCAGCTGCAGGCCGCCTACTTCGAGATGCTCGCCGACCCGGTGACCATACCGGAGATCGGCCCGGTGCTCGCCCTGGACGACCTGGCCGGCTGGAAGACCGTCGCGCTCGCCAACCGCATGATGGCCCGTGACTACGTGGATGTCGCGGCCCTGCTCAAGAAGTACACGCATTCGCAGCTGATCGCGCTCGCCCGGGAGCGCGATCCCGGCCTGGCCGACGCCGACTTCGCCGACGCGGGCCGGCGCCTGGACCGGATGCGGGACGCCCGTCTCGCGTCGCTGTTGCCCGGCGGTGCGGGCGCTGCCGACGGTACGGCCGGGGCCGAGGACGTGGCCTGGCTGCGGCGGCAGTTCGCGGACTGGCCCCGCGACGCGGCCCCCCGCGAGGCCGAGCCCCGTGACGATCCCGCACCGTGACGCCAGGCTCCTGGCCGAGTTGAACGGGAGCCTGCTGTCGCGAGCCGAGCGAGGTCTTCTAGGACGCGGCAGGAGCCTTGGCCGCCGTGGTCTTGGCGCTCGCGCTCTTGCGAGCGGGAGCCGCGCGAGGCTTCTCGCGAGCGTACAGCAGGGCCTGTTTGCCCTCGACAGGGACGCGCCGCTCGATCTCGAACAGCGAGGTCGCCGTGATCAGGTCGCTTAGCTTGCCGTAGCCGTAGCTGCGGGAGTCGAAGTCGGGCCGCTGGTTGGTGATGATGTTGCCCACCGAGGACAGTGGTGCCCAGCCGTCGTCGTCGGACGCGGCCTCGACCGCGTTGCGCAGCAGGCTCACCAGCGCGGTGTCGCCCTTGAGCTGCGCCGCCGTGGCGGGCTTGGGCTTCGCAGGCTTGGCACCGGGGGTAGTGGAGCCCGTGTCCACGTCGGAGAACCGCAGGTTCTCGACATACACGAATTTGTCGCATGCGGCTACAAACGGCTTCGGCGTCTTGCGCTCGCCGAATCCGTACACCGTCATCCCCGATTCCCGCAGCCGCGCGGCCAGCCGGGTGAAGTCGCTGTCGCTCGACACGATGCAGAACCCGTCGAACCGGCCCGAGTACAGCAGGTCCATCGCGTCGATCACCATCGCCGCGTCGGTGGCGTTCTTACCTGTCGTATACGCGAACTGCTGGATCGGCTGGATCGACTGCGCGAGGAGCTGTTCCTTCCAGCCGGTCAGGTTCGTGCGGGTCCAGTCGCCGTAGGCGCGCTTGACGTGCGCGGTGCCATACTTGGCGACCTCCCCGAGCAGCCCCTCCGTAATTGACGCCTGCGCGTTGTCCGCGTCGATGAGCACCGCGAGCCGAGCAGCGTTCTCCGTGGCCATGGCGTCGATTATCCACCATGCGCTCCGGGCACGGAGGCTATGGGGACGGGGCTACATGCACGGGGGTCGCGTGGGGGAAGAGGCGCTCTTCATCCTGGCGCTGGCGATCGCGGTCGTGATGGTCGTCGGCCGGGCGGTCGCCAGCCGCCTCGACGTTCCGGAGGCGATCGTCATGGTCGCGGGCGGCGGGCTGGCCAGCCTGGTTCCGCAGGTGCCGGACTTCGACCTGCCCCCGGGCCTCGTGCTGCTGTTGTTCCTGCCCCCGCTGGTGTACAACGCGGCGTTCCTGTCCGCGCCCCGCGAGACCAGGGAGAACGTCGTGCCGATCACCGCGCTGGCGTTCGGCGCGACCGTGGTCACGGTTCTCGGCGTGGGCGCGGTCACCCGGCTCCTCCTGCCGGGCATCGGCTGGGCGGCGGCGCTCGCGTTCGCCGCCGCGGTGGCGCCCACGGACGCGGTCGCGGCCACGTCGGTGCTCGGCAGGATGGGCGCGCCGCAGCGGATCTCCACCATCATCGAGGGCGAGAGCCTGATCAACGACGGGGTGGCGCTGACGGCGTTCGGGCTGGCGGTGGAGGCGATGGCGCACCCGTACACGCTCGGGCAGGGGGCGGTGCGCCTGGCCGAGGTCGTGGTGGGCGGGGTCGGGTACGGACTGGTCGTGGCGGTGGTCATAGGGCGGGTGCGGCGGTTCGTCGATGATCCGGCCATCCAGATCCTCATCACCCTGATAACGCCATATGCCGCTTATATCCCAGCGAACCAGCTGCACGTTTCCGGCGTCCTCGCCACCGTCGTGGTCGGCGTATACCTCGGCACCCGCACCGAGGGCATGCTCCAGCCCGCGTCCAGGGCCGCCGGCACGATGTTCTGGCGCACCCTGGTGTTCCTGCTTGAGTCGGCCCTGTTCGTGCTGCTGGGCCTGGAACTGCGCTCGGTGGTCGGGCACCTGTCCGACGCGCATTCCATACTGTGGCTCGCGGGTGCCGCCGCCGCGCTGGTGGCCGCGGTCATCGCGATCCGGATGGCCTGGGAACTAGCGGTGTCGCCGCTGCTCCGGTTCCTTCCGGGGCGTCATTCCGGATATATCCGTAATCCATGGCGCCAGCGGCTGGTCATCGGCTGGGGTGGCATGCGCGGCGCGCTCTCCCTGGCGATCGCCCTGACGTTGCCGCTGACGATCGGCGGGCGGCCGTTCGCCGAGCGGCCGACGCTGATCTTCCTCGCCGCGGTGGTGGTGGTCGCCACGCTGATCGGCGAGGGCCTGACGCTCGCCCCGATGCTGCGTGGCCTGGGCCTGGTGCAGGGTGAGGAACACCGCCAGCGGGAAGTACGGGCGCGCGCGAAGGTCACCGAGGCCGGGCTCGCCCGGCTGTATGAGATGGCCGAGGCCGGGGAGGTGGACGAGGACACGGCGAACGTGTACCGGCAGCTTTTCGAGCTGCGCCTGGACCGGGTTCGCGCGGCCCTGGGGGACACCGACGACGGCCACGTCCCCGCCACCGGCGCCTTCCGCGCCGAACTGGCCCGCGCGCAGCGCGACAAGCTCGCCGAGCTGTACCGCGACCGCAAGATCAACGACGAGATCCGCCGCTCGATCGCGCGCTCCCTCGACATGCAAGAAGGCCGCCACCGCCCCATTTGACCTCGCCTCGCGTCAACGGCGCGTCTTGACCTCGCGTCAACGGCGCGTTGCTACGGCAATTGCCGTAGCAACGGCACTTTCACCCGGACGTGGAGCGCGGCTTCACCCGGGGGTGGAGCGGAGAGCGGCGGTGACCTTGGCGACCAGCTTTGCCGCGTGGTAGCCGACCACGAGCGCGATGAGCAGGGCGGTGGCCGGATCGAGCCAGTACAGGCTGCCGGTGGCGAAGATGACGGCACCGCTGACCGCGACGCCGGCGGACGCGGCGGCGTCGGCGGCGGTGTCGAGCAGCACCGCCTTGACGTTCAGGTCCTCCTCGCCGCCCCCATCGTCTGGGCTGGACTCGTCGGAGCCGGGGGCGGGGCCGGAACCGAAGCCGGAGCCGTCTGAGCCGGGACCGGAGTCGGAACCGGAGCCGTCGGGGTCGCCGCCGAGGACGAGCGCGCCGACCAGCAGCACGATCGCCGCCACCGCGCTGACGATCAGCACCGGAAGGCCCTCGACGCGCCGGGTGCCTGCGGCCAGGTGCCAGACCGTCACCACCGCGATCGCGGCATACAGGATGAGCAGCCAGCCGGCGTTGACGAGTGCGGCTACGTTCGTCGCGTGCCGGTAGCCAAGCGGCCGGGACGGGCTCGGCGGCAGCGCCGCGAGCCGGATCGCCAGCAGCGAGACGCCGACGGCCGCGGCGTCGGCCAGGCAGTCCGCGCCCGCCGCGAACACCCCCAGCGAGTGCGCGGCCAGCCCGACGGTGACAAGGGCCGCGACGAGGCCGGCGTTGAGCGCCAGGACGATGACGAGCCGCTGCACCCGGGACATCCTCGGGATCATACGGGCACCCGTCGGCCGTCGCGACCGCCTGGCCCGATGCAAGCCGCGGGAGCGTGGGTAGTTCACCATGACGGGGGATGGAAAAGTACTCACGATCCTTCCAGCCACGGGTGCCACGGTTGTGGCATCACCGCAAACGGCGTCCGGAAGGCTGTGGTGCGCACGCCATTCCGGGCCAGGCAGGCGCGGAGTTACGCTGCCGACGCGGGCGAGGCACGTGCCCCAGTCGACTGCACGGCAGCAGCACGGCGACTGCACACCCTTACCACGGAGGACAGGTAGCACATGAGCGCGAAGAACCTGCAGGAAGTCCTGGACAGTGCGGGGAACACCGTAGAACTGCTGCGGAACTCACAGCTCGGCGCGTACATATACCCGGTTGTTCCCGCCGAGTTCACTAACTGGCGCCGCGAGCAACTCGCGTGGGCCAAGACGGCGGTGCTGTACGACCAGACCCACCACATGATCAACCTGTTCATCAGCGGCCCCGACGCTCTCAGGCTGCTGACCGACACCGGCGTCAACAGCTTCGCGAACTTCCCGGTCAACCGGGCCAAGCAGTTCGTGCCGGTGTCCCCGGAGGGCGGTGTCATCGGCGACGGCATCCTCTTCCACCTGGCGGAGGAGGAGTACGTGTGGGTCGGCCGCGCCCCCGTCGGCAACTGGCTGATGTACTACGGGCGCTCGGGCTACAATGTCGACATCCGGCTGGACGCGCGGTCGCCGATGCGCCCGTACGGCAAGCCGGTCACGCGCGAGCTGTGGCGCTTCGAGATCCAGGGGCCACAGGCCTGGCCGATCATCGAGAAGCTCGCCGGCGGCCCCGTCGACCGGGTGAAGTTCTTCCACATGGGCTACCTGACGATCGCCAGCCTCGGCCTGAAGGTGCGGACGCTGCGCCACGGCATGGCCGGCGCCCCCGGCCTGGAGCTATGGGGTCCCTACGAGGATTTCGACCGGGTCCGTGACGCGATCCTCGAAGCGGGCGCCGAGTACGGCATCGAGATGTGCGGGAGCCGGGCATACTCCTCGAACTGCCTGGAATCCGGCTGGATTCCGTCGCCACTGCCTGCCATCTACACGGCAGAGGAACTCCGCGGCTACCGCGAATGGCTGCCCGCCAACGGCTACGAGGCGACCAACGCGATCGCCGGCAGCTTCGTCTCCGACGACATCAGGGACTACTACACCAACCCGTGGGAACTCGGCTACGGCGCGCACGTCAAGTTCGACCACGACTTCGTCGGCCGGGACGCGTGCGAGGCCATCGCGGCCAGGAAGCAGGAGCAGCGGCGCAAGGTGACGCTGGCGTGGAACGACGAGGACGTGACCAGGCTGTTCGGCTCGATCTTCGGCGAGGGTCCCGGCTACCAGGTCTTCGACCTGCCGAACGCCAACTACGGCTCCTCCAACTTCGACTCCGTCACCGACGCCGACGGGAACATCGTGGGCCTGTCCATGTTCACCGGCTACAGCTCAAACGAGCGCAAGGCGCTGTCGCTCGCCACCGTGTCGCCCGACGTCCCGCTGGGCGCCGAGGTGCGGGTGATCTGGGGCGAGCCGGACGGCGGCACGCGGAAGACGACGGTGCAGCCGCACGAGCAGCTCGCGGTCCGCGCGATCGTCAGCCCGGCCCCGTACACGAAGATGGCTCGCGAGACCTACCGAGAGGGCTGGCGCACCCAGGCCGCCGCCGTCTGATCAAGGTCACGCGCCCGGTAGGTCCCGTCGCGCCATACTTGCGGGAGAACGGGGGGTATGCGGCGTAAGATCCCGCGTATGACGCCGCCTCACTGGGGACCGAGGACGCGGCGGCAGCAACTCGACGAGTTCGTCGCCGACCTGAAGCGTCCGCAGGCGTTTCCCGCCGAGCACGCGGTGGACTTGATGGGCCGTATCCGCGTCCGGCTGTGCGCCGGGGACCACACGCTCGTGGCCCACGGGTTCGGCGGCCAGCGGATCGAGATCCCCGCGTCGTCGGTCGGCGCGGTGCGCACGGTTGACTCCTATCAACTGGGCCTGGTGGGTCACTCCCAGGCGCTTCTGGTACTCGATGAGAACGACCGTGTCCTGCTGCGCGCGAGTGGGCTGTGGGAGACGTACGGCGAAGTGCGGCGAGTCTGCCGGGCCGCGCACCTGCCCGCGCCAAGCCACCAGTCCTCGAGGTACAGGTCGGCGGCCAAGGCTACGAACGCGCGAGGCGCGAAGATCCGGGCCAGGCGCAGGACCCGAAGCGTGACCGTCGTCTACCGGAAAGCCCCGGGTTACCGGAAGCTGCGCACCGCTCCCAGGGGCAACGCGGTGCTCGTGCTGGTGAGGCTCGCGCTCGCCCTGGCGCTGATCGGGCTGACCGCGTTCGTCGGCGTGATGCCCGCGGTCCTGCTGCCGGAGTGGATCGGCGCGGTGCGGACGCTGATCGGGATCGCCGGGGTACTGGTCGGAGTGGTCGTCGGCCGCTGGCTGTGCGCCGTGGCCGCGCACGCGATCACGGACGGGCTGCGCTGGGCGATCATGTCGCTGGAGTCGCGAGCGTGGGCCCCGGCGAAACGGTTCTTCGGTCGTCGGAAGGAGCCGGTCAAGCGCGAGGGGCTGGTGACGGCCGTCATGATGCTCGGCGTGCCGGCCCTGGTCATCTGGGGTCCGGGCGTCGCGATCGCTTCCGCGGTCCATGGCGTGTCCGACTCGCACCTGGTCGCCGAGCTGCGGGCGGAAGGCGCGTCGGCGCCGGGCGTCCTGGTCGATGTGCCGAAGGTCTCGACCGACAGCGACGGTCACTCCACGGTCACGAACGTCCCGACGCTGTTGTTCGGGGTTGCGGGCCATGTCTGGCAAGTGGCCGATCCGGCGATCGGCGGGCGCCCGCTCCCGCTGGACTCCGCCCATCCCGCGAGCACCCGCGAGCCGGTGACGGTGGTCTACCTGCGGGACCGGCCCTCGACCGCCGCGACCGCGCGGCAGGTCAGCGGCTCGGTGTGGCACGGGGCGCCGATGGCGAACGAGATCGTCGGTTCCATCTTCACCCTCGCGCTGCCGCTGCTGCTCTGGCGCACGGTCAGGCGGATCCGCCGCCGCAAGTGGCTGCGCGACGCCGACCTGCTGGACGACCTGGCAACCTCGGAGTGACAACCTGGCAACCTCGGATTATTGACGGGCGACTGTGACGGATATAAGGGTTAAATGTGGATATTACGCCCCTGTCGCGGAAGCCGTGGCTCCTCAAGCCGTCACTCGTTCTCGGTGCCGTCGCCGTCGCCGCGGTCGCTTCCGCCACCGTGGTCACGCCGCGGGCCGGCCATGCGCCGCACGCCGCGGCGCATGTCGCACCGGGC
>JAFMRC010000058.1:12844-19414 GCA_017354375.1 Nocardiopsaceae bacterium | reverse complement strand
CCCCCAGTCCCCGCCCCGGCCGCGGCGGCGTGCAGCGCGGCCGCCAGCGCGACCGCCTCGTCGTCGTCGATCACCAGCGGCGGCAGCGCCGCCCCCGCGGCCAGCTGGTAGCCCCCGTCGACCCCGCGCTGGGCCGTGACCGGGTAGCCCAGCTCGCGCAGCCGGCCGATGTCCCGCCGGAGCGTGCGGGGCGTCACCCCCAGGCGCTCGGCCAGCTCGGCGCCGGGCCAGTAGCGGTGGTTCTGCAGCAGGGACAGCAGTCGCAGCGTCCGCGTGCTCGTGTTCGCCATGTTTCCCATTCTCGCCACCATTGAGGACGAAAACTGGCCGCTATTCCTTCTAGCGTGAGTGCCACGAGGACGACATCGAAGGGGAAGAAGGGGAACCAGACCATGAGCAGCACATCATCGAAGAACAGCATCCTCGACGCCGACACCGCCGCCGCGGCGGCGAAGGTCGCGGCCGACATCATAGCGGCCTCCCGGCACGACGACCCGGAGCGGGCCGACCTGCTGACGGAGCTGGCCACCGCCCGGCACTTCCTGCGCTACACCCTCCGCGGCCTGACCGACGAGCAGGCCGCCCAGCGCACCACGGCCAGCGAGCTGTGCCTCGGCGGCCTGATCAAGCACTGCGCGGCCGTCGAGCGGAACTGGGCGAGCTTCATCGTCCACGGCGCCGCGGCGGCGCCCAGCTTCTCCGACATGACGCCCGAGGACTGGGCGAAGCGCGCCGATCAGTTCCGGATGCTGCCCGGCGAGACCCTCCAGGGCGTGCTCGCCGACTACGAGAAGGCCGCGGCGGCCACCGACGACCTCGTCCGCACCGCCGATGACCTGGGCGTCGAGCACGCGCTGCCGGACGCGCCGTGGTTCCCGCCCGGCGTGACGTGGTCCGTCCGCCGCGTGATCCTGCACGTCATCTCCGAGACCGCCCAGCACGCCGGGCACGCCGACATCATCCGCGAGTCCCTGGACGGCGCGAAGTCGATGGGCTGACCGGGCGTCACCACCCAAAAACCCTTTATTCCGCCTAACGGATCGCGGCGACTGCCATCCGCTCCACCATCTCGGCCAGGATGGGACGCGGCGTCGCGAAGTTGAGGCGGACGAAGCCGCGGCCCGCGTCCCCGCAGGCGGCGCCGTCGGTGAGCAGCACCCCGGCCTTGTCCAGGAAGAACTCGGCCGGGCTGACGTCCAAGCCGAGGGAGCGGCAGTCGAGCCAGGAGAGGTAGGTGCCCTCGGGCGGCGCGTAGCCGACCGAGGGCAGCCGCTCCGCCAGCAGTTCCGCCAGCAGGCGGCGGCTGCCGTCCAGGTAGTCCACCACGTCGGCCAGCCAGCCGCCGCCGTCGGCGTAGGCCGCGATGGACGCGGCGACGCCGACGGTGGACGCGCCGTGCTCGTACAGGAACCCCGCCTCTTCCCACACGGCGGCGTCGGCGGCGCTGGACAGGATGAGCTGGGCGCACTTGAGGCCGGGCAGGTTCCAGCCCTTGGAGGCGGCCGTCCCGGTGATCGCGTGGGCCGCCGCCGCGTCGCTGACCGACGCGTACGGGACGTGCGCGGCGCCCGGGTACACCAGCGGCGCGTGGATCTCGTCGGCGAACACCCGCCCGCCGTTGCGGTCGACGACCTCGGCCACCGCGGTCAGCTCGGAACGCGTGTAGACACGGCCGACCGGGTTGCTCGGGTTGATCAGGACCAGCAGGTGCCCGCCCGCCTTGAACGCCGCGTCGATGCCGTCGATGTCCAGCGCGTAGCGCCCGGCTGGCCCCTCGCGAACCATCGGCACCTGGATGACCTCCCGGCCCAGGCGGGGCGGGACGGTCACGAACGGCATGTACGCGGGCGTGGGCAGGATGACGGGACTGCCCGGCCGCGAGAACACCTGGATGGAGGCTTCGAGGGCCTTGAGGACGTCGGGAAGCGGCTTGATCCGTTCGGGATGAACATGCCAGCCGTAGTGGACTTCCTGCCACCGGGCACAGGCCTCGGCCAGCCGCCCGGCCGCCGTCGGGGTCAGGTAGCCGAAGTCCGCGCGGGAGGCCGACTCGCGCAGCGCGGCGGTGACGGCGGGGGCGGAGCCGAAGTCCATCTCGGCGATCCACGCGCCGATGACCTCCGGCGGCGGCTTCGTCCACTTCAGGCTGCCGCGGGCGCGCAGTTCCCCGGCCGTCACCCGGTCGGTAGCCTCGGCGAACGTGGACGCGGGATCCGCGGATTCCGGCTTTTCGGTAGGCATCGCTACAAATGTAACATCTTTCCCGGGCGTCCCATTGACTTAACAACCGTAAGAGCGGAAGATCTGACGATATATCGTTGGATGCCCCCCGGGCCCCATGCAAGGAGGCAACGGCATGCGTCAGCGTGTCCTGGCTTGCATCGCGCTCTCTCTCGCGCTCGCTTCTACCGCCGCGGCCACGGGCTGCGGATCCTCCGCCGCCAACCGTGGCAAGACGGTGCTGGTCGCCTACCAGGTCGACGCCGGGCAAGATCAGTTCGGCGAGCTCATGCACAAGGTCGTGCCCGTGTTCGAGAAGGAGCACCCGGGCTGGAAGGTCCAGCTGGACCCGATCAACGCTCAGGAGAACGAGTACTACACCAAGCTCGACCTGATGAACAAGTCGCCGTCCACGCAGCCGGACGCGCTGGTCGAGGACACGTTCCTGATCAACTCCGACGCCGACGCGCACTTCCTTGCCCCGCTGGACGGCTACACCAAGAGCTGGTCCGACTGGAAGGACTTCTACCCCGCCGCCAAGGCCGGGGTGACCGCGACCAACGGGCACGTCTACGGCATTCCGCTGGACACCGATACCCGGGGCCTGTGGTACAACAAGCAGGACTTCGCCAAGGCCGGGCTGCCCGTGCCGTGGCACCCGAAGAGCTGGGCCGACGTGCTGGCGGCCGCGCGGAAGATCAAGGCGAAGGTTCCCGGCGTCACCCCGATGGAGGTCTTCTCCGGCACGCCGGCGGGTGAGGCCGCCTCGATGCAGGGCTTCGAGATGCTGCTGTACGGCACCGGGGAGAGCCTGTACGACCACGCCACGAACAAGTGGATCAAGCCCGGCAAGGGCTTCACCTCCGCGCTGAACTTCATCAAGACCGTGTACGGCACCGGCCTGGGGCCGTCGCCGCAGCAAGAGCTCAACCCCAACATCCAGAACGAGGTCTGGCAGCAGTGGCTGCCGCAGAACAAGCTGGCGATCGACTTGGACGGAAGCTGGCTGTCCCAGACGTGGCTCCCGAGCGGGCCGCGCCCCTGGCCGCAGTGGTCGAAGACGCTGGGCTGGACGCCGATGCCGACCGAGACCGGCCAGGGCAGCCCCCTCACCCACGGCACCGACACCACGACGCTGTCCGGCGGCTGGGCATTCTCCATGGGCGCCGACAGCCAGCACAAGCAGATGACCTGGGACCTGATGAAGCTGGCGCTGGACACCCAGAACAACACCTATTACACGAAGATCACCGACGCCGTCGCGGTCCGCTCCGACGTCGCCAAGCAGCCCTCGTACCTGCACGAGTCCCCGGACATCTCGTTCTGGACCAGCCTGGTCAAGGACACCAACTTCCGTCCGGCCTACTCGGCCTACCCGGGCCTGTCGAACGACATCCAGCAGGCCACCGAGGGGGTCATGACCGGGCAGGAGTCGCCGCAGCAGGCCGCCAGTACCTACGGCCAGGCACTGACCTCGGCCGTCGGGCCCGGCTCCGTCGAGGGCGGCTGATGGCCGCTCGGTCGCTGCACGGGGCCGACCCGCTTCCGATCGCCAGATCGCTGCGCCGGGTCGGCCCGCTCGTCCCGGCGGTGGTGCTGCTGCTGCTGTTCATGGCGGCGCCGATCGGCTGGGCGGTCTATGACTCGTTTACCAACGTGGCGCTGACCGGCGTGGGCGCGAGCAGCGCCTCGTTCGTCGGGTTCGCGAACTTCACCCGGATGTTCGCCGATCCCACGTTCGTCCAGTCCCTGGTGCTGACCGTGGTGTTCACGGTCGGCTCCGGCGTCGTCGGCCAGAACATCCTCGGGTTCGGCCTCGCCCTCGGGATGCGCGGGCGCAACCGGGTGTTCCGGGCCGTGCTCGGCTCGGTGGTGGTCGCCGCCTGGGTGGTGCCGGAGATCGTGGCCGCGTTCATCTGGTACGCCTACCTGAACGACCAGGGCACCCTCAACGCCGCGCTGTCCGCGCTGGGGCTGCCGCACCCGTCCTGGCTGTACGTGTACCCGATGCTGTCGGCGATCTTCGCCAACATCTGGCGCGGCACCGCGTTCTCCATGCTGGTGTACTCGGCGGCCCTGTCCGACCTGCCCGACGACGTGCTGGAGGCCGCCTCGGTGGACGGCGCGGGCGTCGTGCAGCGGCTGTGGCGGGTGACGCTGCCGCTGATGAAGCGGTCGATCATGACCAACCTGATGCTGGTCACGCTGCAGACGCTGTCGGTGTTCACGCTGATCTTCGCGCTCACCGGGGGCGGGCCGGGCACCGCCAGCCAGACGCTCCCGCTGTACATGTACCAGGAGGCGTTCAAGTTCTACCAGCTCGGCTACGGCGCGGCGATGACCCTGGTGCTGCTGGCCATCGGCGCGATCTTCTCCCTGATCTACGTCCGCGTCCTGAGGGTGGAGGCGGCATGAGGTCCACCGCCCTCCCCGCGTTCACCGCGCCGCGCAAGACCGTCGCCACGGTCATCACGTACCTGGTGCTGACCGTGATCGGCCTGCTGTTCCTCGCCCCCCTGGTGTGGCTCGTGCTGGCCAGCCTCAACGGCCAGGCGACCCTGTCGGCCTCGGTCCCCCACCCGTTCACGCTGAGCAACTTCAGCCAGGTGCTCAGCGGAAACGCGACGCTGCAGCCGCTGCTGAACGGCCTGATCCTGTCCGGCGGCTCCGCCATCGTCACGATGATCGCGGCGGCCCTCGCCGCCTACCCGCTGTCCCGCTACCAGTCGAGGTTCAAGCGGCCCTTCCTGTACATCATCCTGTTCGCCACCGGCCTGCCGATCACCGCGATCATGGTGCCGGTGTACGCCGTGTTCGTGCAGCTCAGCCTGCTGGACTCGATGGCCGCGACCACGCTGTTCCTGTCGGTGACCACGATGCCGATCGCGATCTGGCTGATGAAGAACTTCATGGACGGCGTCCCGATCGGGCTGGAGGAGGCGGCCTGGACCGACGGCGCCTCCGCGATGCAGGCGCTGCGCCGGATCGTGGTGCCGCTGACCCTGCCCGGCGCGGCCGTGGTCGGCATCTTCACGTTCATCAACGCCTGGGGCAACTTCTTCGTCCCGTTCATCCTGCTGACCTCGCCGGACAAGATGCCGGCGTCGGTGACCATCTACCAGTTCTTCAGCCAGTACGGCGAGGTGGCCTACGGCCCGCTGGCCGCGTACTCGATCATCTTCACCGTCCCGGTCATCGTGCTGTACATCCTCGTCCAGCGGACGCTGGGCGGCGCGTTCAACCTGGCCGGCGCGACAAAGGGCTAGCTGGGTATAACCCCGGTCATGACCTGGTGGGTTGTGCACGTGGACCTCGACCAGTTCCTGGCCGCGGTCGAGGTTCTCCGCCGCCCCGAGCTGGCCGGGAAACCGGTGGTCGTCGGCGGCGACGGCGACCCGGGCAAGCGCGGCGTGGTCTCCACCGCCTCCTACGAGGCCCGCGCCTTCGGCGTGCACTCGGGCCAGCCGCTGCGCACCGCGAGGAACCGCTGCCCGGACTGCGTGTTCCTGCCGGTGGACGCGCCGGCCTACAACGCGGTGTCGGCCGAGGTCATGGCCGTGCTGCGGGAGACCGGCCGGCCGGTGGAGGTGCTCGGCTGGGACGAGGCGTTCCTCGGCGTGGACACGGAAGATCCCGAGTCCTTCGCCCGCGGCCTCATCGCCGACGTCCGGGCCGCCACCCGGCTGGACTCCTCGGCCGGGATCGGCGAGAACAAGCTGCAGGCGAAGATCGCGACGGGCTTCGGCAAGCCCGCGGGGGTGTTCCGCCTCACCTCGGGGAACTGGTACGACCTGCTGGGCGACCGTCCGCCGGACGCGATCTGGGGCATCGGCGCGAAGACCACGGCGAAGCTGGCCGCGCTCGGCATCACCACCGTCCGCCAGCTGGCCGGCGCGGACCCGGACCGGCTGGCGGCGGAGTTCGGCCCCGTGACCGGCCCGTGGCTGGTGCTGCTGGGACGCGGCCGCGGCGAGCGCGAGGTCGACCCAACCCCGTACGTGCCGCGCTCGCACGGCCGCGAGATCACGTTCCAGCAGAACCTGGCGGACTGGGGCGAGGTCCGCTCCCGGGTGGCGGCCACCGCCCGGCAGGTCGCCGCCGAGATTTCCGAACGGATCGTGGCGCGTGTGGTAGTCAAGATCCGCTACGCGCCGTTCGTCACGGTAACCCACGGGGTGAGCTTCTCCGGCGCGTCTAGCGAGGCCGCGTTCGAGGCGGCGGCGCTGGCGGCCCTGGAGATGTTCGAACCCGACGGCCCCGGCCGCCCGGTCCGCCTGCTCGGCGTCCGCGCCGAGTTCGCCGGCGAAGCGCATCACCCCTGATGAAAGTGCCGTTGCTACGGCTGTAGCC
>JAFMRC010000058.1:7836-12834 GCA_017354375.1 Nocardiopsaceae bacterium | reverse complement strand
GCTGTAGCCGTAGCAACGGCACTTTGACGCGACGGTAACCGGGGGAGGCGGCGCTTGGCTTCGGCGTAGACGTCTTCCGGGAGCGGGCCCTTCTCCGCGACCTCGATGTTGCTCTTCAGGTGGGACGGCTTCGAGGTGCCCACGATCGTGGTGGACAGGCCGGGATGGCTCAGGGTGAAGCGGAGCGTGAACTCCATCCTGGACAGGCCGCTTGAGCGGAGGAGGTCATCGAGGCTCGCGGCTTCCCAGTTACGCCGGCCCACGCCCGCGGGCTGGGTGATCGGGGCGGTGGTCCAGTTCTTCTCCTCCGACGGCGCGCCGCGGGCGGCGCCGCCGCGGATCAGGGTGCCGGCGCCCGCCTTGGCCGCCGCCGTGATCAGGTCCTCGTGATCGCGCTGCACCGCCGAGTACGGGATCTGGAAGGCGTCGAAGACGCCCATCTCGATGTGATCGGGCAGGTGCGGCAGGGTGCCGGACATGCCGATGAAGCGGATCTTGCCCTCGGCCACCAGGGCCCGGAGGGTCTCGACGACATGGTCGCGGTTCAGCACATCGATGCTCGGGGACATGTGCACCTGGACGAGGTCCAGGCGATCGGTGCCCAGGCGGCGCAGGCTTCGCTCCACGTTGTCCCGGATGTTGGCCGGGCTGTAGTCGTGCGGGTAGGGCGGTGGCGTGTCCGGCGGGGGCTCGTGCGGGCAGCCGCACTTGGACGCCAGGAAGAACTCGTCCCGGCGGTGGCCCACGTAACGGCCGATGAGCTCCTCGCTGCGCCCGTAGTCCGGGGAGGTGTCGATGAGGGTGATGCCACCGTCCAGCACGGCGTTCAGCAGCCGCCCGGCGTCGTCGTCTTCGATAGGCGGCCCCGCGGGCTCACCACGCAGTTCCATCGCGCCGTAGCCGAGGACGGTCACGCTGGCATTGGTCCGGCCAAGGGTTCGGGTCTCGATCGCCATGGACTCAACGTTAGTGCTGGTCCGGCGGGCTCACCACAGCGGGGACTGGGCCAGGGGACTCGGGGAGTCGCCACGATCCGTTCGGGATGAATATCGTTGCCTGGGGTGCGGGCACCTCAGCGCTCGGTGTTGTCCAGCGTGCTCGGGTCGGCGGGAACGTCCACCGAGTGCTGCCTGAGCGCGGACAGCGGCACGATCTCCAGCGCGCGTTCGTGCGTCGAGGCCAGCACGACGGGGGCGGCCACGCCCGCCTGGTGGGCGCGCAGCCAGTTCACGGCCGTGACGCACCACCTGTCCCCCGGCACCAGCCCGGGGAAGCGGAACTGCGGCATCGGCGTGCTCAGGTCGTTGCCGATGCTCCGCTGGTGCTCGAGGAATTCCTCGGTCACCACCGCGCAGATGGTGTGGCTCCCGATGTCCTCCGGGCCGGTGGTGCAGCAACCATCCCGGTAGAAACCGGTAAGCGGGTCAGTTCCACACGGCTCAAGCTCGCCGCCGAGCACATTTCGGTCGCCCATCCCAGCAGTATCGGCAGCGGGGCCGGGTGCCCGCAAGGCTCAATGCCCCAAATCACCTCAACAGTCGCTTATGTTACTCAGAGTTTTTATGACGATACAGTATGGACACGCTTCCCGGGATTGCTTACTATATGGGTATAAATAACTACTATTAGGTATGGGGGTAGTCAGATGAGCGTTCTCTCGGTTCCTGGCGCCAGGCTGTACTACGAGACCCTGGGCAGCGGCCCGCTGATGGTGCTGATCCCGGGCGCCAACGGGGACGGCCGCGTGTTCGGCCCGGTAGCCAGCCACCTGGCCGGGCATTACACGGTCCTCACCTACGACCGGCGCGGGTTCTCCCGGAGCGAGCTGGCCGGCCCGCAGGACTACGAACGGCGGCTGGCGACCGACGCCGACGACGTGCGGCGGCTGATCGAGCACGTCGGCGACGAGCCCGCGACGGTATTCGGCACCAGTTGCGGCGGCGTGATCGCCCTGGAGTTCCTCGCCCGGTACCCGGCCTCGGTCGGCATGCTCGTGCCCCACGAGCCCGCCGCGATGACCCTGCTGCCGGACGCCCGGCAATGGCTGGACTTCTTCCGCGACACGTACGGCGTATACCGCAGGTCGGGGACAGAGTCGGCCTTCATGACCTTCCGCGAGCGGGTGTTCCCGGACGCGGACATGGCGATCATGGCCCAGGCGACGACCAATCGCGAGCTCAACGACCTCGCCTACGCGAACGCCATGTACTGGTTCGAGCGCGAGCTGTGCCAGTACACCGCGGCCGTGCCCGACATCGCCGCCCTCACCCTGGCGGCGAGCCGGATCGTGCCGACCGCCGGCAGCCAGTCGCGCGGCTACCCGATCTACCGGGTCAGCGTGGAGCTGGCCCGGAAGCTGGGCAGCCAGCTGGTCGAGCTACCCGGCGGCCACGTGGGGTACGTGACGCAGCCCGCCGAGTTCGCCACCGACCTTATCCAGGCTCTTCTCCGGGCGACCCCGGCCAGCCAGCCACGAGTAGCGTGAGCGCCGCGGAGGCTACCGGGCGCCCAGCCGCGGCGGCGATGACCGAAGCGTTATCCAGATACCCGGAAAAATGCGACATGATAACGCTATTTCGTGCAATAAGCTGGTGTTCCTAGCGGCGTGATAACGCATAGTGAACGGAAAGCTGAATGATCAGAATCTGGGGAACGACTCGGGCGCGGGCCGGGTCGGCGGTGCTGGCCTGCGTCGCGGCGGGCCTGATCGCACTCACGGGGTGCTCCTCCGGCAATTCCAGCTCGTCGTTGTTCGGTAACACGCCGGGAGGCGGCAGCACGTCAGGAGGCGGCGGAAGCACGCCGGGAGGAGGCGGCTTTACGGGCGGCGCGTCGCCGGGTGGCTCCACCTCCACCCCGTCGTGGGCCGCCGCGCTGGGTTCCGGCGTCACCATCGACCCTCCGGGGACCACGACGCCCAGCACCGACTCGCCCGGCGGGGTATACGCCGCGGAGGTCGAGGCGGAAAACACCAAGGATCCCGCGCTCTTCTGCCCCTACACGTACCCGCCGACGCAGTCGAAGTGCGAAAGCACTCTTTCCTCCATAAGCCAGTCCCAGCTCGCCCAGCTCGGAAAGTACGAGGATTTCAAGGCCAGCTACGCGGCCATCGACGGGACCAAGGCGATCGTCGGGTTTACCGGCACGGACTGCCAGCCGAACGAGACTCCCCAGTGCGTCACCAACACCGACCCGGCCAAGCTCCTCGACAGCGGGAAGACGTTCACCGAGCTCTGGACCCAGGCGGGGCAGCAGGTCGGCCAGAACAGCACCACCAACACCTACGAGCTCCTGCCCTGCATCGAGATCCAGGGCAAATGGTACGCCGCCATCGAATTCTCGTGAGAACCGCGGGCGCGCCGCGCTAGTGCCCCGACTAGCCGTGCTATTGCCTAGCCGCGCTATTGCCCCGTCCAGTAGACGTCCGGTGGCAGCACCACGCAGAACTCGTTGCCGTCCGGGTCCGCGAGAACGTGCCAGGCCCAGCCCTCCTCGCGGACCGGGTCATCCGTCAGCCGGGTCGCGCCCAGGGCCGTGACCCGGCCGACCTCGGCCTCCAGGTTCCGGGTACGCAGGTCCAGGTGGAGCCGGTTCTTGGAGGCCTTGGCGTCCGCGGTGCGCTGCAGCAGGATCTCGATGCCCCGCCCGTCAACCGGGTACAGGCTCCGGTACACCTCTCCGCCGGTGTCCCCGGCGGCCTCGCCCTCGGCGGTGTAGCCGAGCACGTCCGCCCAGAATCTGGCGGCACGGTCCAGGTCACGGCAATCGACCACAACGACGAGGTCGCCCCTCGCGTAAGGATGAGGTACCCGTTCCACGGTGCCTATGTACCCGCGCCATCCTGGCGGAGTCCTACCGCAGCCTGCGGAACGCTCTCGCGGCGTTTCGTGGCGCTGGGCTCAAGCCCTCGCTCGAAAGCCGCGCGGATCCTGGCAATGATGCCTGCCGGGTCAGAGAAGAGTTCCTTCCAGGAGAAGTGCACTACCTCCCATCCGGCATCCTGGATGCGCGTATCCCGATGGTACTGATCCTTCAAGTCGTCGTGGGTCTCGTACTTGGCCATGCCATCCGTCTCCGCAACCGTGCCGAAGTCGGGCCAGCAGAAATCGACACGCGCGGCAAAGGCTCCGCCGCGGCCAAGGAGGGGAACCTGAAGTAGCGGCGGTGGAAGCCCCTGCTCGCGGAAGACCACCCGCGCGCAGGATTCCAGTACCGACTCCGGCGCCCAATCGGCGAACTCCGCCACTCGCCGGGCCAGGTCGATGCCCGGCCACCGCTTGCAGTCCTCGAGCACAGCCTGCATGTCGGGCTTCAACGTGAGCCTCTTGCGCAATGCTGAGTCCGCAACCACGACGCCCTGCATGAACGTTGACGTGCGCGCGATGTCGGCGACCGTCCGCGCTGCCACCGTGACAGGCAAGCCGTAGAGTGTCGTGACATGCCCTTCGGCGAGCTGCGCGGCGTGCCGGACGACACCCCTTGGGCCGTGCCGCCCCCACTGGCGGCCCGGCGGAACGGTGAGGGTCACCACGTCCTCTTCCGGCGGGTGCAGCAGCTCGATTCCGTGCATCCTGGCCGCCGAATGGTGGCTGGCTACACCGCCGCGCATGCTGGCCGCGCGTACCGCTGCTACCTGGATAGCGTGCGCCAGGGGCGGATCTTCCGCTGCCCTGGCGAGAATCTCTTTGGTTGCGTAGAAGCCGTAGCGCACCCGCACGAGGTCACCCCCGGAAACGAGCAACTTCAGCTTCTTCTCGGAGACCCCGGTCTCCTTCCACTGGGCCACGCTTCCCACCGATTTCCCACCAAGCGCAGCGAATTGATCTCTATCCGTAGTCGTCACGCTATCCATGGTCGAACTCGGCCGCCGGTCGCGCAGCCCACTTGACGACTCTTGGTGCAAGACGGCCCTAATCCCGAGAGATTTGCACCATATGTGGGACCGCCTGGCCCTATAAGTGGGTGAGCCCCCCGGGCGGCTCGCGGCCGCCCGGGGGG
>JAFMRC010000058.1:0-7826 GCA_017354375.1 Nocardiopsaceae bacterium | reverse complement strand
GGGGGCTGCGGGCACCGGGGCGGTGGGGCACCGGGGGGCGGTGGGCACCCGGGCAGCGGAAGGGGGGTTTAGAACTCTTGTGCGAACGCGGGAGCCGGGAGTAGGCTGAGCCCGTGACAGCGTCGAACACGGACCTTGAGACGCACCGGCGGGAGCTGACCGGGTACTGCTACCGGATGCTCGGATCCGCGTTCGACGCGGACGACGCCGTCCAGGAGACGATGGTGCGCGCGTGGAAGAACGCGAGTACCTTCGAGGGGCGCGCCAGCCTGCGGTCATGGCTGTACAAGATCGCGACGAACGTCTGCCTCGACGCGCTGCGCGGCGAGAAGCGGCGGGCGCTGCCGATGGACCTCGGCCCTTCCTCCCCGCCGAGGGAGTCGCTGCTGCGCCCGTGGCCGAAGGACGACATCTGGGTCACGCCGATCCCCGACGACCGGCTCGACCCGGCGGAGATCGCCGCCACCCGCGACTCGGTACGGCTGGCGTTCGTCACCGCGCTGCAGCGGCTCCCCGCTCGACAGCGCGCGGCGCTGATCCTGCGGGAAGTCCTCAAGCTGTCGGCCGCCGAGGCCGCGAGCGTCCTGGACACCTCCGTCGCGTCGGTGAACAGCGCGCTGCAGCGGGCCCGCGCCACCCTGGGGGAACTGCCCGACCACCAGCGGCCCGCCCAGGTGGATCCGGAGAACTCCGAACTGCTCGCCCGGTACGTGGACGCCTTCCAGCGGTACGACATGAACGCGCTGCTGGGGATCATCCGCGAGGACGCGGTCATGACGATGCCGCCCTACGAGCTGTGGCTGCGCGGCAGCCGCGACATCACCGCGTTCTTCGTCGAGCCGACGCCCAGCCATTGCCGCGATTCCGTTCTCGTCCCCGCCCGCGCCAACGGCGTGCCGGCCTGGGGCCAGTACATTCCGGATCCGGGGGGAGGCGGGCACGCGGCCTGGGCGCTGCAGGTACACGAGGCTACCGGCGGCAGGATCAGCCGGATGACGTTCTTCCTGGACACCAGGCGGCTGTTCCCGTTGTTCGGGCTCCCCCCGCGCCTGTGATCGCATAACGTACACGCATGACTACGACCCCCCAAGGAGTCGGACAGCCCGGGTTCGTCGCCAGGCACGGCTTGCTCACCGCGGAGCAACGCGAGAAATCCGCCGAGGTGGCCGAGCGGATCCGCGCCCACGATCTGCGCTCCGTGCGGCTCGCCGTGATCGACCAGCACGGCCTCCCTCGCGCGAAGAACCTGTCGCCGGAGGCCGCCATCACCGCGATGGAAGACGGCCTGGACTTCTCCGGCGCGATCTACAGCCTCGACACCGGCAACAACGTGT
The DNA here is from genome assembly GCA_017354375.1 of Nocardiopsaceae bacterium. Taxonomy (GTDB): domain Bacteria; phylum Actinomycetota; class Actinomycetes; order Streptosporangiales; family Streptosporangiaceae; genus Trebonia. The sequence goes on along the minus strand of JAFMRC010000058.1, from coordinate 6,492 downwards.
TCGTGCCCCCCTTCGCGCCGGGCGGCGGCTTCGGCATCGACGAGCTCACCGGCTTCCCCGACGTGGTGCTGGTACCCGATCCGGCCACGTTCCGGGTGCTCCCGTGGGCGGACCGCGCCGGCTGGATGCTGTGCGACGCGTACCTCGGCGACGGGCAGCCGGTGCCGCTCGATGGCCGCGGCCTGCTGCGCCGCAAGCTCGCCCAGCTGGCCGAGAGCGGCTACGACTTCGTCGCGGGCCTGGAACTCGAGTTCTACATCCTCAAGAACCACGAGATCACCATAAATCCCGAGAACGCGGGGTTCACTCCCCCGCCGCCGCGGGTCAGCCCCTTCGAGCGCGGATACCAGTTCCTGTCCGAGGTCCGCCTCGACTCCATGTCCGAGACCCTCGACGCCATCGCCGATGCCCTGACCGGGCTCGGGTACCCGCCGCGGTCGATCGAGGACGAGTGGGGCCCGGGCCAAGTCGAGATCTCCTTCGCCCCGATCCGCGGGATAGAAGGCGCCGACGCAGCCGCGATGATCCGTTCGGCGATAAAACAGGTCTGCCAGCGGCGAGGCCTGCTGGCCACCTTCATGTGCCGACCGGGCCTCCCGGATTTTTGCCCGTCCGGATGGCACCTGCACCAGTCGCTCGCCGAGCGCGCGAACGGCCACAACGCCTTCGCCGACCCCAGCGCGCCGCTGTCGAAGGCGGGGCGGGCCTACGTCGCGGGCCTGCTGGAGCACGCGCTGGCGGCGCTGCCGTTCGCCGTGCCCACGGTCAACGGCTACAAGCGGTTCCGGCCATATTCGTTCGCGCCGGACCGGGCGTGCTGGGGGCTGGACAACCGCGGCGTGCTGGTGCGCGTGCAGGGCGCGCCGAACGACACCGGCTCGCACTTGGAACTGCGCAGCGGCGAGCCGGCCGCCAACCCGTACCTGTACCTGGCCTCCAGCATCGCCGCCGGGCTCGACGGCATGCGCCGCGGCCTCAAGCCACCGCCGCCGGCCGAACCCGACCCCTACGCCGCGCCCGCCCCGCCGCTGCCCGGGTCGCTGGCCGAGGCGGTCGCGACCCTCGAAGAAGACCTCTTTTACCGAACGGATCTCGGCGACTCGATCGTCGATTACCTCCTGCTCATGAAGAAATCCGAGATCGAGCGCTACGAAGCCTCCCTCGCGGAAGCCGACCCCGCCGACACGGTCAACGAGGTCACCCCCTGGGAAATGCGCGAATACCTCGAGCCGTATTAGTTAGGCCCTCGGCTTTGCCCAGGCGATGACGTTGTCGAGATAGTGGCCGGTGGCGGAGTCGAAGGGTCCGCCGCAGGACACGACGGCGAGCTTCGCCGGACCGTGATTGACGTACAGGGAGTCGGGCAGCGCGGACTTGAGCACGGTCTGAACGCGGGTCACCGTCCAGTGCGTGACCTTGCCGCCCTTGCCCACGGTGATCGCGGCCCCGGGCTTGAGCTGCTGCAGCCGGGACAGGGCGCCCTGCCCCTGGACCGCCGAGTTGATGTGGCCGGCCAGCAGCGCCACCCCGGGCTGGCCCGGGGCGGCGACCTTCTCGTGGTCCGTGCCGGACGGGGACTTCCACACGCCGTCCCACCAGCCGACGTCGTGGACGTCGTCGGGGATGGTGAGCGCTCCCCCGCCCGGCCCGGTGGCCCCTTCCGGGAACACCGGGGCGTCGGTGCCGATGCTGGGGATGAGCAGCCGGAAGCCGTGGATGCTCGTCGCCGTCTTGGACGGGGCCTTGGCCGTCACGGCGGGCGCGGCGGCGGGGGCCTTGTCGTAGGGCGAGCCCTTGTCCTGCCCGTGCCGGATCACCAGGCCGATCACCACCCCGACGACTACCGCGAGGACGCCGACCACCGCCCACAGCGGCTTTCGCGCCGTGAGCGCCGCCGCCCGCGCGGCCCAGGACGGCTTGGTCACGGCATGCCGTTCAGCGCCAGGTAGCTGTCGGCGGCCGGGATCGAGGAACGGCCCTCATCGGTCTGGATCCCGCTCAGCGGCTTCTCGCCGGAGGTCGTCGAGCCGGCCGGGGCCGGGGCTCCCGACGGGCTGGGCTTGGGCGCGCTGGTCGTGACCGCCTTGTTGGGACCGCAGGTCGCCTTCGCGGCCGTGACGTTGAAGATCTGGGTGCTGCCGGCGGACAGGCCCAGCTCACCGGTGGTGGCGGTGGCCACCGAGCCCGAGGTGTACTTGCGGCTGTTCGGGTCGAAGGTCAGCGTGAGCGGTCCGAGGCCCGACGGGAGCCCGGGAAGCTGGGCGAAGATGTCCCCGGTCTGCAGCGAGACCTGGGTGCCGGGAACCGTCTGGCCGTTCGGGTCGGTGATGCTGGCGACGACGCCGCCCGGGTTGTCGGTGGCGCTGACCTCGCCGCTGCCCGCCGGGCCGGCGGTGCAGGACGCCCGCGGCCCGTTGATGCTCAGCACCAGCGAGTACCCGGCCAGGCTGGTCACGCCCTTGAGCGGGCCGGTCAGCCCCGACAGCGGGGCGGGAAGGGAACTGGTCAGGTCGCCGAGCCCGACCCTGAGGATGAGGGACATCGGCTTGGTCGTGCAGTTGGCCGACAGGATGGCGGCGCAGGCGGTCGAGGTGCCGTTGGCGCTGGCGGTGGCCGACTCGCTCACCAGGTCGGTGTTGCCCGGGTTCGCGTTGTTGAACGCGGCGACGAGCGCCGGGCCCAGCGGCGCGGGGACGCCCTGCAGGACAGACAGCACGGTCCCGGAGCCGATGGAGTCGCTGGCGGGGCTGTTGCCGGTGGTGGCGGAGGCGGAGGCGAGCGATTGCGAGACGCCGGCGACGTCCACGGCGCCCACCGTGGCGGTGGCCGACGAGTGGTAGCCGCTGGAACTCGGGGCGCCGCCCGCGCTCGGGGTGGCGCCCGCGCTGGGGGCGAAGGCGGCGAGGGCCGCGCTCCCGGCGACGGCGACGCTGGAACCGACGATCCCGATTCTCGTTGATTTCCGCATTGTGGCCAACCCTTCCCTCAGTTCCCCGGCTTGCCGCACCCACCGGTACACAGGCATATGCGCTATGTACTGTACGCTTGCGGGTAACGTAACGAAAGAGAGCCAATTAGTTGGCCTTTTCGGAAATCCGTTACCGCATTGTGTTCCTAGGGCGCGGTGTTTCTAGAGGGTGCGCACCCCATAGCCACTTGTTGCTGTTATCAGCACGGTTCACGGGGCGCGGTGTTTTTAGGGGTACGTGTCACGGCGGGCGCCGGCTGACGGGCTCACGGTGCTCAGCGCGGGCGGGTCGTAGCCGTCGCGATCGAACGCGGCGGTGATCTCATCGCCGACCACCCCGGCATAGCCCTGCGGGACCAGGGCCAGCACCGAGCCGCCGAAGCCGCCGCCCGTCATCCGGGCACCGAACGCCCCCGCCCGCACCGCCGTCTCCACGGCCAGGTCCAGGGCCGGCGTGGTGATCTCGAAGTCATCGCGCATGGACGCGTGCGAGGCGGTCAGCAGCGCGCCGACGGCGGCGCGGCGCTGGTGCAGCGCGCCGGCCCCTCCCGTCGTGTCGCGCAGCGCCCCGGCCCGAAGGGCGCGGGCCATCTCCAGGACCCGGCCGTTCTCGGTGACGACGTGCCGCGCCCGCCGGAACGTCTCGTCGTCGAGGGTCGCCGCCGCCTTCTCCAGGTCCTTCGCGGACACGTCGCGCAGGGCGCGGACGCCGAGCGCCTCCGCCGCCCGCTCGCAGGAGGCCCTCCGGCTCGCGTACCCGCCGCTGGCGTGCGCGTGCCGTTCCCCCGTGTCGGCCAGCAGGATCTCCAGGCCCGCCGCTTCGGGGTCCAGCGGCACGATCTCCCCGGTGACCTCGCGGCAGTCCAGGAACACCGCGCCGCCTTCCTCCCCGAACAGCGAGGCGAACTGGTCCATGATGCCGGTCGGCGCGCCGACCACCTCGTTCTCCGCGCGCCGGCAGGCGCGGGCCAGCTCGCCGCGGCTGGCGCCGGCCTGCCACAGGTCGTTCAGCGCGCACCCGGTCGCGCACTCCAGGGCGGCCGAGGACGACAGCCCGGACCCGGCCGGGACGTCCGAGGTGACGTACAGGCTGACGCCGGACCCGGCGGGGCCGGGTCCGGCGTGCCCGGAGCTGGCCCGGGTCACGGCCCAGGCCACGCCGGCCACGTATCCGGGCCAGCCCGCGACGCCGGGCGGGCCTTCCGCCTCGATCTCCGCGAGCGGCACCGTGACGACCTCGTCCGGGTACTGGGCGGAGGCGACCACGAGGAACCCGTCGTCGCGGTGGGCGGCGGCCACCGCGGTCCTGGCACCGATCGCGAACGGCAGCACGAAGCCGTCGTTGTAGTCGGTGTGCTCGCCGATCAGGTTCACCCGGCCCGGCGCGGACCAGATCCCCTCGGGGGCGGTGCCGTAGGCGCCGGCGAAGCCCTTGGTCGCGGCACCGGTCAGGGGGTCGGTCAGCACGATCACCTTCTTCTCGGGGTGCGCTTCTCGTTTCCAGGGGGTGTGCTTCTCGTGAGAGGGGCTTCTCGTGAGCTGGGTCAGTCGGGAAGGGCGGAAAGAGCCGCCTTGATCCGTTCGGCGGAATCCTCGGGGGAAATGTCGCCGATGAAAGCGCCCATGCCGGTTTCCGAGCCCGCCAGGTATTTCAGCTTGTCCGCGGCGCGGCGGGGCGAGGTGACCTGGAGCATCAGCCGCACGGTGTCGCGGCCGGCCCGGACGGGGGCCTGGTGCCAGGCTCCGATGTACGGGGTGGGGGTGTCGTAGAGCAGGTCGATCGCCTGGGCGATCCTGCGGTACAGGTAGGCGATCTCGTCGCGCTCGGCGCCGGTGGTCGCGGCGAGGTCGGGCACGTGGCGGTGCGCGAGCATGTGCACCTCGACCGGCCAGCGCGCGGCGAACGGGACGAACACCGTGAAGTGCTCCCCCTTGATCAGGACGCGGCCGGAGTTCTGCTCGAAGGCGAGGATGTCGGCCATCAGGTCCGGGCCGTAGGTGCCGATCGAGGCCAGCAGCCGCCTGGTGCGCGGGGTGACGTACGGGTAGGCGTAGATCTGGCCGTGCGGGTGGTGCAGGGTCACGCCGATCTCCGGTCCCCGGTTCTCGAAGACGTACACCTGCCGGACGCCGGGCAGCCGCGACAGCTCGGCGGTGCGGTCGGCCCACGCCTCGACGATCGTCCGGGCGCGCGAGGGGCTAAGGTCTCCCCACGCGCCCGTGTGCTCCGGGGTGAAGCAGACGACCTCGCAGCGGCCGTAGCCGGGGCGCGAGCGGCCGAGCGCGATGCGCACATCCGGCTCATCCTCGCCGGACGGGTCCCCGCCGGGCGGCTCCTCGCCGGAGGGATCCTCGCCGGGCGGGGGCAGGCCGGGGCCGAACGACGGGGACCGGTTCTCGAACACGGCGACGTCGTAGTCGTCGGGGATCTCCGTCGGGCGGCCGGGCGCGCTGGGCGCGAGGGGGTCGAGGTCCGCGGGAGGCAGGAACGCGCGGCCCTGCCGGGCGGTGGCGACGGAGATCCACTCCCCGGTCAGCGGATCCAGGCGCAGTTCCGGAACCGGGGGGCGGGGGTCCGGCGGGCGCTCGTCCACCTTCCGGCCCGGCGGCAGCGTCGTATCGGCGTCGTCGAAGTAGATGAGCTCGCGGCCGTCACTGAGCTGGGTGACGCGCTTGGCGATGGCGGACATCTGCGCCTGCTTCTCCTCGGTAATGCGGACTCCCGCTCCCAACACTCTCAAACAATGTCAGGTGATCAGCCTGCCGGGGTAAGCATGGTGCGGTAGACGCCGATCAGGGCGGTCTTCTGGTCACTGGACAGCCGGCTGTCCGCGCGGATCGCCTGCTCGACGTCCGTGTCGGCTTCGGCGTCCGTGCCGGGTTCGCCGGCCGCCTGGCCCGGGGGTTCTGGAGGTTCCGGCTTGCCGGCCGCGCGGGCGCCGGCCATCGCGTCGATCAGGCCCGCCTGGGCGAGCAGCGTCTCGGCCGACACGTTGAGCGCGTCCGACAGCGCCTTCAGCACCCGGACCGACGGCTGGTGCAGGCCGCGCTCGATCTGGCTCAGGTACGGGTTGGACAGGCTCGTCAGCTCGGCGAGCTGCCGCAGCGACAGGTTGGCCCGCTGGCGCTGCTCCCTGATGAACGCGCCGAGCGCATGCCGCTGCGTTTCCCACGCGTCCCGCGGTTTCTCCCACTCCGGCACGGAACACCACCTCCCCGCTAACTATAGTGCGCGACGTCGCGCGGGTTAGCGTCCCAGGGCTCAGTCCAGGTAGCGGATGATGAACGTCCGCTCGGGCTCCGGGACGAGCGGGAGCACGGACTCCCTGAGGCCGGCGTCGGCGCGGAGCAGGTCCGCGGCGCTTTCCGGCGCGAGCTCGGTGAGCACCTCGGCGGCGCCCTGGCCGCTCATGGCCGTCAGCAGCCGCGTGGCGTCCGGGGCGGGCATCTGCCTGACGATCCGCGCCGCGGTCCGGGCACCGGTCCGGGCATCGACGGCCCGGGCCGCGGTCCGGCCGCCGACG
>JAFMRC010000243.1 GCA_017354375.1 Nocardiopsaceae bacterium | reverse complement strand
GGCTGGGGGCGCCGTCGATCGGCCTGGCCGGCGGAGGCGTGCTGGTCGCCGACGGCCAGCTGCAGGACGCGCTCGTGCCGCCCCGGTGGGGCGTGGCGGGATCCGACGGCAGGTTCGCGGTCTTCACCGACCGGTTCGCCGCGGGACCGCTCACCGTCCAGCCGCTGCCCGGTAAGCCCGGCTCGGGCCAGGCCGACTCGGGCCAGTCCGGCTCGGGGCAGTCCGGCTCGGGGCGATCGCGCGCCGGGTCGATCGCCGCCGACGGCGCGTCGGTGCACTACACAACGAGCGTGCCGGGAGACGTGACGACCGCGAGGGTGTCATCCGCGCGCGGCGTCCGCCTCGTCCGCTCGGTCGCGGCCATCCCCGGCTGGAGCGCCACCTGGCAGCCTCGCGGCGGATCGCCGGTCACGCTCCCCGTCCAGCGCGATGGCGTCGTTCAGTCCGTCGATGTCCCGCCGGGACAGGGGGTCGTCACCTGGCACTACACGTCACCGCGGTTCACGGCAGGGCTGGTCATGTCGGTCGCGGGAGCGGTCTTCGTGGCGCTCCTCCTCGTGGCCGGCGGTCGCCGACGGCCCGCCACCCGCCCGGCACCGCGGCGACAGCTGGAGTCGCAGGCCACCTGAACCGGCCGGGTACAGGGCTATAGGCGGGGCGGCTCGCCTTCGGAGTGCGTGAAGGGCCGGAGGAAGTGGCCGGTCCGGATCGGCTTCCCGCACACGCGGCAGACCGCCTGCACCGGGTAGTGGTGAATGTTGAACACGTCCGCCTGGCGCCCGTCGGACGTGCGGATCGTCCCGACCGTCGGCTCTGGCACGTGGAAGCGGGCCACGAGCTCCTCGGTAAGCACCAGCTCTCTCCTCCCGTGCTCTACATGCTACTAATTTACTATAAAGAGCAAGGATTATGTAGCATTTTCGCCAGGAAGCCGGGTGCGGCTAAGGTGAAAGCGTCATGAGTGAGAACACTGCGCACCAACCAAGCACGTTCTACGAGGCCGTCGGAGGCGAGGAGACGTTCACCCGGCTCGTCCGCCGGTTCTACCAGGAGGTCGCCGCGGATCCGGCGCTCCGCCCGGTCTACCCGGGCAAGGACCTGGCGCCGGCGGAAGAGCACCTGCGGTTGTTCCTCATCCAGTACTGGGGCGGGCCTCAGGCCTACCATGAGCTGCGCGGGCACCCCCGGTTGCGGATGCGGCACGCGCGGTTCAGCATCGGCGAGACCGAGCGGGACCTGTGGCTTAGGCACATGCGCACGGCGCTTGACGAGATCGCGCTTCCGGAGGCGCTCGACCAGCAACTGTGGGAATACCTGGTGATGGCCGCGCACAGCCTGGTCAACGCCGTGCCCGAGAACACGCCGGGCACCGAGGGCCGGGGCGAACTCGGCATCACCCCGGCCTGAACTTCCATACCCGCACAGCTCTCCCGGCCTTACCCGGGGCGGAGCAGCCGTTCCCGCGCAGACTGGCCGCCACCCAAAACGTCACAAATTCCGGCAAAAGCCTAATCCCATTATTCTGACTACTTAACTTAGTATGCGAAGTGGTTGCAAAACCACCTGCTAAAACGTTTCAATCCAACCGTCCGCCATACAAAGCTGTAGGTCGGTCGCCGGGGGGCGCTCCCCGGGCCTCTATCCGCGGGTCAGCTTGCGGTAGGTGACCCGGTGCGGGCGGGCGGCCTCGGCGCCGAGCCGCTCGACCTTGTTCTTCTCGTAGGCCTCGAAGTTGCCCTCGAACCAGAACCAGCTCGCGCCGCCTTCCCACGCGAGGATGTGCGTGGCGACCCGGTCCAGGAACCACCGGTCGTGCGAGGTGATCACGGCGCAGCCCGGGAATTCGAGCAGGGCGTTCTCCAGCGACGCGAGCGTCTCCACGTCGAGGTCGTTGGTCGGCTCGTCCAGCAGCAGCAGGTTGCCGCCCTGCTTGAGGGTGAGGGCCAGGTTCATCCGGTTCCGCTCGCCGCCGGACATCACGCCGGACGGCTTCTGCTGGTCGGATCCCTTGAAACCGAACGCGGCGACGTAGGCCCGGCTCGGGATCTCGACGTTCCCGACGCGGATGAACGCCTCGCCGTCGGAGATCGCCTCCCAGACGTTCTTCTTCGCGTCGATGCCGGCGCGGTTCTGGTCGGCGTAGGAGATCCTGACGGTCCCGCCGACGGCGATCGTCCCCGAGTCGGGCTTCTCATCGCCGACGATCATCTTGAACAGGGTGGTCTTGCCGACGCCGTTCGGCCCGAGGACGCCGACGATGCCGTTGGGCGGGAGGCTGAAGCTCAGGTTCTCGTACAGCACCCGGTCGCCGAACCCCTTGGTCAGGCCGCTAACCTCGACCACCTGGGTGCCCAGGCGCGGGCCAGGCGGGATCTGGATCTCCTCGAAGTCGAGCTTGCGGTTCTTGTCCGCCTCCGCGGCCATCTCGTCGTAGCGCTGCAGGCGGGCGCGGGACTTCGCCTGCCGGGCGCGCGGGCTGGACCGGACCCATTCGATCTCGTCGTCGAGGCGCTTGCGGAGCTTGGCGTCCTTGGCGCCCTCGACCTTGATGCGGGCCGCCTTCGTCTCCAGGTAGGTGGAGTAGTTTCCCTCGTACGGGTAGGCGCGGCCGCGGTCGAGCTCCAGGATCCACTGGGCGACGTTGTCCAGGAAGTACCGGTCGTGGGTGATGGCGATCACGGTGCCGGGGTACTTCTCCAGGTGCTGCTCCAGCCACTGCACGCTCTCGGCGTCCAGGTGGTTGGTCGGCTCGTCCAGCAGCAGCAGGTCGGGCTGGGAAAGCAGCAGCCGGCACAGCGCGACGCGCCGCCTCTCGCCGCCGGACAGCTGGCTCACGGGCGTTTCCGGGGCCGGGCAGCGCAGCGCGTCCATCGCCTGCTCTAGCTGGCTGTCAAGCTCCCAGGCGTCCCTGTGCTCAATCTGCTCCTGAAGCTTGCCCATCTGCTCCGCGAGCTCGTCGGTGTAGTCGATCGCCATCTTCTCGGCGATCTCGTTGTAGGACTCAAGCAGCATCTTGGTCTCGGCGACGCCCTCCTCGACGCTGCCGAGCACCGTCTTCGCCTCGTCGAGCTGCGGTTCCTGCGCGAGCAGGCCAACGGTATGACCGGGCATCAAGCGCGCTTCGCCGTTCGACACCGGCTCGGCCCCCGCCATGATCCTCAGCAGGGTGGACTTCCCCATGCCGTTCGGGCCGACGACTCCGATCTTGGCTCCGGGCAGGAAGCTCAGCGTGACATCATCAAGGATGACCTTCTCGCCATACGCCTTGCGGACGGCGCGCAACTGGTAGATGAGTTCCGGCATGCTCTCCAGCGTAGGGGCATCCGGCCGGTGTCTTGTTCCCTCATCATCGCTGACGCGCCGCGTCGGTCGGCTCGGATAGGCATACTCGGTCCCGGCCCGTCTCCTTGGCACGGTAGAGCGCCAGGTCCGCCGCGGCGAGCAGCTCGAGCAGGTCCCGGCCATGCACACCGAGCACGGCCGCCCCGATCGAGATCGTCACGCCAATCGTCGCCTCCCCCGCCAGCACCTGGACCACGCCGACGCCACGCCGGAGCCGCTCGGCGATTCTCAGCGCCTCCCCCGGCGCGGTCTTCGACAGCAGGATCACGAACTCCTCGCCGCCGAAACGACCGACGATGTCGGCTTCCCGGACCTGCTGCCGCAGCTCGCTGGCCAGCCCGCGCAGCACGATGTCGCCAACCAGGTGGCCGTGCGTGTCGTTGACCTTCTTGAAGTGATCGACGTCCGCGAGCAGCAAGGCGACCGGCTCGCCGCGGCGCAGCGCGCGGGTGATCTCCGCGTCGGCCTCGCGCTGCCATGTGGCCGCGTTCAGCAACCCGGTCTTGGCGTCGGTGCGGGCCGCGGCCTTCAGCTGCTGGTGCATCAGGCTACGCTGCAGCAGGATCACCGGGGGCAGGGCCACGACCAGCAGCAGCGGGCTGAGCGCACACGCGATGGTGACCAGGATGCCAACGCACGTCTCGGTCAGGTCGAGCAGTATCCGCTCGCGGTCCCACAGCATGTCGCCCAGGCGGCCGTCGGGCTCGGCGAGCCACGCGGCGACCGCGACCAGGCACGTGTTCAGCACCCCGAACACGACGGCGCAGCACACCGCGATTCCGGCCTGCTGCGGGCGGACGAACCAGCCCTGCGGACCGGGGTAGATCAGCCAGCCGGTGGCCGGCGCCTGCGGGGCGACCGGGGCCAGCGTACGGAACAGGATCGAGGCGCACGCCCCGGCCAGGCCGAGCGCCGCGGAGCTGAATACCCTGCGGTAGACCGGGCCGCGCCGCACCCGCAGGTACAGCAACAGGCCGAGCAGCGCCGGGGCGATCAGCGCGTACAACGGCGGCAGCAGCAGCACGACCGGCAGCCACCAGGCCGACAGCAGGTCCCGGGATACGCCGGACGGCTGCCCCAGGCGGCGGGTCGCCTCCACGCACACCGCGCCGCAGGTCATCAGCGCCGCGAACAGCACAACGTCCCAGCCGCGCAGCGGCGTCCGCCATAGTTCCCAGCCCGCCAGTCCCGCGTACGCGGCCAGCATCGACAGAATGTAACCAACTACGGGAACCGGCAGCGCGAGCAGCGCCCAGTGCCGCGGCCACCGGACTATGCGGGAGACCTCATGCTGCCTGCGTCTTATCGTCTCCTGTACTGCTGACATGCCTCCGCCTGCCGTCGGTTCCGACTTCCTGGCCCCCGCTCTCGCCCGGAACTTCGAGTCACGCTAGGTAACAGAATAGATGCACGACGTGCGTGATGTGGACGGAACCGGTATGTTGGGTGCCGCGCCCGGATCGGGTAGGGGAATTTGTCCGGCATCGCCGCCCCTCCAGGCGCGGCACCCCTGCGGTTAATCCCTGCCGGTGGCGCTCCTACCGAACATCGATGAGGAGAGACACACCAATGCGAGGCGTTATCTGGACCTAAACCGGCACCGCGGCCTCCTCAAGCCGCGGTTCGCCCGCGGTCGCCTCAGAAGTACCAGCAGCGTCAGAATCGGCCTCGTCGCCCGTGCCGAAGACCCGCTCGGCGAGCGGCTTGCCGTCCGCGTTCCGGTAGTCATCGAACGGGTTCGGCTCCGGCTGCCCGGGTTCCGGATCTTCTCCAGCCCCCGGATCCTGACCTAGCTCCGGCTCCTGCCCGGATTCCGGATCCCGCCCGGGTTCCGGATCCTGCCGGGACGCCAGGTCCTGCCCGGCCACGGGGTCCTGTCCGGCCCCCGGTCCGGGCGCCGGCACCAGGTCGCGGCTGGCCTCGCCGTCCGCGAATTCCTCCGACGCGCGGGGGGATCCGCGATGCATCCGGTTGTAGTGGGACCAGCCGTACGTTAGCTCATGCCCCACCGAGTTGGCGGTGATCTCCAGGCCGACCCGGGAGTTGCCGTCCCGGTCGGTCCAGGCCCTGGTGCGGATGGTGCCATGCACCGTTGCCATGTGTCCCTTGCGCAGGGACGCGGCGACGTTCACCGCGAGGCTGCGCCAGCACACCACATCGAAGTACGAGGCCTCGCCCTCGCGCCACTCCCCCGTGGCCCTGTCCAGCCACCGGCTCGCCGTACCCATCCTGATCGTGCAAACAGGCGTCTGGTCGCCATTCGTCCTCCGCAACTGCGGATCCTTGGTCACCCACCCGGTCAGCTTGACGTACGTCGGGTTGCTCATCGTCATCCTCCTTACGTGGTCGCGCCCGGCCCTCGCCGGCGCTCTTCCACGGTGCGCGACGGCCCGCCCCCGCCGGAAGACCCTTCTGAAACCTGTGGATAACGCGCCCGATTTGTCCATGGCCTGTGGATAGTGACTTGCGATCATGAAGGGATCGTGGTATTTTTCCGCCTCACCACTCGGGGGCAGGAATATATGGGGATAAACAGCCGCAAGTATCCGTTCGGTACCGGCATGGGACTCGGTACCGGCATGGGACGCGCGCGCGGCGATGCGGGTCGCGGCGATTACCCGTCCTTATTCCGAACGGATCGTGGCGACTGTCCCAGCATCCGACCGTCTCTAACGGGAAGCCGAGGTTACGCACCAGATCCCCTATGGTAACTACCTTTTGTAATGCATCAATCACTAATCGCCGCTCCCGGCCCACGACCGCCGGACCGCGGGTACGGAAGGAGCTCATTGGTGATCCGCACGCTCGTCGCCGAACCGACCGCCCTGCCCAGGGAGGGGCTGGTCGCGATCCTCAGCCGGGAACCCGACATCGAGCTCGTGGCCACGGCGCGCAGCGGCACCGAGGCCGTCTCGGCCGCCCGCACGCTGCGGCCCGACGTGGCACTGCTGTCCGCGTTCTTCCCCGCGGACGGGGGTATCCGCGGCTGGATCGCCGTGGCGGCGGCGGCCAAGCAGGCGGCACCGGAATGCCAGTACGCGATCCTCAGCCCCGATTGGCAGCGCCGCGACCTGCGCCGAGCGGCCGCCGCGGGCGTGCGTGGCTTCCTTGCCTGCGACTCGCCCGCCGATGAGCTGATCGCCGCGGTCCGGCGGCTGGCCGCCGGCGGCAAGGTGTTCGGCTCACGGCAGCCGGACAGCACCTCCTCACCGCTGACGCCACGGGAGGCGGACGTGCTGCGCGCGGCAGAGGGCGGTGCCACAACCGCGGAGATCGCCGCCGCGCTATGCCTGTCGGATGGCACGGTACGCAACTACCTGTCCCGCGCCATCGCCAAGACCGGCGCCCGCAACCGGCTCGGCGCGGTGCGGACCGCCGCCGAATCCGGCTGGCTTTAGCTACCCGGCCCGCGCTACCCGGCGCACGCTACTTGACTCGCCACAAGGCAGCGACGATATCCGGACATGCCCGTTTTCGGCGCAGAAAGCCGGGCGGAAACCAGCGTCCAGGGCTATCGAATCGATGACAGAAGTCACTAGGCCATGCACCCGGAACGATGTCATGATTCTGCGTATTGCTGGAATCTAGAGCGCGGGGGAGATCGTGGATAAGCAGTATCAGGATTACTGCGTGACGCATCCGCTGTTCTATGATTCTCCGCGGCATGACGATCGCCATTCATGCTTCCCAGTCGTCCGGCGCCCCCTGCCGCGCGGCTGGCGGCGTAGGCCGCACGGCGACTGGATGAATTTCATCGCACCCAATTATCCGCTTCCGCACCAGGGCTGGAAGATTCACGTGTCCGCGTGCGAGGAAAACGCTCACGAAACACTTACCCGGGTATGGGAATATTGCGTTCCGCGGGAGATTTCGTTCAAGATAATTGGCTCGTCGGCTGGCATTCGGATGCGTAACGCGAAATACGCGGCACGGGACGCCAGCGGGAAGGCCGCCACCATCTACCCGGCGGACGAAGCGGCCTGCGAGCGCGTCCTGCGCGAGCTGGACGCGCGGCTCGGTGGTGCGGCCGGGCCGTACATCCTCAGCGACCTCCGGTATGGCGCCGGCCCGCTTTACGTCCGCTACGGGGGCTTCACCCTACGGCAGTGCACCGACTCTAACGGCGAGCCGGTGCCCGCGATCGAGAACCCGGCCGGCGAACTCGTGCCCGACGTGCGATCACCGGTTTTCTCGGTGCCGGACTGGATTACCATTCCGGATTTCCTCGCCCCGCACCTCGCCGCGCGCAACTCGATCGCGATCGCGAACCTGGATTACGATGTCACAAGCGCGCTGCATTTCTCCAACGGCGGCGGCGTCTACGTCGGCACCGATAAGCGGGACGGCCGCAAAGTGATCCTCAAGGAAGCGCGACCGCACGCGGGCCTAGCTGGCGACGGGTCGGACGCCGTCGCCCGGTTGCACCGGGAATACGATCTCATGCGGCGGCTATCCGGTCTGGGAATCGCGCCGGAAGCGCTCGCCTATTTCCAGGTCGATGACCATCACTTCCTGGTCGAGGAATTCATCGATGGAGGCTCGTTTTACAACGCCATCGCCGATCGTTATCCGCTCGCCAAGCCGGACCCCGACCCGGAATCACTCGCCGATTTCACCTCGTGGGCGCTGCGGGCTTGCGCGGAAACCGAGCGTGCCGCGGAGCTGATGCATTCGCGTGGTGTCGTCTTCAACGACCTGCACCCGCACAACATCATGGCCCGGCCGGACGGCACCATGGCCTTCATCGACTTCGAAGCGGCCGCCGACGCCGGCGATGAGCGCCGGCTGACCGTCGCCAACCCCGGGTTCATGGCGCCCCGGAACCGCACCGGGTTCGGCGTGGACGCCTACAGCCTCGCCTGTGTGCGGCTGGCGGTCTTCCTGCCGCAGATGACCATGCTGCTGCCGCTCGACTGGACGAAGGCGGCGCAGCTCGCCGCGGAGATCGCCGCGCTTTTCCCGGTCCCAGAGAGCTTCCTGGCCGAAGCGGTAACGGAAATCGAGCGCGACGCCCCGCCAGCGCGACGGCCGGCCGCGTCCGCGATGGGCGGCTTCGCGACGCTCGCCGCCGCTCCGCGA
>JAFMRC010000242.1 GCA_017354375.1 Nocardiopsaceae bacterium | reverse complement strand
ACCTCGAACTTCGCCGCGAGCGCCGCCTCGTCGATATCGCTGATCGCCATTAACCCATCCTGGCACGGAAGTCACGCACCAAACCGGACAAGCGCAAATAAATAAACGACGAGTCCCGGAGAGCACTTATCCTCCACGCGGACGTGATTGGCCGCCGGTCCTCAAAACCCTTTATCCATAACGGGTAGTGGCGCCTGCTCAGCACCAGCTGACCGCGCCGTCTACTCCGCGGGCCGGCTGGACAGGTCCGCCAGCGTGGACAGCAGTTCAACGACGCCCGCCGGGCCGTCAACGACGAGGTCGGCGGCCGTCGCGACCTGGGGAGTTTCCGGGCTGCGGCTGGCGACGGCGCACCCAGGCATCCCCTCGGCGCGCAGCTCGCGGATAGCGGCGAACGCGGCGAGGTCGCCTAGGTCGTCACCGCAGAACAGGACGGACGTGGCGCCGCGCTCGCGCGCCAGCTGCCGCAGCGCGGCACCCTTGTCGGTGCCATCGGGCCTGATCTCCAGGACAAACCTTCCCGGTTCCACCCCGAGCCCGTTGCTCGCCGCGAGGCTCTCGACCGGTTCCCTGAGCCTTTCGAGCTCCCCCTGCGGGTCGGCGGCCTGCCGCGTGTGCACGGCGAGCGCGGTGCCCTTGTCCTCGATCCGGGTGCCGTCGGCCGCCCCGGCCGCGGCAAGCGTCCCAGGGAGGATGGCGCGGACGGCCGCGACCCCATCCGGCTCGGGCGCCGCGGCGATCTGGCCGTCCTGCCAGCGCTCGGCGCCGTAGTGGCCGAGGACGATGAGGCCGCCGACGTCCCCGAATCCACCGAGCGTGACCGCGTCGCCCGCGGGCCTGCCGGTGATGATGGCGACGGTGCCGACGGTCCTGGCCAGCGCCGCGAGGGCGCGGGCCGCGCCGGGGTAACCCCTCGCGTCGGCCGGCTCGGGCACGATCGCGGCCAGCGTCCCGTCGAAATCGGAGGCGATCAGCGCGCGAGCCGGATCCGCCACGATGGCTTCCAACCCGGCCCGCCCTCCGGCGGACGCTGCGATCTTCCAGCTTTCCTCAGTCACAGGTACATGATGCCCTTGGCGGCGAGGTGCATCGGGTCGCGGGTGCCGGCGGCCTTGCGCTGAACTGGAACCGACGGCCGGCCGACGGCCGGGCGCTCAGCGCTACGAGCATCCGTTCCGCAGACGCCAGCGCGGGTCGCGTCCGGACTTGGCGACCGCGCGGTCCAGCGGAGTATTGCTTGCTGTCCGTATCGGCTTTATATACCAATCGCTGGTCGCATCGGCGTCTCTCTCCTGATCCAGCCGACGCGCCACGGTGGCCGCGATCTCGTCAGGGAAGTTCGGCGTCTGCCCGGTCGCCATCGCCAGGTCCCAGCTGTGCAGGACGATTTCCTGCATTAGGTGGGTGGTCAGCGCGCGGACGTCGTAGTCCGGGCATGGCGTGGGGTCGGCGAGCTGCGCCGGGTCCACGCCGCGGGCAAGCCGCCCGGCCTCCCGGGCAGCTACCGCGAGTTGCTCATGAATCTCCGTCATGCTCTCGTGTTACCACGGGCGAACAAGCCGTCTGACGGTGCCTGCAGATCCCCTGGTAAGGAGATCCCAGCTAACCCCCCATGTAGATATCCTTCGCAAGATGCCCCCCAGTGGTGGCCACGCAGTCTGCGACATGGGCCGTGGCCCCATTGGCCAGGGTGCCATAATGGACAACAGTAAGCTCGCCGTCGGCCCGCATGTTGATGTTGTAATTGAATGTGCCACTGGAATTGACGAGTGAGAATGATCCGTATGTAGTGGGCATTCCCCAGGACGTCCCGCTATGCTCATGCAAATTCTTGACGGTTCCGGTCTGGTTGCAGTAGTCGAACTGGGGAGCTGCTTGCGATGTAGCCGGCTGTGCGGCAGCTGACGCAGGGATGTCGGGGATGGACAGCGCCGCCCCGAAAGCCGTCAGGGCACAGGTCGTCGTAACGAGTGCTTTGCGCATCGAAATATTCTCCTTGCCTATTCGTGACATGGGCCTGCCGAGCTCTCCGCATAGCCGACATTAGCGACCATTCTGTCTTTCAGGATTATCATTCGGCACAGGTACCGAAGTCGCAAGCGACCGGAATAGGTTCAGAAAATACTCAGAGGACGGACGACGAACGTCAATTCCTCCGTAATGTCGGCGTGTCGCGACCCCGCCGCAGGTCACTGCAGGGACAACAGGCGCAGCCGAGGGACAGGGGGAACCTGCGGAAGAAGAGGTTTCAGATGCGTGACGCCCAGCTAACTGCCACACGGCACCCAATCCTGTTGCTGTTATCACCTGGAGCCGGTGCCGGGCTGAGCCGAGCGCATGCGCCGCCGCCGCGCTCGCTGCGCCCGCAGCCGCTTCACCAGCACGGGGTCGAACTTGAGCGCCTCGGGGCTGTCGATCAGCTCGTTCAGGAGCTGGTAATACCTGGTGGACGGCATGCCGAGGGCGTCGGCGATGGCCTGTTCCTTGGCGCCGGGCGAGCGCCAGGTGCCCCGTTCGAAGGCGAGCACTCGCATGTCGCGCTCGGTCAGTCCGGCCACTGACCGCCTCCCTTCCGCCTTCCGCGCGAAGCGCCGCTAGCCTCGTCTCCCGTGGCCTCGTTTCACTGTCTCACGTTCCTCACCGATTACGGGCTGGAGGACGGGTTCGTGGCGGCCTGCCACGGGGTCGGCTTCCAGATCGCCCCAAATGCCCGCATCATCGACATTACACACCTAGTGCCGCCTGGCGACATACGCCGAGGGGCGGCAGTTCTCACGCAGGCCGTCCCGTACCTGCCGAGGGCGGTGCATGTCGCCGTGGTCGATCCGGGGGTGGGCACCAGCCGACGCGGGATCGCGGTAGCCTCGGCCAGCGGCTCCGTGTTCGTCGGACCGGACAATGGCCTGCTGTCGTGGGCCGTTGAGTCATCCGGTGGCGCTGTCGCGGCGGTGAGCCTGACCAACAGGGAGCTGTGGCTGGACGACACGGTGCCCGCGACGTTCCACGGCAGGGACATCTTCATGCCGGCCGGGGCGCACCTGGCGGCGGGCACCCCGTTCGACGCGGCGGGCTCGCCACTGGACGTCAGCGACCTGGTGACGCTGCCCCGCCCCGGCAGCCGGGTCTCGGGCTCAACCGCCTCGGGCGAGGTGCTGACCGTGGACCGGTTCGGCAACGTGCAACTATCCATCACCGCCGCCGACGCGGCGGCGGTGGGCGCATCCGCGGGCGAGACAATCCGGCTGCGTTTCCGGGCAGCATCACCTGCTCAGTCAGCATCGTCCGTCCAGCCAGCATCTCCTGCTCCGGATACCTCAGTGGCATCTGCCCCCTCAGGGGACCAGCCGACGTCGCTTCCCTCTGATATATCCGATATATCACCATCTGAGGCGATTACGCGACCAATCGACCTGATCGTGCCGTTCGGCCGTACCTTCGGCGACGTCCCGCAGGGCGAAATGGTTGCCTACCCCGACAGTTCCGGCCTGGTCGCGATCGCGGTCAACGGCGGGAACGCAGACCGCCGCCTCACCCTCCCCCCTGGCACTCCCGTCACTCTCACCCCAGCCGACGATGGATCGGCCCGAATGGAAGTGCCGTTGCTACGGCCGGGACCGTAGCAACGCGCCGTTGACGCCGGGGCAGTAGCTTCGCCGGGGCAATAGCTACGGCACTGACACCGCGAGGGTGACGGTGGCGTGCCCGGTGTATCCGGCGGCGCCGACGGTGATCGGGAGGTCGTAGGTGCCCGCCGGGGTTCCGGCGGCGACCGCGACGGTCAGCGTGGCCTGCTGCGTGTCGCTGCCCGGAGATGGCGGGAGCGGGACAGGGCTGGGCGTGACCGTGATGCCCGCCGGCGGGACAGCGGTAGCCGTGGCGTTGATGGGCCTGCCGGTGACATTCCGCGCGGCTAGGGTGACGGCGGCGCTCTGGCCGGCCTGGACGGCGACCTGACTGCTCGGCAGGTACGGGATGGCGGGTGCCTCGCCGGTGCTGTCGGATGGGGGTGCCGCGCCCGGCCCGGTGCCCCAGGAGGTGTCCGGGCTGGCGCCAAGGTCGAAGGCGAGAGCTGCGCCGTCCTGGTACTGATCGCCGGCGAGGTAGGTCTTGGGCCAGTCATCGCCATTGAGCCGCAGGCCGTGCACGTATGGCGCGCGGGGGGCCGCGTTTGGCGCGTCGATGGTGATATCGCGGCCGCTGGCCAGGTGGATCACGGCATGGGGGAAGGCCGGGCTGCCGATGCTCAGGGTGCTGGTGCCGGGTGTCTCCGGGTACAGGCCCAGCGATGACCAGACGTACCAGGCGCTCATCGTGCCCAGGTCGTCGTTCCCGGGCAGTCCGGCGGGGGCGTCCAGGAACAGCTCGGCCTGCGCCTGGCGCACCACCTGCTGGGTCTTCCACGGCGCGCCGGCGTTGTTGTACTCCCAGGGGATGTCGAGGCTGGGCTCGTTGGATAGCTGGGCGTTGTCCGGTCCCGGATCCACGAGGTTGGAGGTCAGGCTGTCCAGGTAGTCACGCCAGGCCTCATCGCCGCCGCGGGCCGCGATCAGGGCACGCACGTTGAACGGCACCATTGTCGTGTACTCGGCAGCGCTGCCCTCGACCATGCCGGTTGAGGTGCTGGGCGTGAAGCCGGGCACCCACTGGCCGCTGGCCAGCTTGGCCCGCACGTACCCGGTGGCGGGATCGAACGTGTTCTGCCAGCTCTGCGCGCGGGCGGCGAACGTGTCGTAGACGTCCTGGCGGTGCAGTGCCTTAGCGAACGCCGCGATCGCGTAGTCGTCGCTGTCGTACTCGAGCTGGGTCGAGACGGAAGCGTTGAAGTTGCAGCAGCCGTATGTCAGGTCATAGGGCAGGTAGCCATACTGGTCAAGCGTCGACTGGCCCGGACGGATCTTGCTGGGCTTGGTGGCCTCGTCGATCATCGCCCGCAGCGCGTTGCCGGTGTCGAAGTCGCGGGCGCCGAACGCGTACGCGCCGGCGATGATCGGATCCGCCGAGTCGCCCACCATCTCGTAGCTCTCGCCGTTGGCGTTCGACCACTTGGGCAGCATCCCGTCCTGGTCGTAGTCATTGAGCATGGATTGCACGATGTCGCTCGCCTGGTGCGGAGCGACCAACGACGCCAGCTGGACCTGGTTACGGTAGATGTCCCACCCGGAAAAGTCGGCGTACTGCTCGTGACCGGGCGGCACCGTGTGCACCTTGCCGTCCATTCCCTCGTACTGGCCATTGACGTCGCTGAACACGTGCGGGTCGAGCAGCGCGTGGTAGAGCGCGGTGTAGAAGACGGTCCGCTGCTCCGCGCTGCCGCCGCTGATCTCGATCCGGCCGAGGATCGCGTTCCACGCCCGCACGTTGGCCGCATGGACGGCATCGAAGTCCCAGCCGGGGATCTCCGCGTTGAGGTTGGCCGCCGCGTTGGCGTCACTGGTGTAGGAGATGCCCACCTTGGCGACGACGGTGCGGTTCCGGGTCGTGTCGAAGGTCAGCGCGACGCCGCCCGGGTCGCCCCCGGGACCGCCCGCCCAGGTGCTGCTCGCCGTGAACGGCTGGCTGAACCGGATGTCGAAGTGCAGTGTGTAGTCCCGCTGGCCAGAATCACCGATGTCGCAGAAATGGCCGGCGGTGACTGACCCGCTCACCTCGTCGCTGCTGATGACCCGTGCGGTGGTGCCGTCCACCTTCTGGTACTGGACCTGGCCGTTGACGACCTTCACGTCGCTGTCGGCCACCTTGAGCAACAGGTTCGACTGGGTGGACGCGGGGAACCCGAAGCGGGCGATGCCGGCCCGGGTCGTCGTGGTCAACGCGGTGGTGACCGGGTTGGACGCGGAGTCCGGTGAGGTCGTGGTCACGGCGTAGTAGCCGGCCTTCGCCGTCTCGCTGCCATGCGAGAAGTCCGCGGTTGCCGCGGTGGGATCAGCCGGGACCGCGCCCACCATGGGAAGGATCGGCACATCGCCATAGACGGGGCAGCCCGCCCCGCTGAGGTGGTCCAGGCTGAATCCGGTCGTCTGGCTTGAGTCGTACCAGTAGCCGCCGGCGTTCTGCCGTTGCGGGCTGGTGTCCGGACTCCACTGGATCATCCCGAAGGGCATGTCCGGACCCGGGAACGTGTCTCCCCCGCCGGCGATGCCTCCTGCCGCCCCGTTGGCCGACGTGTCTGTACCCGTGCCGATTAGCGGATTGACCAGGGACGCCGGGCTCGTCACCGTCCGCGGCGAGCCTGATGCCGCGGCGGCCGGGGCCAGGCCGACCCCGGTCACCAGGCCCGCGATGGCTGTCAGCGTCGTGACAATGGCAGCGGGGCGGGCCAGCCGGTGAGGTCGCATAGGTCATGTCGCATATCTGTTGAAAGCTGTTGAAAACGATACTGACGTGCGACGTGACGCGAGTCAACCTATGAGGCGGGCCTTGGCGTCGGAGGCGTACTCGTGTACGTACTCCTGCCCGGACAGTTCCCCGATGGCCGCGGTCACCTGCTCGGCGATCACGCGCCGCGCCTTCGCCGGCGGGTCGTTCGCCAGGTGCCCGAATCCCATCGGCTCGCCGATCCTGATCTCGACCCGCGTGGGCCTCGGCAGCCACGCCCCGGGAGGCAGCATCTTCCTGGTGCCGAGCATCGCTACCGGCAGCACCGGCGCCCCCGACCGCAGCGCCAGGTACCCGATCCCCGAACGGCCCCGGTACAGCCTGCCGTCCGGCGACCGGGTTCCCTCCGGGTAGAAGCCGAACAGTTCGCCCTGCCGCAGGATCTCCACCGCCGCGTCCAGCGTCGCGTACGCGGACCTGGCGCCGCCCCTGTCGATCCGCAGCTGGTTGGTGGACTTCAGGTAGGCCGCGAACAGGTGGCCGGCGAGGTTCTTGGGCGCGAAGTACTCGGCCTTCGCCGGGAACACCACCGGCCGGGAGACCACCAGCGGCAGGTAGAAGGAATCGATCAGCGACAGGTGATTGGATGCCAGGATGGCCGACCCGGTCTCGGGGACATGCTCCAGGCCGGTCACCGTCAACCGTCCGAGCGCGAGCGCGTTCAGCACGGGGCCGACCGTAAGACGCGAGAACTGGTATCGCACGCGACCCTACAATACAGCGGCGCAGCGCTCGAAGCGGCGCAGCGCGCTCGAATGCGCATTTGATGGCGCCAGGGCACGCTCGATTGCGTATTTGAGCGCCTTGGCCGACGGGGGCGCCTTCGCCCCGGCCGGGATCTCCCGCCGCCTGGGCTGGCACGGCTGTTGCTCATTACGCCTTAAGGCGCATAATAAGCAACATGCCTCCGATTAACTCGGTTGTTTCTTATACCCGATATGTTCTATACGTCCGAAATCGGCGGGCGTGGGATGGCCGGGCGCGGGGGGGCCGGGTGCGGGATGAACGCCTGCGGGGTGGCCGGGTGCCGGTAGGGCACCTGGGGACGAGTCGTCTGCGGGCGCGTCGCCCGTGAGCGAGCCACCCGTGCCGCGTGGCGTCGACATCGAGTTCGCGCATGTCACGAAGCGCTTTCCCGGGCAGGCCCAGGCGGCGGTCTCCGATCTCTCCCTCCGGATTGAGCCTGGGCAGATCTGCTGCCTCGTCGGCCCGTCAGGAGGCGGCAAGACCACCACGATGAAGCTGGTCAACCGGCTGGTCGAGCCGACCGAGGGCGACGTTCTCATCGGCGGCCGCAGCGTGCGCGACAGCGATCCCGTCGATCTCCGCCGGGGCATCGGGTACGTCATCCAGGAGGTCGGCCTGTTCCCTCACATGACCGTGGCGGAGAACATAGCCGTGGTTCCCCGGCTGCTCGGCTGGCCGAAGAGCCGGATCAGGGAGCGGACGGCGCAGCTGCTTGAGCTGGTGAACCTCCACCCGGCCGCGGACATGGGCCGACGGTACCCGGCGCAGCTTTCCGGGGGCCAGCGGCAGCGGGTCGGCCTGGCCAGGGCGCTCGCCGTCGATCCGCCGCTGATGCTGATGGACGAGCCCTTCGGCGCGCTTGACCACATCACCCGGTCCCGGGTGCAGGACGAGTTCCTCCGCCTCCACCGCGAGCTGGGCAAGACCGTCATCTTCGTCACCCACGACATCGACGAGGCGCTGAAGATGGCCGACCGCATCGCGGTCTTCCGCGAAGGCGGCGTCCTCGCGCAGTACGCGCCTCCGGACGAGTTGCTCGCCAGTCCCGCCGACGATTTCGTCGCGAACCTCGTCGGCGCGGATCGCGGGCTCAAGCGGCTGGCGCTGCGCACCGCGGGGAGTCTCGTCACCTCGTGGCGACCTGGAACCAGCTCGGAGCCCGGAACCGCCTCGGAGGCCGGAACCGCCTCGGAGAAGACCCCCGGAGCGCGCTCGGGGGCCGGGGCGGCAGGCCCGGGGGCCGGGGCGCCGCCCGAGGTGGATTCCGGGGCGACGCTGCGGGACGCCCTGTCGGTCCTGCTCGCGACCGGCG
>JAFMRC010000241.1:2423-8459 GCA_017354375.1 Nocardiopsaceae bacterium | reverse complement strand
ACCGCCGCGACGCGTCCCGGTACCCAGTCGGGCATGCCGCGTCCCGCGGACGTCCTGGCGGAAACCGGCGTTACCTGGCCAGTTCCCGGGCGGATGCCAGGTTTATCCCATACCTCGCGCTCAAGTAGGATGCGCTGGTACCCGGGTTCGGGCGCGGCTCTCGCGGTCGGCCGGGCATGAACCGTGTACTCCAGCACCGCATGGCGGGCGGAGGGCTCTGCGGAGACACAACGGGGATCAAATGGAGATAAAACCATGCACCTGAATAACTGCCGACCGGTGCGTCGCCGTGATGAAATGAACGGCGTTATCATCAGACGTGGGAGGCTTAGCATATGAACTGTCCGCAGTGCCAGGGGCCGGTGGAGCAGAACGCGACGTTCTGCCCCCGCTGCGGGAACCGGCTCAGCCCGGGTGCCGCGAGCCAGGCACCTACGTTCCAGCCGTCTGCGGGCGGTTCTGGTGGCCAGCAGTCACAGAGCGGGTACGGTGGCCAGCAATCCGGCGGTGGTCAGCAGTCTGCCTATGGTCAGCAGTCTGGTTATGGTGGCCAGCAGGCTCAGGGTGGTTATGGCGGCCAGCCTGGCTACGGCGGCCAGCAGGCCGCGGGTGGCCAGCAGTCTGGTTACGGTCAGCAGTCTGCCTATGGTCAGCAGTCTGGTTACGGCCAGCAGGCTCAGGGTGGTTATGGTCAGCAGCAGTCCGGCTATGGCCAGCAGCCTCAGTCTGGTTACGGTCAGCAGTCTGCCTATGGCCAGCAGGCTCAGAGTGGTTATGGCGGCCAGGGTGGCCAGCTGGTTCCCTATGGTCAGCAGCAGTCTGGTTACGGCCAGCAGGGCGGGTACGGTTACCCGCAGCAAATGGGGGCCGGCACGGGCGGCATCGCGGGTCGGCTGACGTGGATTGACTGGTCGGTGGCCGGGTCCGCCCTGATCGTGCTGATCGGCGTCTTCCTCCCCTGGATCGTCGTAACCGCGAGCGAGGGTGGCAGGTCCCAGAGCAAGTCCTACAGCGGCACCAGCAGCGACGTGCCGATGATCCATGGCTGGCTGTGGGGGGCCTTCGCGGTGGCGTTGGTGATCATCCTGTACATCGCCCTGCGCGCCGCCATCCCCGCGCTCTCGAATACGCCCATGTTGCATCCAATCGCGATGATCGGCCTCACGGTCGTGCAGCTGGTTCTCGTCATCGTCGCGATCTTCAAGATCCCGAGCCCGCCATCGGAGTCGGGTGCCTTGAAGATCAGCGTCGGCTGGGGAGCGGGCACCTGGCTCGACTTGATCTTCGGCATCGCGGCCCTCGGCCTGGCGATCTTTACCATCTTCAAGGCCAAGGGCTCCGGTACTTCTAGCCAGTACCCAGGCGCTCCCTCCCAGTACCCAGGTGCGGCCCAGTACCCGGGCGCCGCCTCCCAGTATCCGGGTGCCCCCTCTCAGTACCCGGGTGCGCCCACCCAGTACCCAGGCACCTCCAGCCCCACCCAGTACCCCCGTTACTGATCGATAACTTCACGCGAGGCCTCCCGGTCCCCCGCCGCGTACCCCGTGGCGGGGGACCGCCTTGTGTACGCGCTGCCGCCATTGCTGCCGCGGAATCGTGTACGCGCTGGGTATGCGGGGCCGGGGCGGGGTGAATGTCCAGTTTTGTGGTGGTACGCCAGGGGTAGCGGCGGGCGTGCCGGGCGGGCGTGCCGGGGCGATAGGGCTCCGCGTGGAGGATATGTGAGCAGGGAGAGCACCTATCCTCCACGCGGGCGTGATCGCGGCCCGGGAGGATACCCCCGCGGGTATTTCGAAGATCCTGTCGGCCAACGGCCAACAGGAGCGCCAAGGCTGAGTTCCGCTGACTGCGGCGGCCTTACCCTGTCGTTAACAGTAGGTTAACTACGGGTGGACGCTACTTTGCTAGCGCGAGAAACGCGAGGTTAAATAGACGGGTACCTCGCTGCCAGGGAAAAGGAGTGCTGGCGTGACGCCTGACCTGGCAAGCTTCAAAGCTTCGCCGGACCGCGACCCGGTCGCCGACGATACAGCCGCCGCCGACGATACGGCCGCCGGCAACCCGGCCGTCGGCGAGCGCGACGAGTGGGGCGGCGTCGTGGCGGCGGTCACGGCGGCGCTCGGGCAGGGCTTCACCGTCGTGCCCGACCGGACCGCGCCCAGGGGAACCGAGCGTCGCACCTGGTTCGACACCTACGACTGGCGGCTTTTCCGCGCCGGGCTGCTGCTCGAGTACGTGCCCGGCCGCCGCGGCGGTGAACTCCGGCTCACCAGCGCCACGCAGGCCAGCGCGGCGCAGGCCGGAGCTACGCAGGCCAGCGCGACGAATGCCAGTGCGGCGCGCGCCGGAGCGGCAGCGGCGAACCGCAATTCCTCGGCTTCCGAGGTACTCGTGCAGCCGGTGACCGGCTGGCAGTCGTCCCGCCCGCATCACGCATGCGACATCCCGCCGGGCATCGTCGCCATCCGGGTCGGCAAGGTCATCGCGCCCCGCGCCCTGCTCCCGGTGGCCACCGTCATCCAGTCCACCGCCGTCAGCAGGCTGCTCAACGCCGACGCCAAGACCGTCGCGCGCCTGGTCGTCGAGCGGCCGGCGCTGTCCGCAGGCCGGCAATCGGGCAGGCAGCGCAGTCGGCTCGCCCCGCGCTTCACGATCCAGCCGGTCCGCGGTTACCCCGGCCAGGCCCGCCGCGCCGCCCGCCTCCTCGAAGGGACCGAGGGCGTCACGAAGGCCGAGGGCACCCTGCTTGAGGATGCCCTCGCCGCGCTGGGCGCGGCGCCAGCCGACTACAGCGGCAAGGTCGACGCCCCGGTCACCGCGACCATGCCCGCCTCCCAGGCCGTCGCGGTCATACTGCTCCGGCTGCTCGACACGCTGGAGGCCAATACCAACGGGGTACTGCGGGACATCGACACGGAGTTCCTGCACGACTTCCGGGTGGCGGTGCGGCGCAGCCGGACGGCGCTGAAGCTGTTCGGCGACGCGCTCGCCGAAACCGAAACCGGAACCGGCCCCGGAACCAGAGCCAGGACCGCCCCCCGCCGGGCCACGCCGCGGGACATCGAGTGGGCGGCGGCCGAATTCAAGTGGCTAGGCGACCTGACCACGCCCACCAGGGACCTGGACGTGCACCTGCTCGGCTTCGAGGACATGACGGCACGGCTGCGCGCGGCCAAACCGGATGATCTGGAGCCGTTCCGGAACTACCTAGCCGAGCGGAGGGCGCGGGAGTTCCGCGCGCTGGCCCGCGGGCTGCGCTCGCCGAGGTTCGGTGACCTCACCCGGCGGTGGCGGGACATCCTCACCCCGATCGGCGCAGGCGGCGGGCGAGGATCAGGCGCCTCGATCCGTTCGGGAGAAATATCGGCCGCAGCCCTGGCCGCGGACCGCACCCGCCGGGCGTTCGTCAAGGTGGCCAGGCGCGGGGGCGCGATCACCCCCGACTCGCCCCACGAATCACTCCATAACCTGCGCAAGCGCTGCAAGGAGCTGCGGTATGCGCTGGAGTTCTTCGCACCGCTGCACGATCCCGCCGCCTACGGGAAGGTAGTCGGCGACCTCAAGAAGCTGCAGGGCTGCCTCGGGGACTTCCAGGACAGCGTCGTGCAGGTTGACGAGATCCGCCTCCTGGCCACGAGCATGCAGGCCGCGGGGGAGGCGCCGGCCGTGACGCTGCTGGCGATGGGCGAGATCGCGTCGGGCCTGGCCGCGACGCAGGCGAGCGCCCGCGCCGACTTCGAGCGGCGGTTCGTGGCGTTCGCCGGGACGGACGGACGACGGCGGATGTCGGCGCTGCTGCGCGGGGGAGCCCGATCCGGAGGAAGCCGATCCGGGGGAGCCGGATGAGGATCTACGCGACGTACAACATCAAGGGCGGCGTCGGGAAGACGACCGCGGCGGTCAACCTCGCCTGCCTGGCGGCGGCCGACGGGCTGCGCACCGTGCTGTGGGACCTGGACCCGCAGGGCGCGGCCAGCTTCATGTTCCGCGTCAAGCCGCGGGTGAAGGGCGGCGGGAAGGCCCTCATCCGCGGCAAGCGCACCCTCGATGAAGCGATCAAGGGCACCGACTTCGGCAACCTCGACCTCATCCCCGCGGACTTCACCTACCGGAACATGGACCTGCTGCTGGACAGCAACGGCAGCAACGGCAGCAACGCCAGCAAAGGCAGGGGCGCCAGCAATGGCGGCGGCGGTTCCGGATCCTCGCCCGGGGGCAAGCCGGCCCGCAGGCTCGGCGAGCTACTCGCCCCGCTGGCCGGCGAGTACGACGCGGTCTTCCTCGACTGCCCGCCGAGCATCTCGCTGGTGTCGGAGAACGTGCTGCACGCCGCGGACGTGATCGTGGTGCCGCTGATACCGACGACGCTGTCGGTGCGCACGATGGAGCAGCTCGCCGACTTCGTGGACGGGTTCAACGGGCACCGGCCCGATGTCGTGGCGTTCTTCTCGATGGTGGATCGCCGCAAGAAACTGCACCGCGAGATTACTCAAGAGATTTTTCCCGAACGGGTGGTGGCGGCTGCCACCGCTGTCCCTGCTCTTTCCGTCATCGAAAGGATGTCGGCCGAACGAGCCCCGGTCACCGCCTTCGCGCCGCGCAGCGCGGCGTCCCGCGCCTTCCGCGGGCTGTGGGCGGAGGTCCAGGACGTGGGCTGAGACGCCCGCTCCAGGTACACACGGAGCGGGCGCACGGTGCGCGTGCCCGGAGTGGTGGCGGGGCGGAGTCGCGGCGCGATGCGGGCCAGCGGCCGTGGCCGGCGCAGCGGGGGCGGGAGGACCTGCGGGGACGTGCCCGTGGCGAGGTCGGAGCGCAGCCGGTCCACGTGGCACAGGATCTCACCGCGCACCGGCCATTCGGAGTAGCCGCCGTCGGCCGAGGCCCGCGGCTCGAGGTGCCGGGCCAGCTGGCTCTGCAGGTTCCGCGCCGCGTCGAGTTCCGCGGTGAGCGCGGACTTCACGGCCTCGCTTCCGTACGGCAGCGTCCGCACCAGCCGGCCGTAGGTCCGGACCGCGGCGGCGAGCATGGTGAGGACCGCCGCCAGGTGGGCCCGGGTGTCGGCGTCCCGGACCGGGCTGTCCCCGGCCGCCTGGGTGGCGTCGATCACCGAATTCGCCAGGAACCGCAGCGACAGCGACGCGTACTCCAGGGTCTCCAGGCCGCCGCGCAGCGTCCTGGAGGTGCCCGGCGGCAGGCTGGCCTGGGCGAGTATGCGCGGGTTGAGGCGGGCGCTGTCCTCGGCCTGGCGGAGCGTGTCGTCGACCCGCTCGATCTCGCGGCGCAGCTGGCGGGCCTCATCAAGCCATCCGCCGACCTGGTTCGGGTCGGGCTCGTCGCCGAGGTCGGTGGCCATCCGGTCCAGCAGCACGGCCAGCCGCCCGGCGAGGTCGCCGACCGCTTCCCTGGCGGTCTGCACCCGCAGCGGCGCGAAGATGAGGCCGCCGGCCAGCCCGGCCGCGGTGCCGGCCAGGGTATCGATGAGGCGCCCGGTGGCGGCGGCGTGGATGCCGGCGGTGGAGAAGATCAAGATGGCGCTCATCGGCACGTCCAGCTTCTCGTCGCCGAGCTTGAGCACGTACCCGATGAGCAGCGTTCCGGCGGTCAGCAGGCCGAGCAGCCACCAGTTGAAGCCCACGAATGCGGACAGAGTCACCGCGACCGCTACGCCCGCGGTGACGGCCACAACCTTCCGGATCCCGGTCCGGATGGTCTGGTACAGGCTGGCCTGCAGCACGAGCAGCGCGGTCAGCGGGGCGAGTACCGGGGGGGACGGGCCGTCCCCGGGGAGGTACAGGGCGAGCAGGTACGCGGCCGTCGCCGTGGCGGTTAGCCGGGCGATGTAGATGGCGGTCGGCTGGGTGTGCCGACGCACCAGCGTGAGCTGCGGGCTGATGGGCATTGCCGAGTTTTCCGACTTCCTTGAACGAGATCTGCCGTGACCTGGTGACCGCACGTGGATGGGGGTTACCCGCGGGCGTCGTGCGTCAGTGGACCCCGCAGGGAAATCGGCAGTTCACGGCAGCGGTGCGCGTACCG
>JAFMRC010000241.1:0-2413 GCA_017354375.1 Nocardiopsaceae bacterium | reverse complement strand
CCCCCCCCCCCCCCCCCCCCCCCGCTGCCGGGCCCGGCTGAGGAGCCCACTGGGTTTATCGCCCCCCTCGCGCGATCACCGTGATATCTAACGCGTTCGGCGTCCATCTATTTCCCGGTGGGTCATTACGGTTGCCGGCCCCTGGAGCAGTGGTTGGTGATGCTCCTGCCGCGCGTCACTGAGGGTTCTGAACCGTTCTCCTCGCGCAACTATTACGTTTATGATGAACACGGCAGTTATGTACCGAGTCGGATGGTGGACTTGGCGGGTCACGGGGACTGAAGTTGTGACCTGGTAAGACGTGGTGCGGGACGTAGGGGACGTCGCGAATGTGCGGACACGGAGCGACCGGTGCGTTACTGTCGGAGACCGGGGGAAGGGTCGAACAATTGGTAACGCACGGGGGAAGGCTGCCCGCGGAGACCACGAGGTTCTTCGGGCGGGCAGCGGAGGCTGCCGAAATACGAGGGGCGCTGGGCCACAGCAGGCTGGTGACGCTGACCGGGCCCGGCGGAGTGGGGAAGACGCGCATCGCGGTACGGGTCGCCCGCGAGCAGCGCGCGGCGTTCGCCGACGGCGTGTGCATGGTCCAGCTGTCCGGGCTACGGGACGCCGACCTGCTGGCGGATACCGTGGCGGGCGCGCTGGGCCTGGCCGTGCCGGCCGGCCAGGCGCCGCTGGCCGCGCTCGTAGACTACCTGCGCGGCAAGCGGATGCTCATCATCCTGGATACCTGCGAGCACCTGATCGACGCCTGCGCGATGCTCGCCGACGTGGTGCTCCGCGGCGCGGACGGGCCGCGCCTGCTGGCCACCAGCAGGCAGGCACTGGACATACCCGGCGAGGTCGTCCACCAGGTCCCGCCACTGGCCGTCCCGGATGATGGGGGCACCGCGGTGGCGCTGTTCGCCGACCGGGCGGCCGCCGCGGTGCCCGGGTTCACGGTCACCGACAGGTTGCTGCCGGATGTCGTGCGGCTGTGCCGGCGGCTGGACGGGATCCCGCTCGCCATCGAGCTGGCCGCGGTGCGGCTGCGCGCCGTCGGCCTCGACGAGCTGCTGGGCCGGCTCGGGGACGACCGGCTGCGGCTGCTGGCTGGCGGGAGCCGTCGCCTGCCGCACCGGCACCAGACGCTGCGGATGACGATCGGCTGGTCCTACGATCTGTGCTCGGAGGCCGAGCGGCTGCTGTGGACGAGGCTGTCGGTGTTCGCGGGCGGGTTCGGGCTGCCCGCGGTGGAGGCGGTGTGCGCCGACGGCCAGCTGGGCACCCGCGACATCGTCGATACCCTGATCGGCCTGGTGGACAAGTCGATCGTGCTACGCACGGACGCCACCGACGCCACCGACGGCGCGCGGTACCGGATGCTGGACATGATGCGGGAGTACGGGGCGGAACGGCTGGCGGACGCCGGAAGCTACCGCGGGCGGCACCTGGCGTACTACCGGGGGCTGGCGCGCTCGTTCGAATCGGGGTTCCTCGGGCCGGAGCAGGCCACCTGGTTCGGCCGTCTCGCCCGCGACTACGACAACATCCTCCTCGCCCTGGAGTACTGCGCGTCGCCAGACGTGCCACCAGAGCGGGTGCTGGCGGGGCTGGACATCGCGACCTCGTGCTGGGGATTCTGGATGGCGACCGGCCGCGTCGGCGAGGCCTCACGCTGGCTGGAGCGGCTGCTGGACGGGGCACCGGAGCCCAGCCCGCAGCGGGCCAGGGGACTGTGGCTGGCCAGCTGGTTTCTGTCCGCCCGGGGGGAGAACGCCGAGTCCTCCCGGCTGCGGGCGCAAGCCCGCGAGATCGCCGCCCGGCTGGGGGAGCAGTCGCCGCTGCTCGGTTCGATGGAACCCCTCGCGGCGGTGCTGCGCGGGCTGCGGGCGGTGCTGCGCGGCGAGCACGAACAGGCGGTCGCCGCCTGCGACGAGGTCCTGAGCGGGCTGCCACGGGAGGAGAAGTGGGTGCGCGGCACCGCGCTGTGGGTCAAGGGCCTCGCGCGGTGGTTTACCCGCGACCTGGAGGACTTCGCCCGCTGCCAGCGGGAGGGCATCGTGCTCAGGAGCGGATTCGGCGACCTCGCATCGGTGGCGCTTCACCTGGAGTGCTTCGCCTGGCTCGCGGCCAGCCAGGCGGTCGGCGTGGCCGGCGCCGAGGCGGCTAGCGGGACGGGGACCCCGGGCGGCTTCGTCCGGACTGCCCGGCTGCTCGGCGCGACGGACCAGATGCGGCGCCGGTCGCCTGGCGAGCCCCGGTACGGACTGCAGGCCCTGTACGCCGAACGGGTCCGCGCCGAGCAGCTGGCCCGCGAAGCGCTCGGCGCCGGGCGGTACGCGGACGAGCACGCGGCAGGCGCCGCGATGGTCACCGGGGATGCCGCGATGGCCGCGGCGGAAGCCGTCCGCTACGCGCTCGGCGCCGA
>JAFMRC010000487.1 GCA_017354375.1 Nocardiopsaceae bacterium | reverse complement strand
GCGGCCGGCGGGGGGACGCGCGTTGCGGGCCCGCCCCGCGGCGTCCCGGTCCCGGTCCGCCCTCACCGGTCCGGCTCGGGGTCGGCGAGCCAGTCGAGCAGTTCGACGTTGAACGTATCCGGGCGCTCCTCGTGCGGGAAGTGGCCGGTTCCCTCCAGGATCTTCCACCGGTACGGCGCCTCCACGTAGCGGCCCGCGCCGCGCGCCGCCGACGCGGGCACGCAGGGATCCACCGCGCCGTGCAGGTGCAGGGTCGGCGCGGGAACGGGCGAGCGCATCTGCCGGGCGTACCGGAATCCGTCGGGGCGGAAGGTACTGCGCACGAACCAGCGGTGGTACTCCAGCGAGCAGTGCGCCACCGACGGGATGCGGATCGCGCGCCGGTAGACGCGGGCGGTCTCCTCGTCCGGCCAGCCGGGCGCCGACCAGGACGACAGCAGCGACTGGACGAGCGAGGCGCTGTTCCGCACCAGCTGGCGTTCAGGGAACAGCGGAAGCTGCAGGGCCAGCGGGTAGCCGCTTCCGCTCCCGCGCAGCCTCAGCGGCGGGCCGCCGCCGAACGGCCCGGACAGCAGGCCGCCGCGCATCTGCAGCGGATGAGCGGCGGAGACGATCGCCATCCGCCGCACCGACTTGGGGAAGTAGGAGGCGAGGGTCCACGCGACGAGCCCGCCCCAGCTGTGCCCGACGACGACCGCGTTGGCCTCGCCAAGCGACCGGATCAGGCCCGCCGCGTCGGCCGCCGCGGTGATCAGGTCGTAACCGCGGGGCGGCTTGTCGCTGCCGCCGAACCCGCGCAGGTCCGGGGCCACCGCCCGGTAGCCGGCTTCCGCCAGGGCGGTCAGCTGGTGGCGCCACGTCCACCAGAACTCGGGGAAGCCGTGCAGCAGCAGGACCAGGGGCCGGTTGCCGTCGCCTGGCGCCTCGCCGGCGTCCGGCGCGTAGCCGGTGTCCGCCACGTGGAAGCGGGTGCCGTTCGCGGTTACCGAACGGTGGGTCCACGGCCCGCTGATCTGGACGATGGGCTCGGTCGGCATGGCCACTGGGGTTACTGGGTGATGGCGGGCGCGGATTCGCCGTCGCCGGACCGGGCGCGCTTGAGCATGCCGATGTCGTCGGTCACCGTCTTCTTCGTGAGCTTCATGCCGGTCACGCGGCGGACGACCAGGACGGCGATCCCCACGGTAGCGAGCGCGAGCAACAGGTAGATGACGGCCGCGTAGACGAAGCAAACGTAGAGTCCTCCGCCGCCCGGGATGCCGGCCGCGTAGAGGCCGTAGGCGAGCGCGAAGCTGAGCAGGAGAAGCATGAAGAACGCGACGAACACCGCGAAGCCGACCAGCGAGCCGATGATCGCGATACGGCGCAGGTCCAGCCTCAGCTCCTTCTTGGCCAGGTCGATCTCGTGGTGGACGAGTTGCGAGACGTCCTTGAGCGCGAGCCCTACGAGATCGCCCAGCGATTTCTGGTCGTGCCCGTCCTCCTGGTCTTGCCCGTCCTTCGGCGTCGCGGGCCGGGCCGTTCCGCTGCGGGGCATGGCGTCCTTCCTCTCTGCAATGTGGTCCAAGGCTATCGCTTTACCCAAAGGCAAGGGCGCACCCGGCAGGCTTGGAACCCCGTGACCTCGCGCCTTGTCGCTACCACCCGTAGCCACCCGCCCCGTCGCTGCGGAACTTCCGGCGCGGTTTCCGGCATATCTGGCGGATAATAGTTACTTCCGGGACCCTTGTAAAGTTCCTGGAATCGGGTTTACGCCATTGTCACTATCGGGGAATGGAATGGAGCGCGCTACTCCGGAGATCGAGCCTTATATCGCCATATGAGGTATATGTCGTGTATGCCCATATAGGGCGGCATGGAGAGCGGCATGGAGGCGGCGGGGAGAGCGGCATGGAGGGCGACATAGGAGGCATGCGAGCGGCGCTCCGCTGATGCGGAGCGCCGTCGCCACTAGCTCCGGCAGCCCGGCTACCATGCGTGCGTCTTCACTTTGTCGTCCAGGTGACCGCCTGGTGCGCCGGAATGGCGCTCTCGGCGGCCTGGCCTGGGCTGACTTGCCTCCCGCGGCTGGTCGAGCGTGGGTACCTGGCTGTCGCGCCCGGACGTTCCGTGAGTCCGTGACACTGTTCTACGACGAAAGCCCCGCCAGGGGAAGCCCTGGACGTGACCGATTCGTGATCTCTATCGGTTGCCCCGGTCCCATGTCGTCACGTTCTGCTTAAGTCCGGCGATAGCCCCGCGAGACCGGCTGCGAGCAATCCGCGTAAAGGGCTGTTCATGAGCACTGTGCATATGCTGTAATTTCACTACACGGGTTCCGCGATCCG
Source organism: Nocardiopsaceae bacterium (assembly GCA_017354375.1). Classification (GTDB taxonomy): domain Bacteria; phylum Actinomycetota; class Actinomycetes; order Streptosporangiales; family Streptosporangiaceae; genus Trebonia. Next base: position 962 of record JAFMRC010000487.1, on the reverse strand, counting down.
GTGGCGGTGAGACGCCACGAATGCGGATAAACGTTCCCGTAGAAGAGGACCGGCCCACCCCCCCAGGGCCGGACCGTAATGCGGCCCCCGCTCTCCCCCCCGGCGGGGGCCGCACCATTCATGAATTCGATGAGGCCGGGGCGTCGGCGAGCAGGGTGCCGAGCAGGTCCACCGCACCCGCCTTGGACAGCGGCGAGTTCCCGCTCCCGCACGAGGGTGACTGCACGCACGCCGGGCAGCCCGTCTCGCACGGGCAGGACATGATCGCGTTCCTGGTGGCCCGCAGCCATTCCGGTGCCACGGCGAAGGCGCCCTCCGCGAATCCGGCCCCGCCCTCGTGCTCGTCGTAGACGAACACGCCGAGCCGGCCCGTGGCCGGGTGGCACACGGTGGAAAGCCCGCCCACGTCCCGCCGGTCGCACGGGACGAAGAGCGGGAGAATTCCGGTCGACGCATGCTCGGCCGCATGCACCGATCCCGCTATATCCATGTTTATTGGCAGGCGCGACGATCCGTTCGGTATAGTCCACCAGATTGCCCGGGAATCGAGAACTCGTGGGGGGAGGTCGAGGCCCGCCTCCCCGGTTTTAACGCCGGAACGGATCATGCGGTACCCGGTTACCCGACGGGTCACCCGCACGTCGCCGAGGACCACGTCGGCATCGCCCCAGGAAATCCGACATAGATCATTAATCATATCAATTTCCGTGATATCGCTGCATTGTGTTATATACCCAGGATCCCGGCATTCGAGGAGGGCGACCCGGTTGTCGAGGTCCAGCCTCCCGACCACGTACGTCTCGCCCTGGTGCAGGTAGACCGCTCCGTCGTGGGCGAACCTGTGCGCGGACGGCTCGTCCATCGTGCCGACCAGGCGGCCGGTCGCCTCCTCCACCAGCCGGACCGCCGGGGCGCCGCCGCCGCGCAGGCTGACCTGGCGCGCCGGGTGGCGGAGCCGGGCG
>JAFMRC010000057.1 GCA_017354375.1 Nocardiopsaceae bacterium | reverse complement strand
GCCCTGGCCCGCCTCGCCCGCCTGGCCCGCGCGGCGTCCGCCGGCGCCTCCGCCTCCGCCTCCGCCTCCGCCTCCGCCTCCGCCCAATCGGACATATCCGAAATATCGGCTTCTGGGGGTGCCGGGCCGACGCCGACTCGGCATCCGCGGACGCCACGGCGGTCGTTCCTGCTCGCGTCCACCGCGACGCTCGCGGTCGCGGCCATCGGGGAACTCGGCGGGCAAGAGCTGGCGGCGCGGTCGGACGTGAGCGCGGCCCGCTCCGCGATCCGGTTCCCGCGCCCCGCCGTCCCGGCGCCGCCGCTGCCCGCGGGAGTGAACCTCCCCGTTCCGGGGATCAGCTCGTTCATCACCCCGAACGGCTCGTTCTACCGCGTCGATACCGCCCTGATCCTTCCCCAGGTGGAGCCGTCGAGCTGGAAGCTGCGCATTCACGGCATGGTCGACCACGAGGTCACCGTGACGTTCCATGAGCTGCTGCGCCGGCCGCTGATCGAGGACTACATCACGCTGTGCTGCGTCTCCAATCCGGTCAGCGGCCCGTACGTCGGCAACGCGAAGTGGCTCGGCGCCTCCCTGGCGTCACTGCTGCGGCAGGCGGGCATCAAGCGCGGCGCGTCGCAGCTGCTGTGCACGTCCGCGGACGGGTTCACCTCCGGTACGCCGGTCTCGGTGGTGATGGACGGCCGGGACGCCCTGGTCGCGGTCGCGATGAACGACGCGCCGCTGCCGGTGGAGCACGGCTTCCCCGCCCGGCTGGTGGTGCCAGGCCTGTACGGGTACGTGTCGGCCTGCAAGTGGGTGACCGACATCGAGGTGACGACGTTCGCCGACGCGGTCCCGTACTGGGCCGAGCGCGGCTGGGCGCGGCAGGCACCGGTGAAGACGGAGTCGCGAATTGACGTTCCGGCGAATGGTTCTCAGGTTCACGCCGGGCGGGTCGCGGTCGCCGGGGTGGCGTGGGCACAGCACAAGGGCATCGAGGCGGTCGAGGTGCGGGCGGACCGCGGGCCGTGGCGAGAGGCGACGCTGGCCGCCGTGCCGGACCTGGACTGCTGGCGGCAGTGGGTGTGGCACTGGGACGCCACGCCGGGCACGCACGTGATCGAGGCCCGCGCCACCGACAAGACCGGCTACACCCAGACCTCCGTAATCGCCGGCGAGGTCCCGAACGGCGCCAGCGGCTACCCATCGAACACGGTCTCGGTCCGCTAGCCCGCCCCGCCCCCCGCTGCGCCGCGCACTACCCCGCGCGCCACCCGAACCGCGCCCCACCCCGCCGCTTCTTGCTGTTATCAGCATGCGTGCGTTATCGTGGGGCTTTCTCCATGGCCCGTCATGGTTAAAGACCCACGATGATGCTCGTGGCCGTCGGACAGAGGCAGGCGGACGCGGCTGGCGTCCAGGTCGGAGAGGATGGCCTCGACGGTCTGCTCCGCGCTCTGCCGGGTGGTGTCGAGCCACAGGCCGATCCGGTCGGTCTCCTGCCGCAGCAGGGCCTGCAGCCCGCTGACCGACCACCGCCCCGGCCCGTAGGCGACGCGGTCCCGCGCCCGTTCCCGCCGCTGGATGGCCGCCGCGTCCGGGTCGAGGAACACCAGGTGGAACTCCGGCACCGGGACCAGGCCGAGGAAGTCCCGCAGGATGGGGCCGACGATCACGTCCTCGACCACGACGTCGAACCCGCCATCGAGGAACACCCCGGCCACCGACAGCGCCCCCGCGTACCGCAGCACCAGCTGGCGCAGCGCCTCGCCCCCCGAGCCGGGCCGCACGTCGACGCGCCCGCTGGCCACCATCGCCCGGATGGCGTCGCCCGGCACGCAGGCGCCGCGCTCGAACCGCTCAGCGAGCAGCCGCGCGACCGTCGACTTCCCCGCCGCGGACACCCCCGAGATCACGAAGAGCGCCATGCCGCCGATCATGTCACCGGACCAGGGCCATGTCGCGTGAATTTCACCGGGGCCAGGCCTGCGATGCGGCCCGAGCGTGCTCAGGTCAGGCGACCGCCGCCCGCTAAGCTGGCCCGGTGGCCGCGAAACAGAGGCAAGTGTTCGCTTTCTCCGGCGTCCTGAACCGTCCCCCGGGTGAGAAGCCTGACCCGGCGTTCCTCGAGTACGCGGTCAGCCTGGTCGCTGGAAGCGGCGTGACACGGGTGTGCTTCCTCCCCACTGCCTCCGGTGACTCCCCGGGTGCCATCGATGCGGTGACCAATGTGTTCACCGGCCGTGAGGATGTCGATTTCAGCGTGCTGACGCTGTTCACCCGGCCGAACGTTCCGGATGTCCGCGCGCACCTGCTCGAACAGGATGTCCTGCTGGTCGGCGGCGGGAGCGTAGTGAACCTGATGGCGGTGTGGCGGGCGCACGGGCTGGCCCCGGTCATGCGGAAGTGCTGGGAGGCAGGGGTGGTCCTCGCCGGATGGAGCGCTGGCAGCCTGTGCTGGCACGTCGGCGGACCCACCGACTCCTTCGGGGACTCGCTGGACCTCTTCACCGATGGCCTGGGCTTCCTGCCCTACGGCAACGGGGTCCACGACGGCCTCGACGACCAGCCCCGCCGCCGCGTCTTCCGCGACTACGTGGCCAAGGGCAGGCTCCCGGCCGGATACGCGACCGAGGACGGAGTTGGCCTGCACTACGTCGGCACCGAGTTGCGTGAAGCCGTCGCCATGGTCGATGGCGCCCGAGCCTGGCGAGTCGAGCCATCCCCGGAAGGCGGCTACCGCGAAGAGCCGATCACCCCCCGCAGGCTCTGACCGCTCGGCACGAATGTCCCGGCTAGGAAACCGGGATAAATGGGCAGTGCGAGCTGACGTGCGGGGTTAGCTGGCTGTGTGAGACGTCTCTCCCACGCCGTCGTGGCGCTGGTGGCCTGGAGAGGTGGACCATGAAGTGGTGACCTCCTCACCCCGCCCGCCACACGCCGGTGACCGGCCGGAACCGATAGGCGTGACCACCGCGCCCGGCGGAGAGTCCGCCCCCGCCAGCGGGTACCTGCTGGACAACGCGCGCGCCGAGGCGGGTGAGCGATTCGTTTGGATAGCCGAGCTATTCGACGGCGTGACGCGCGGGCACTTCGAACGACTGGGGGTCAGGGCCGGCTCGCGCTGCTGGGAAGTGGGGGCCGGTGGCCCCGGTATCCCGGAGGCGCTCGCGGCGGCCGTCGGTCCGACCGGGCACGTGCTGGCCACGGACATCGACCCGTCGTGGCTGAAGGCAGGTGATGGTTACGAGGTGCGCCAGCACGATGTCGCCGCTGATCCGCCCCCGAAGCCGGGGGCGTTCGATCTGGTGCACGCCCGGCTCGTGCTGGTCCATGTACCCGACCGGGCTCGAGCGCTGGCCACGATGGCGGCAGCGCTACGGCCCGGCGGCTGGCTGCTGGTCGAGGACGCCGATACCGCTCTGCAGCCACTGGCATGCCTGGACGACAGCGGCCCTGAGCAGCAGCGGGCCAACCGGCTGCGCGACGCGGTCCGGGAGCTGCTGACGCGCCGAGGCGCGGACCTTCGCTACGGCCGGACACTGCCGCGGGCATTGCGCGAGGTCGGCTTGGCAGATGTCGCCGCGGCGGGGTCTTTCCCGGTCGGCGGGCTGGCCTGCGACCGGCTGGAGGCGGCGACCTTCCGGCACGTGCGCGGCGAACTTCTCGCGGCCGACCTAGCCGACGACGCCGAGATCGACGCGCACCTGGCCGCCATCCACGCGGGCAAGCTCGACCTGACACTCGCGCCGCTGATCTCGGCCTGGGGACGCCGTCCAGCCGGGCACCCGCCGGCACTCGGTTAGGTACGCGAATACGCTCTGGTCAGCTAGCGATTGGCGGCTCCGTACTGGGCTGGCCAATGGGACGGCCGAGTGAGCGATGGCGGCAGCTTCGTGGTGACATCGCCCTTGGCCGCGTCGAGCTGGGACTGCACGAGGAAGATGCTCCCCGTCAGGTCAGCCCCGCCCAGGTCGGCGTTCCTGAGGTCGGCCCCGATGAGGTCGGCGCCTGTTAGGTCGGCGCCTCGGAGATCGGCCCCGATGAGGTAGGTCCCTCGCAGGCTGGCGCCTCTCAGGTCGGCCCCTCGCAGGTCCGCCCCGATGAGGTCGGCTCCCCTCCGGTCCACCCTCCGCCGCCCGGCCCCGGCCCGCGCTAGCTCGCTGGCGCTCAGCAGCAGGTCGCTGACGTACCGCCGGTGCGCCGACAGATCCAGCTTCATCAGCGCGCCGGGACCCTGGCGGCTCAGGCGCTCCGTCTCGCCGGCGGCACGGCGCAGCTCCGTGTGGAGCGTGCGAGCCGACCGCAGCGTCAGTGCCTCCGCCAGATACCACAGCAGCTCATGGAGGCCTCGCATGACCGGGAACACCTCGAACATCTGCCTGGCGGTCCCCGGCGCCTGCCGCCAGTCCTGTCCCCCGAAGGTGACCTGGGAGACCTGCTGCCCCGCACCGAAGCAGTCATAAGCGGCGCACCCCGGAAAGCCTCGCTGCCTGAGGCCATCGTGGATGCCACAGCGGAAGTCGGTCCCCAGGTTGGGGCAGGCCGTCCCCGCGGGCTTGTCGATCGCGAAGTCTGCCGAGGCCGAGAAGGCCGGCACGACGCAGCACAGCCCGAAGCAGCTCGCGCAGTCGGCCCGCAGCCCCGCCCGCTCGCGTCTCTCCGGCACTCCGCACGCCCCCACAGCACCCATGCCCGAGATGAGCATCCCGGTGCGGTGAAAGTGTACGCCGTCCAACTAGCGGATCGCGCCCGCGCGCTCGAGCAAGATGCGGAGGCAAGCGCCGCCCGCAATCACCTGCTGTGGCTGACGCATTCCCAAAGGGGCCTGGCACGATCACGATCAAAGGCCTTTCCACCGAAAGGATCGCGGCAACTCTGGCCGCTTCCGGCATCTCGTTGTCCGAGGTATCAGCGCACCGGGCGACTCTGGAAGAGATCTACATGGAGCTGACCAGGGCGGTCGGTCCTCTACCTCGCGCTGATCGCCCTGTTCAGCCTCGGCGCCGCCACCGTGTTGCGGGACGCCGCCGCGGCCATCGCCGTCGTCCTCGGGCTGCTCCCGCCTGTTCCCGATCATCGCCGCCGCCGCTGACAACGCCACCGTGTCCCGACACCTGGAGCAGATCGGCCCGATGACCGTCGGGATGGCGATCCAGGCCACCACCGGGCTGAACGGCCCAGCCGATCAGACCCCGGCAGGCATCGGCGTGCTCGCCGCCTGGGCGGGCGGCGCGCTCCTGCTCGGCGCGAACTGCCACGCCCGCACACCACGCCCGCGCGACGCATAAGTTGGCGCGGGAGGCAGGACGCAGCGCGGCGCTTTCTTGGCGGACGCGCGAACTCGACGATCGAATACAGACCGTATAGAGAAAGTCACCGCGACGATACCGGACGAGATGGTATCCACAATGCTGACTTATTTGTCCACGCCCAGGTGACGCTGTTGGTCACGCTCGCAGGAATCAGATTGATCAGCATTCCGTCATATTCTAGATCTCACGTGCGGCCATCAACAATCCATCCCAGCCGCCATGTGCATTCTTGATAGCAGACTCCGTGGCAAAAAGGTATTTCCATGTCCCGAAACGGCCATCGTCGATCACAAATCTCGCCCACTCTTCTGCAGCGGCCCTCTTTGCTTGAACACTTGGATGCACTGCCTGATCATCGGACTTCCCTTCAATTAGCCAGAAGGTGCCAACAGAGTCGATAGCAATAAAATCAGGATAGTACTTCTTTCCGTTGTCGAGTTCGATGTATACCTCATCTTCGCTGCGCAGGCGCAGCCACCACGAGATCTTTGGACTACTGTCCATGATATTAGCGAGCAAGTATTCAGTCCTCCTAGCATCGAATGATGCCACCGGTAGAATCGATCTAGTCCAACCTTTATACCAACGCCCTCGTTCAAATTCTTCGTACCGATCAAGAACATCGGTCGGCATCGGACGTGGTTCAACCGGTACGCTCACCGCCCTGAAAAAGTACTTCGGTTGCAACTTTCGAGTGTTGTACTTATGCTGGATCAACGAATCTATCCCCCGCAGAGCTTGATGAACTCGTTCAGCCCCCCAATCAATCTCATCGTTCACCTCTGCCCTGGCACCCGCAAGAAACGCCGATACAACTCGCTTTGCAGCATTAAATTCAGGAAGAGTTTGCTCGACAAGGCCTAGGCCAAGGACGCGAGTTTCTAGATCTTCCTGCACGCGATTAAATGGCATCAACTCCTGAGTTGCTGATTCCGACTGCTGGAGTTCTCGCCTAACCCTCACATCACCATCGAGAACTCTGTGTGCGTTGAGAGCTTCACGGATCAGGGTGACGTCTATTTCAGCCGCAAATCCAGCGCCCGCAGACCGCGCTTCCTCATCAGACACGAGCGATAGCGAGAACTGTACTGGCAGGATCTCCTGCTCTCGTCGAGGGAAAGTGATCCGAGGCGCATTAGGAACTCGCTGGAGAATTTGGTAATTAGTGTCTTTTTCGCCTTGCTCAGTAGCTATTGCAAACTCTTGCAAGATGAGACCCGCGGCGCCATCAACACGTTCGTCATTCACAATCCTGGGTTCTGTTACGAGCCGAAGTGTCCCTTGAGTAGCATTTTCCGTCACAAGAGAATTGCCATATGATGCAGCCTTTGAGGAAGGATCTGGGGTTAGCCGATCGTCATCATTTCCGGAGCCTCCAGCTGGAATAATTCGCTGAATTAGTGCATCTTTTTGTTCTAGCAGTTTCCGGTATGAGTCATGGGCAACGAGATCAACTTGATCGATCATAGGAACGCCGACTCGCCGTCCATGGGGAAGCCTAAGGCCTCGACCAAGAATTTGTTCGGTCAACGATTGCGACGCAAGCTTTCGTCGTGCGATTATCACTCCGATATTTTTTACGTCCCAGCCTTCCTTTAGTTTGTTGATACTCACCACCGCCCGTATAGACGATTCCGGCTCTTCTACTGCAGCCAGAAGAGCCAAAGCCTCATCAGAGGATTGCGATGTGATTTCCAAGACCGCTGAGTGGTCACCAATCATGTCGTCCGCGGCTAGAAGCTCGGCAGTCTCCGCAGCTTCCTCGACTGTCTGGCACACTACGAATAGGACTGGATTAACAGCCTGTTCTTTCTCTCCAGATGCCCATGCGTGATAGGCGGCGGTTTTTATCCGAAGCAGTTGGCATGCATCGGCAAGCTGTGTCCGGAAATCTCTATGACCATCTTGGCGGTAAACGACAACAGGGATCTTAACAAGCCCATCCGCGATCGCTTCAGCCAAGCTATAACGATAAATGACCTTGCTTTCATCAACAGGGTCTGGCGTTGCAGTCAATCCCACGAGCGCCCGCGGCCCAAGATCACGCACAGCCGCAGAAAACTTTGCTGCCTGCGTTCGGTACACATGATGCTCATCTGCAATAATTACCAGGTCATCGGACGTCTGGAGATGACTGTAGAGGTCGTTTCCTATATATTCATCTAGTTCTCGCACTCGACGAGACATGTTGAGCGACGGGCGAATTAGCTGCTGGACATTGAATACGAAAAGTTTCACAATATTGACATCGTGAAGAGCGTCGCCTACCTGACCACGACCAAAATTTTCAGCGGTTATAAGTAGTGGATCGGCTTCCATTCCCGGAACATATTTAGGATTGCCAGGAGTAAAGTTGGCAATCGTCTTATCTTGGATCGTTTTACCAGGAGTGACTATAAGAATATTACGAATTCCTTGACTGGCTAGATAATCAACGAATGCCGCGCTGATGTAAGTCTTACCTACGCCAGTAGCTAGATCGCACACAACTTCGCTAAAGCCATCTACCGCAATATTTTGAATGATCTCCACCAGCGCAGCCTTGTTTGGCGAGCGCAGATCCAGCTTCGACGCGATTTCTTCTATAAGGGCTTCATCATACGTAAGCCAGGTCACCGGCGGACACACCTCTTGACTAGATCCCGTGGCGCTTTGCGAATACTCGATCCCGGACTCAATTGTTTAAGCGTCGTTTCTGCATCAGAGCTGTAAGCTCTGGCTACTATTATCACTCGCTCGTCGCTTTTTAGTCGAGATACGACAGCGCGGATCGCTTCTGTACCAACAGATCCATCAATAACAGCTAGCCGCATCTTTCCCTTGCAGCCGACGAACGGAGGCTCAGCAGTGACTAGGAAGCCCAGCTGCGCACATACTGCAGCGGCAAACTCCCGCCCGTTCGTGTGGGTCCATTCCGCAAGGAACACTCGGTTGTCGGATACTTCGTACATCGATGGGCCAACGGCGAGCACCCGAAAACCTCCACCTTTCTCCCATCCTACTTTATCAGTTATTCCACCGGGATCTTCTCCGCTGACAACACTTTCGAGTCTTGGCCTGATATATGAGTTAACGGTGTCCTGCTGACGCTCGATAGTGATCCAGCGACGTACCATCTTATGAGCAACCGCTGCAGTCGTTCCAGAGCCAGCGAAGCAGTCAAGGACAATGTCTCCAGGCTTCGAGCCCATGTCAAGAATCCGTTGTATCAGAGCTTCGGGTTTCTGCGTCTGGAATCCTGTGCGCTCTACCGCTTGAGAGTTTATTACATTGATATCCGTCCACAAATCACCAATAGCCCGGCCTTTGGCCCGATGCAGATACTTCTTATAACGCGGGAACCCATCAAGCTTTTCCGGCCAAGAGATGTAGCCAGCCTCATCGAGCACATCAAGCTTCTCTCGCATAGTAAGGTTTTTTATCTTGGCATCATCAAGGCCAATCTCCTTAAGTAGATTGCTCGGTACAGCCCAGCATCGCTTCTTATCGCTTGGGTTGAAGCCTTTCCAAGGTTTCCCACTATCGAGATGTGGGCGATAATATCCGGCGGTCAGATTTTCTGAATCGTAAGGACCACGTTCGTCCACTCGGGAGAACCTTCGCTCCTGGTATTCTTCCTCCAAAGGCAGGAATAGGGGGGTCAGTGCAGCGGCCTCTGATGCTCCATAGACCAAGATCTGCTCATGCATGGTCGCCATCGTACGGCGGGCTAGAGTTTTCGTACTAGTACGTTGCCAGACAACTGTCGCGAGATAATTTCCCGGCCCGAACTCATCATCCATCAGCAGACGACACCGATGAACTTCGGTGCTATCAAGATGAATCCATATTGTTCCGGTTGGCGTCATAAGTTCATGCAATTTGGCCAGACGATCGCGCATCATAGTAAGCCAAATGGAATGTTCTAGCGAGTCCTCATAATTCGCAAATGCCTGGCCCGTGTTAAAAGGTGGATCGATATAGACCATCTGCACTTTTCCGCGGTATTCCCCTTTGAACTCAGGATCATTCGCCAGAGAATTCAATGCATCACGCGAGTCGCCAATTATCAAAAGATTGTTTTTGGCGGATGGCTTCTCCACCTCCCCTACAGAGTCCACACCGCGTAGGAGACGAACCTCGGTGACCCGGGGGTCGTCGGGATCAACCCATTCGTACCCGCCGTCCGACGTAGGCAGGAGGGCCTGGTCCTTCCCTACCCACGAGAGTGTGAGGCGGCCGGTTATGGACATCAAGCACTCCTAGTCGTACTTCATCGACACCCGGACAGGAACCTTCAACTCTCAGGAAGATCGATGGTTCCCCGGGATCCCTACCTCGCGGATGTAGTAACAGATTAGCCCGAAGTGAGTTCGTAGCGGCAGGCGCCACACTGGTCCTCGGGCTACAGAAGATCCGTTCACCTCCGAGCTGAGCAGACCGCAGCCGAGATCACCGCCATCCTCGCCGTCATCCCTCATACTCCCTGCCCGGTACCCTCGCCATCCGGATGGCCCCCGCGGGCTAGCCGACTACCACTGCCACGCCAGCTCCCGCAGCTCCACGGACCCCACCACCACTGGACCCGCAAAGACGACGCCAGAACCATCATCCGCACCCTCGTCGGCGGCTAGGCCGCTGACTGCGAGCCCTGGTTCAGCAACCACAAACGCATGAGCCAGTCTCCTCACCGAACCCAACCTCAGCCAACCAGCGATCTAGAAGATCACGTGACCGCCGGGGGGCAGTCCGCGCCATTCGTCGCGGGTGAACTCTACTGCGCCGACGTCCGGGAACTCGTGCTTGTGCTCGGGATGCCGCCAGTCTGGCAGGTCGGAGCAGGCGGCGGTGAACGCGGCGGCGAAGCGGGCGAGCGGGAGGCCGCCTCGGGAGGCGATACCGCCCGGGGCGGTGTTGCCCGCGGATGCGCTGTCCGGGGATGCGCTGTCCGCGGAGATCAGGCCGAACGCCAGCGCGTACGGCAGGCGGTCAGCGAGGGCGGCATCGCCACCGGTCGCCTTGCGGCGGCGCAGCGTGGCGCGAAACGACCGGGCGCGCTCCGCGAGTTTCTCCCCGCCGGGTGTGCGCTGGTCGCGGCGGGTGCGCCCCGGCCAGCCCCCGTGCAGCCAGCCGTGCCGCACCGCGTCCTTCACCAACTCGCGGCCGAACTGCCGCAGGGCGGGCGCGATACCCTCCGGGTCTTCGGTCAGTTCGGACAGCGAGACCGGCGAGGCCAGCCCGGTCGCCGACGAGGCTCCCGGCAGGTCGAGCAGCGGGCGCTCGAAACGCGCCGGGGCGCCGTGCCCGCGCCGGGGGCGCCCGGCCGAGCGACGCCCAGCCGAAGGCGGGCCGATCATCCAGTCTCCTGGGCCTTCTCCGGCCTCGGTCTCGGTCACCGTGAGCATTCCGCGCTCGGCCAGGCTGACCAGGGTCGCCGCGGCGTGGCCGAGGGTCGGCCGGCCGACGAGGATCACCCCGAGCTGGGCGGGCAGCAGGTCATCCGGGACGCCGGGCGCCTCCGGCACCTCAGGAACGCCTGGCCGACGGCCATCTCGTGACGACATGAGGGAACCGTATCATATGTCGTCTCATATCGAGAACAGTCGACCATTCGTAAATGATGGGCGCCCGGAGAGATCAGGCGGGGATTGCCGACGTATCGGACATCTTCCACGTTTGGCGCGGGGCGGGGCGAATAGTGGCGGACCGCAAGGGGGTGCGAGTATGATCCGGTAGTGGTTTCGTTACCAGTCGTGTCATCGGAGTGGGGGATCCGGGGATGAGCATCCGGCACCGGAGGGGCGGGGTCGGGTGAGTTCCGAGCTTTACCGCGGCGGCGCCGACCGGCCAGACCGGCCGGACCGGGGCGACCAGGGCGACCAGGGCGACTGGTCGCCGGAGGATGATCCGGGTCCGGACGTCACTCCGGTGCCCGCCTGGGCCGACCACCGAGCGCCGGGGATCACCCGGGCCGAGGCCTACGCTGCGGTCGGCCAGGCCGACCAGACCCCCAACGCCTTTCTCCGGCGCGACGCCGGCGCGCGAGACGAGCCCGGGAAGGTCCACGACGCCCAGGCCGAAGCGGGCCAGTCCGGCGCGGACCGGGGGCAGCACGAGCCTGGTGGCGTCCGGATCTGGGAGGCGCCCGCGGTGGCCGCCGCCGGCGGAGGCGATCATCCCGATCCCCCTGACCCTCCCGGCCGGGACAGCCCGCGTGAAGGCCGCCCCCTCCTCCCGTCCCCGGAGGGGGACCGGCCCCCCATGGCGGAAGCGAGCCCCGACACCCGCAGCGACGACGACCAACTCTCCCCCGCCATAGAGCAACGGGTGAACGCCATTGTGGAGCAGCGGGCGCAGGAGGCCGACGGCGATGTCAAGGCCGAGAACGTCGAACTCCAGCAGCACCCCGGCGAGGCCAGAACCGAGAACGCCGAGATCAAGCAGCAGCTCGACGAGACGAACGCGAAGCTCGACGAGCAGGGAGCAAAGCTGGACGCGATCCTGGCCGCCGTGGGACCCGGCGCGGTCGACAAGGCGACGTCCCCGCGGGAGACCGGGGATCCGGACGACAGCACAGGAGCTGAACAACCTGAACACCAGTCCCGGCCCGGCGACAAGGGCGTGATCACGCACGCGCACTCGGAGTTCCACGGCCACACGCTCGACCTGTACACGGACGGGACCAGGTGGGTGTCCGGCGACCAGATCCGCGCCGCCCAGGCCGAGAAGGACGGGAAGGCGACCGGGACCGGGAAGGACGCCCAGGCCGGAAGCGAACGCAGTCCCGATACGACCCGGCGCGGCATCCTGGACGCGCCCTCGATGCACGACCAGGGCCGCAACGTCGTCGGCGAAAGGCCGAACGACGCCGACGACCTCCCGCCCGACCGCCGACAACTGCTAGAGGCGGACGAGGGCAAGCGGTCCCGCGCGGATAGGCTCCGCCGACGCGTTGAGAGCGAGGAAGTCCTCGGCAATCTCCACGACACGGCGAAGGACCAGGCCAGTACCTGGCAGCGGGTTTTTGACACTCTTAACGCTAAGCAACCGCAAGGGAGCCCGGGGGAGATCCAGAATGATTCACCGCACGCGATCCCCGTGCCGCCGGGGCACGCGGTGGCCGGCGACGCCATAAGCGCAGGGATCATGGCCGGGGTGATGCTTGCCGAAGCCGGACGGCGTATCCATGGCATGCTGGCACGCAGGAAAGAGGTGGAATGATGTCGACAGGGGACAAGCAGGTCGCCGCATTGCGGGCGCTGCTGACCGGGGACTTCGACCGGCACAAGCACATGATCGAGTTGCTCGATAAGGATGAGGACCGCGGCTACCTGGCGCTCGTCTCGGCGGCGTTCATCGAGATCGCTGACAGGACGTTCGGATCGGCCGACGGCAACGCGGCAGTGGTCGAGTGGGTCGGGAAGATCCGCTCGCAGTCCACGGACGCCGCCGATGGGTTCGACCCGGTCCTCTCAGAACAGGTCATCCTCTACGCGCTGGGCAAGACGGAAGCCGAGGATCTCAATAGTCAGCAGATCCTGGAGGCCGAGTTGCTCCTGCTTCCCGCGCTCGTCCATGATCAGGGCCTGGACGAGGCCGGCATCGATGAGTTCTTGTCCGCGGCACGCGCACTCGCTCAGCCGTGACGCAGGCCCCGCCCATGCCGGTGAGTGATCAGGTCGTGACAGCGGTGCGGGCGCTGCTCATGGCCGATGACGACCTGGGAGCCTCGGCCATCTCCCGGCTCGGTGACGCTGACATGCAGGCGTACGACGCGCTGCTTCAGGCGGTCCTGGCGGTTGCGGCCGGGCAGCGCTTCGCGGACGGCTATACCGAGGGAGACGTGATCCGGTACGTCGCGCGAGTACGCGCTGGTACCGATGTCCGTACCGAGGACATGGACCTGGATCCGAAGACGGGCGAGGCCATGCTTGGCCACGCGCTGGGAAAGCCGGCTCCGCATGATCCAGGCCCCCAGATTCGCCTGCGCGCCAGCCTCGCCCTGCTCACGGTCATCTTGGGCGATCTGAAGCTGAGCGAGCCCGCCCTGGATGCCCTTCTCACCGACGCTCGGACGATCGCGGACCGCTGGCTAGCGGTTCGCGGGTAAGTCAGTGGGGGAGGGAAGGATCAGTGGGCGGCGGACCCACACCCCTACGGGCCGAGTGCGCGCTTGGTCACGCTCTAGTCGGCCCGAAAGCGCATTCGGCACGCTAGGTGGGGCGTTCCGCGGGGTGTCCCGTCCCCTGCGCCGCCCCCGTCCCCGCGCCGCCGCCGCCCTCCCGCTGCGAGCCGAGTGCGCACCTGGGCAGACTCTTGCCGGCCCAAAAGCGCACTCGGCACGCTAGAGGAGAGGGGTTGGGGGCGGCGCACGCGAGAGGAGTTGGGGCGGCGCACGCGAGGGGAGACGGCCGTAGGCCGCCGCCGTAAGCGGCGCGTTACGGGTTCCAGGTGATGTCAGTGGAGGTCGGCGTCACCTGGGTGGTCATGCCGCATTCCCGCTCCCAGGTTTGGGGCTGGAATTCCGGGGTGGCCTGGCCCGAGTTCCCGTTGTCGACGGCGATGTCGCGGAAGGACGCCTGGCCGTTGCCGAAGAGCTGGTCGCAGCTGGCCGCGCCGTAGGATTCGAAAACCCCGCCCTGCGCGTTGGTTTCGGGCTGGGCCGGGCCCTGGACGGTCAGGCTGGACTCGCGGCCGTTGCTGGCGTCGTCGGTGATGATCCGCCAGGTGCAGCTGGCGCCCGAGTTGTCGCAGCCACGGGCGATCATGATCCCGTCGATCGTGTCGCCGGGCGAGATCTTGCGGAGCCTGCCGGTCGCGGCGTTGTTGCTGCCCCATACGTAGTAGGACGCTTCCCACAGGAAGTCGCCCGCGTGCACGCCGGCGGAGGGACCGTAGCCGATGACGGGCTGGATGATCGAAGCGGTGCGCGAGTCCTCAAGGGACGAGAACAGGTAGTCCACGCCGTCGTCGCCGGGCTTCACCGCGGGCGCGGTCGGCACCGTGTACTGGGCCGTGAGGCCGTCGGCCCAGTCGCCGGCCGGCTCGGTCCACCAGGAGCCCTCCAGCCAGCCCTTCGTCGGGAGCGGGGCCGTCACGGGGCGCGGCGCCCTGGAACCCGGCGCCCTGGAACCCGGGACCCGGGAACCGGGGAACTCGGCGCCGACGCGGGACTGCCGGTGGGCGATCAGCCGCGGGTACGGGCAGGGGGCGAAGGACCTCGCGGTCCCGTTCGGCTCGATGATCGTGTCGTGGACCGGGTCGAGCTTGCCGCCCCGCGGCACGTGGTGGACGCACGTCCGGTATTCGAGCCCGTCCGGCGTCGTCACCCAGTCCGGGGACTTGAGGGCCTTCGCGAACAGGACGGGATCCATGCGGACCTTCGGCCCGCCCCGACGGATGCCGATGCCCGAGGGATCCCCGGAACCGCCCGAGTGCGCCGGGCGGACCGCCTGCGCGGTCGCTCCGGGGATGGCGGCGGTCGCGGGCGTGGCGGCGAGGCCGCACAACCCCGCCGACGCGATGAGGCCCCCGGTGGCGATGAGGAACGTGGACGCGGTGAATGACATTTTCACGCATGACTCCTGGTTACTCAGGAAACGGACGGGAGAGCGAAAGTCCCGGAGAATTCCGACTACTCTCCGCGCATGCTCATACCCGAAGCGTGTCTGAGCTAACACCCGCCGTTAGCACCGGACCGTTAACGCCTACCGTCCCTGCCACCTGGGAGGCCGCTTCTCGGCGAAGGCCCTCGCCCCCTCCTGGGCGTCCGCGGAGGTGAAGACCGGGCTGAGGATCTCGCCCTGCCGCCGCCACCGCTCGGCGGCGGGCCAGGACGGCGACTCCGCGATGACCCGCTTGCTGGCGCGCACCCCGAGCGGCCCGTTGGCCGCGATCGTCGCCGCCAGCTCCCGCGCGCCGGGAAGGGCCGCGCCGTCGTCGGTGAGCCGGTTGACGAGCCCCAGGGCGTGCGCCCGCTCCGCGCCGAGGAAGTCCCCGGTCAGCGCCAGCTCCATCGCCACGTTGGGACCGATCCGCTCCGGCAGGCGCAGCAGCCCGCCCGCCCCCGCGGCGAGCCCCCGCTTGACCTCGGGGATGCCGAACTTCGCGCCGCGGGCGGCCACCACCATGTCGCAGGCGAGCGCGACCTCGCACCCGCCCGCGAGGGCGTAACCCTCGACCGCGGCGATCAGCGGCTTGGCAACAGACGCCTCGGCCAGCCCGGCGAAACCGCGGCCGGGCACGTTCGGGCTCTCCCCGCGCAGGAACCCCTTCAGGTCCATCCCGGCGCAGAACGTCCCGCCCGCTCCGGTGATGATCCCGACGGCCAGGTCGTCTCGCAGGTCAAGGTCGTCCAGTGCGGCGGCGACGCCGCTGGCCACCACCGCGTTGACGGCGTTCCTCGCCTCCGGCCGGTTGATCGTGATGACCAGGATCCCGTCGCCGGCCTCCACCAGAACGGGATCGGTCGTGTCGTTCACTTATTTCTCCTCTGCTCCGCCCGCACCAGGCCGCCGCCGACAATGAGGCGCTGGATCTCGCTGGTGCCCTCATACAATCGCAGCAGCCGGACGTCGCGGTAGATCCGCTCGACCGGCACCTCCCGCATGTAGCCGGTCCCGCCGTGCACCTGGACCGCCGCGTCGGCGACCCGCCCGGCCATCTCGGTGCAGAACAGCTTGGCCACCGACGGCGCGATCCGGCGGTCTTCCCCGGTGTGGTACTTGCGGGCGCACTCGCGCACCAGCGCCTCGCCCGCCGCCACGCCGGCGGCCATGTCGGCCAGGTGGGCCTGGACCAGCTGGAAGCTGCCGATCGGCACCCCGCCCTGGTCGGCGGCTGCCGCGTACGCCACCGACTCGTCCAGGGCGCGGCGCGCGGCGCCGACGGCGACGGCCGCGATGTTCACCCGGCCGCGGGCGAGCGAGGACATCGCGGCCCGGTAGCCGACCTCCTCCGAGCCGCCGACCAGCGCGTCGCGCGGCACCCGGACGCCGCTGAACGTCACGTCCGCGGTCCAGGCGCCCTCCTGCCCCATCTTCGCGTCGTGCGGCCCGACCGTGATGCCCGGCGCGTCGGCGGGGACGAGGAACACCGCGATGCCCGGATCGGTGTCCGACGCCGGGCGGGTGCGCGCGAACACCACGAACAGCCCCGCGACCGGCGCATTGGTGATGAACCGCTTGGAGCCGTCGATGACCCACTCCTCGCCGTCAACCGCCGCCCGGGTCTTCAGCCCGGCCGGGCTGGAGCCGGCCCCGGCCTCGGTGAGCGCGAAGGACGCGACGACCTCGCCGGAGGCGATCGCCGGGAGCCACCGCTCGCGCTGGGCGTCGGTGCCGTAGCCGACCAGCACCTGCCCGGCGATGCCGTTGTTGGTGCCGAACATCGAGCGCAGCGCCAGCGACGTGTAGCCCAGCTCCATCGCCAGCTCGACATCCTGGATGAGGGTAAGACCGAGACCACCCCACTCCTGCGGGATCGCGTAGCCGAACAGGCCGAGGTCCGCGGCGGCTTGGCGCAGGTCATCCGGAACGGAGTCACGGCGCATGATCTCGTTTTCCCGCGGAACCACCTTCTTGCGCACGAAGTCACGAGTCGCCGCCAGGATCCGCTCGAAGTCCTCGGCCCCGACCTGCCCAGGCTCGGCATCGGGTTTCCCGGCCGCCATCAGCCGCTCACCCGTTCCCAGACCGCGGCCAGGCCCTGCCCGCCGCCGATGCACATCGTGGTCAGGCCGTACCTCGCCTCGCGGCGGCGCAGCTCCCGCGCCATCGTGCCGAGCATCCGGCACCCCGTGGCGCCGATCGGGTGGCCGAGCGAGATGCCGGAGCCGTGGACGTTCGTCCGCTCCATGTCCCGCGGCGTGAACTTCCATTCCCGCAGCACCGCGAGGGCCTGGGCGGCGAACGCCTCGTTCAGCTCGATCACGTCGATATCGCCCAGGGCCAGGCCCGCCCGGGAAAGGGCGCGCTCCGTCGCGGGCACCGGGCCGATGCCCATGACCTTCGGCTCCACGCCGGCGTGGGCCCACGACACCAGCCTCACGTACGGGGACAGGCCCAGCTCGCGGGCCTTGTCGCGGGTCGTGACGACGCACAGTGCCGCCGCGTCGTTCTGGCCGCTGGCGTTGCCCGCGGTGACGGTCGCCTCCGGGTCGGCCTTGATCATGATCGGCTTCAGCTTGGCCAGGGACTCCAGGTTCGCGTCCCGCCGCGGGTGCTCGTCGCTGGTGACGGACTCCTCGCCCGCGCGGGTCTTGACCGTGACCGGGACGATCTCCTCCGCGAACACGCCGGCGTCGATGGCGGCGACCGCGCGCCGGTGCGAGGTAAGGGCGAGCCGGTCCTGTTCCTCGCGGGGGATCGAGTACTCGCGGCGCAGGTTCTCGGCGGTCTCGATCATGCCGCCGGGCACCGGGTAGTTCTTGCCGCCCGCGGTCACCCGCCCCCGCACCAGGCCGTCGTGGATCCGCACCCCGGTCCGGGCGCCGCCCCACCGCATGTCGGTGGAGTAGAACGCCACGTTGCTCATCGACTCGGCCCCGCCAGCGACGATGAGGTCATCGGCGCCGGAGCCGACCTGCATGACGGCGTTGAGCACGGCCTGCAGGCCCGAGCCGCAGCGGCGGTCGACCTGCTGGCCGCCGGCCGTCACCGGCAGGCCGGCGTCCAGGGCGACGACCCGGCCGATCGGCGGCCCGTCGGAGGTGGGGTAGCCGTGCCCCAGGATCACGTCGTCGACCTCCGCCGGATCCAGCCCCGTGCGCGTGAGCAGCCCGGTCATCGCGGCGACGCCGAGGTCGATCGCGCTCACCGACTTGAGGGCGCCGCCGTACCCGCCCACCGCGGTCCGGACCGGCTCGCAGACCACCACGTCGCGGTCGGTCACCGTGCTTCTAATCACAAGCCGATGTCCTTGCTGATGATGGTCTTCATGACCTCGCTGGTGCCGCCGTAGATCCGGTAGACCCGGCTGTCGGCGTACAGCCGGGCGATCGGGAACTCGGTGATGTAGCCGTAGCCGCCGTGCAATTGCAGGCACTTGTCGATGACCCGGCCCGCGGTCTCGGTGCACAGCAGCTTCACCTTGGCCGCGTCGGCCACGCTGAGGTCGCCCGCGTCCAGCA
Source organism: Nocardiopsaceae bacterium (assembly GCA_017354375.1). GTDB lineage: Bacteria > Actinomycetota > Actinomycetes > Streptosporangiales > Streptosporangiaceae > Trebonia. Next base: position 1,193 of record JAFMRC010000057.1, on the reverse strand, counting down.
GCTCCAGCGCGTTATCGGCGTACAGCCGGGCCGCCTCCGCCTCGGTGGCGCACTCGGCCAGCACGAACTTGGTGTTCTGGAAGGAGGCGACCGGCTTGCCGAAGATGTTCCGTTCCTTCGTGTACCCGATCGCGTGCGAGACCGCCGCCTCCGCGGCGGCCGCGGCGCTGAGCGCGATCACCAGGCGCTCCTGGGGGAGGTTGTGGCCCAGGTAGGAGAACCCCTTGCCTTCCTCGCCGAGAAGGTTCTCCACCGGGACCAGCACGTCGTTGAAGGCCAGCTCGGCGGTGTCGGAGGACTTCAGCCCGATCTTCTCCAGCTTCTTGCCGACCGAGAATCCCTCGGACGCGGATTCCACGCACAGGATCGACAGGCCGCCGCGCCGGTCGGACGGGTCGTACGGGCTGGTGCGGGCCACGACCAGGACCAGGTCGGCCAGGGCGCCGCCGGTGATGAAGGTCTTGGCGCCGTTGAGGACGTAGTGCCGGCCGTCGTCGGACTTGACGGCCTTGGTGGCGATGTTCGCCAGGTCGGAGCCGGTGCCGGGCTCGGTCATCGCGATGGCCGTCATGATGTCGCCGGAGGCGAACCCGGGCAGCCAGCGCTTCTTCTGCTCGTCGGTGGCGTACGCCATCAGGTAGGGCAGCACGAGGTTGGTGTGCACGCCCTCGCTGCCGAACATGACCCCGGCGGCGATGGTCTCCTCGATGACGATCGCGTTGTACTTCAGGCTCTTCTCGCCGCCACCGCCGAACTCCTCGGGAACCTGGATCCCCAGGAGCCCGATCTCGCCCAGGCGCCGGTAGAAGTCGCGGGGCGGGTGCCCGGCCTTCTCCCACTCGTGGTGGACGGGCACGACCTCCTTGGCGATGAAGTCGCGCACCATCGCGCGGAAATCGTCGTGGCTCTCGTCGTAGATGGTCCGTCGCACGGCTAGTTTCACGCCCCTCGATAGGAATCGATCGCACGTTACGTTAAGGCGGCCCCCCCGGGCGCCGCAACCGTCCGCCCCCCGCGGCCCTCACGCTGGGCCGGCGACGGCGGAGAACAGCCAGCGTTCGCCCGCGCTCCAGGCGGTGGACGTCACCAGGTAGACGCCGGCCGCGAGCGGCGCGAACGCCGCGACGGCCACCGTGACGTAGGGCAGGATCACGGGGAGGACCCGCGCGGCGCCGCTGGCGGCCCCAGCCCCG
>JAFMRC010000240.1 GCA_017354375.1 Nocardiopsaceae bacterium | reverse complement strand
CATGCCGAACGTGCGCGCCTCATCCGGGATGACGGGAACGAACCGGTCGCCGATCACCGGGTCCTTCATCAGGTCCTTCAGGACCCGGACGAACGCCATCGTGGTGGCCACCGACTGCTTGCCCGAGCCCTTGCGGTACTCGTCGTACACCGCGTCCGGCGGCTGCGGCAGCGGCTTGGCCCGCACCACCCGGCGCGGCAGCACCCCGCCGAGCGCGGCGCGGCGCTCGGCCATGTACCTGATCTCGTCGGAGTCCGGGCCGGGGTGGTAGTAGGGCGGGAGTTCGGCTTCCAGCTCGGCGTCGGAGATCGGCAGGTAGAGGCGGTCGCGGAACTCCTTCAGCTCGTCGTGGGTGAGCTTCTTCATCTGGTGCGTGGCGTTGCGCGCCTCGAAGTCCTTGCCGAGCGTCCAGCCCTTGATCGTGTGGGTCAGGATCACGGTCGGCTGGCCGACGTGCTCGCGGGCGGACTTGAACGCCGCGTACACCTTCCGGTAGTCGTGGCCGCCGCGGGACAGGTTGCGGAGCTGGTCGTCGGTCAGGTGCTCGACCATCTTCCGCAGCCGCGGGTCGTCACCGAAGAAGTGCTCGCGGATGTAGTCGCCGGACTCCACGCTGTAGGTCTGGAACTGCCCGTCGGGGGTGGAGTTCATCTTGTTGACCAGCACGCCGTCGGTGTCCTGCGCCAGCAGCGGGTCCCAGTCGCGGCCCCAGATGACCTTGATCACGTTCCAGCCGGCGCCGCGGAAGAACGACTCCAGCTCCTGCATGATCTTCCCGTTGCCGCGGACCGGGCCGTCCAGCCGCTGCAGGTTGCAGTTGATCACGAACGTGAGGTTGTCCAGCTCCTCGCGGGCGGCCAGGCCGATCGCGCCCAGGGCCTCGGGCTCGTCCATCTCGCCGTCGCCGAGGAATGCCCACACGTGGCTCCTGGACGTGTCGTGCAGCTCGCGGGCGAGCAGGTACCGGTTGAACCGGGCCTGGTAGATCGCGTTGATCGGGCCCAGTCCCATGGAAACGGTGGGGAACTCCCAGAAGTCCGGCATCAGCCGGGGGTGCGGGTAGGACGGCAGCCCGCCGCCGGGGTTCGACAGCTCCTGGCGGAACCCGTCGAGCTGGGCCTCGGTGAGCCGGCCCTCCAGGAACGCGCGGGCGTAGATGCCGGGCGCGGCGTGCCCCTGGAAGAAGACCTGGTCGCCGGACTCGCCGTGGTCCTTGCCGCGGAAGAAGTGGTTGAAGCCGACCTCGTACAGGGACGCCGCCGACGCATATGTCGCGATATGTCCACCGACTCCGGCACCACCGGGGCGATTCGCCCGCGACACCATGATCGCGGCATTCCACCGGATGTACGCCCTTATCCGCCTTTCTACGTACTCGTCCCCGGGGAACCAGGGCTCCTGCTCTGGCGGGATCGTGTTGATGTAGTCGGTGCTGCGCAGGCCGGGCACCCCGACCTGCTGCTCGCGCGCCCGCTCCAGCAGGCGCAGCATCAGGTAGCGCGCCCGGCCCCGGCCGCGGGCGGCGGTGACGGAGTCGAACGAGTCCATCCACTCGCGGGTCTCGTCCGGGTCGATGTCCGGCAACTGCGTGGGCAGGCCGTCGCTGATGATCGAGTAACGCTGTCGTCCGGAAGCCACGGGGTAGCCTCGCCTTCCGCATGTCGTGGGACGGCTGGTGGCCGCTTGCCTGTCGGTGTTGTCGATGTTTCCAGGTCAGCTGTTGATGTTTCCAGGTCAATCGTCGTACGTCACGGCCCAGATTGCATCTCTACCCGACGGTACGTTACCGTACGTGTCGGATATGCCTGAGGGGGTAACGCGTTGTCGGAGCGGGAAGCCAAAAATGGGGCGTGTTTTTGGGACGTCGGGCAGTTTGCCACTTGCGCGCGAAGCCGACCCAGTGTGGACTGTCCCAACAAGAAGTACTGTCGCGGCCACTGGCACGCACGGCGGCTGGGGGCGCGGGGAAGGATTCAGGAGGACACTTAGTGAGCGCGACCGCGCGCCAAGCGCACGATCAACGCGGCCAGACCGAACGGCTCGGCATCAAGCCGGGCCAGGTGGTGCAGGAGATCGGTTACGACTCCGATTGCGATGAGGAACTGCGCGAGGCGATCACGGCGATCGAGGACGTTGAGCTCGTGGACGAGGACTACGGGGACGTCGTCGATGTCGTGCTCATGTGGCACCGGGAGGATGACGGAGACGTCGCCGACGCACTCGTCGACGCGGAGACGCTCCTCGCCGACGGGGGGTACATCTGGCTCCTCACCCCGAAGGCGGGCCGGGACGGCCACATCGAGCCGAGCGACATTGGAGAGGCGGCGTCAACCGCCGGGCTCTCCCAGACTTCCAGCGTGAGCGCGGCTCGCGACTGGTCGGGATCGAGGCTGGTGGCGCCGAAGGCTCGCAAGTAACCGTCGCCTGCTCCTCGCGTCAGCGGCGTCAGTAGGATGCAGGCATGACAGTTGAGATCGGGGACGTGGCCCCGGACTTCGAGCTCCCGGACCAGCACGGCACGCCCGTGAGGTTGTCCAGCTTCCGCGGGAAGAACGTGGTGCTGGTGTTCTACCCGCTGGCGTTCAGCCCGGTGTGCAGCGGTGAGCTGTGCGGGATGCGGGACAGCTTCCCCGAGGCGACCTCGGCCGATGACGTGGAGCTGCTCACCGTGTCGGTGGACTCGATGTTCACCCACCGGGCCTGGGCTGACGCGGAGAAGTTCGAGTTCCCGCTGCTGGCGGACTTCTGGCCGCACGGCGCGGTCGCGACGTCCTACGGCGTGTTCGACGAGGACAAGGGGCTGGCGACCCGTGGCACGTTCGTGATCGACAAGGGGGGCATCGTCCGCTGGAAGGTGGTCAACCCGATCCCGCAGGCGCGGGACATCGCCGACTACCGCAAGGCGCTCGCGGCCCTGGCCTGATCCGGCGGGCGTGATCCGGCAGGCGTGAGGGGCCCGATTCGGGACTTCCGTCCTTGAGCCCGGCCGCCGCGGACCGGCAGCATTGGCCCGTGCGAGGAAACGAGCCCCCCGGGCGGCGGATGATCGAGCTGTCCAGCCCCGAGTGCTGGAAGCTGCTGGCGAGCGTCCCGGTCGGCCGGGTGGTGTTCAGCCAGCGGGCGATGCCCGCGGTCCGGGTGGTGAACCACCTGGTCGATGGCCAGCTGGTCGTCATCAGGTCCCACCAGGGCGCGGCGATCACTGGCGGTGCCGGAACCGGTGACGGCGCGGTCGTCTGCTATGAGGCCGACGACCTCGACCCCGCCCGGCGGACGGGGTGGAGCGTCGTCGTCACCGGCCTGGCGCGGCTGGTCCGCGACACCGGCGCCGCCGAGCGCTACTCGCGGCTGCTGCACTCCTGGGACCCCGCCGACATGGACCAGGTCATCATTATCGAGCCCGGCACCATCACCGGTCGCCGCCTGGTCGGTTAACCCCTTTTACCCCGAAAAACACTTGTATCCCGAACGGATCGAGGCGACTGCCCAGCGCCTGCCTTCCTCCCGTCCGCACAACGCCGCGCGGGGTGCCGTGACACGGCCCCCCGCGCGGGATCCCGGAGCTTCTCTGGGCTTTACGCCGCTTCGACGACGGAATCGACGGTGGCTTCCACAGCGGGCTCGAGGACGGGCTCGACGGTGGCCTCAACCGTGGGGCCGAAGCCGGAGTAGCCGCCCTCGGTCAGGGTGTGGACCTCGTCGCCGCGCAGGGCCGGGGTGAAGACGCAGACCACGCGCAGGTCGCAGTCCTCGGCCGCCGACAGGGAGTGGGCGTCGTGCTGGTCGAGCATGTACATGACGCCCGGCTCGATGTCGTAGCGGGTGCCGTCGCCGGTGACCACCGACCCGCGGCCCTCGATGCAGTAGACGGACTCGAGGTGGTTCATGTACTGCAGGCGAGAGGTGGTCCCCTGGTAGATGATCGTGTCGCACAAGCTATAGCCGAAGCCGTCGTCGTGCACCAGGAAGCGGCGGCTGACGCCGTTGCCCCACTCAACCGCCTTCGCCATCGAAAGGTCCTTGACGATCATCGCTCTCATCCATTCTTCCTGAGGGCCGTTCTCCTGAGGTCCGGGCTGGCTGGAGTTCCTGGAACTTCCGCCCGGCATGTAACGATGTTCGCCAGGGCCGCTGTCCGCGCGCTGTCACCCGCCTGTCCTGGTGCTGGCGGAGGCGGCGCGGCCCTAGAACGAGCCGCGCCCGTAGGTGACCTCGGAGTACGGGGTGGTGGGCAGCGTCGCCGTCCCGCCCTCGGGAACCGCCTTCATCTGGAACCACTTGACGGTGATGGTGGTCTCGCCGGGTCCCGAGCCGGGATCGACGTCGAAGATGGCGTACCCGTGGGAGTCGCCGCCGTCCTTTTCCGCGGACCAGGTGGCGTCCTCCCACGCGTCGCGGCCGTTGGGAGTGGTCCAGACGTTGGCCTTGCGGAGCCCGGTCTCCGGGTCGGTGGTGTAGCCGTAGGTGCTGATCGCGCCGCCGCCGCCGAGGATGTAGTACACGGTGCCCTTGCTGGTGTCGACGACCTCACGGCCGCCGGCCGTGCCGGTCGCCCCGGGGGCGACGGTCGGCCGGCGCGTGTTGAATTTCGAGCCGACCGGGTAGGTGGTCCCGTCCGAGGTGAACTCGGTGGTCACGGTGGCGTAGGAGCCGTTGTCGTAGCCGCGCACCGGGTGGGAGCGCTCGAAGACGTGCTCGTGGCCGGACAGCACGAGGTCGACCTGGTAGGCGTCGAACAGCGGCAGCCACGTCCTGCGGATGCCGAGGTCCGTCCCGTTGCCGGAGGTGTTCGACGACAGCGGGCACTGGTGCATGAACACCACGATCATCTCCACGCCCGACCCGGGCCGCCGCGCCCGGCTCAGCTGCTCGGAAAGCCAGACGGTCTGCTGGTTCGGCTGGCGGCCGCCGGGCACGAGGGAGTAATCCCCGTCGTTCTCGGTCAGGGTGCCGGTGTAGGCATATCCGGTGTTGACCGTGCCGCCGGGGATGGTCAGGCCCGAGGCGTAGGTGGTGGTGGAGGTCTCGCTGATCTGGTCGCCCTGGAAGGTGACGTCGTCGGCGTCGAGGGAGATGAACAAGACGGTGCCGACGGCGAAGCTGTAGAAGCTCCCCTGCAGCCAGTTGCCGTCGTAGTTCCTGCGGCCGTTGGGGGGCAGCGCGAACCGGGAGAGGTAGTGCCCGTTGCCGTAGGGCCCGTTCCAGTACTCGGTGGTGGATGGCTTGCCGTCCCGCGCGGTCGCCCCGAGCTCGTTCTCGTGGTTGCCGATCGCGGGCATCCACGGCCGGTAGGCCGCCGAACGGGCCACGTTCACCGCGTAGTCGCGCCACGCGTTCGGCGCGTTGCCCGGGGCGAGGTTCCCGTAGCACAGGTCGCCGAGCATCAGGTGGAACAGGGGAGGGCCGCCCCCGTCGCCCGGGTTCTCGATCGCCTCGACGGTGTAGTACGAGGTGTCGCTCGACTCGTCGGTGATGGAGTGGCCCGACGCGCTCCGGTCCGCGTCCGGGGTGCCGAGGTCGCCGAAGGCGGAGAACCGGTAGGGGAACCGGCCTTCCCCCGGCGCGGTCGTGAACGAGCCGTGGGCGTAGGACGGGGGCGTCGCGCCGTCGCTGATCCGGTAGTAGTACGTGGTGCCCGGCCGGACGCGGGCCGCCGCGCGGTAGTGGTACGTGGTCTGCCCGGACGGCCCGTCGGTGAAGGAGACGGCGCCCGTTCCCCCGTGCTGGGCGGACATGAACTCTTGCAGGGGCACCGGCTCGGGCGGCCTGACCAGCGTGCCGGGGTTCTCCCTGGTGATCGGCTTCGTGGAGTAGGCCAGTTCCGGGGCGGGCTGCTTCACGGTGCCGGGCGCCGACCACGACACGATCACCTCCGACGACGGGTCGGCGCCCCAGGTGAGGCGGACCTGCTCGGGCTCGGTGGTGGTGGGCAGCGGGAGGGACGGCACGGTGCTCCCGGCCGTGGCGGTCCCGGCGTTCACGGTCGCGGCGGAGGCGGGCTGGCGGAAGAAGCCGCTCTGGACGACGACCCCGCCCGCGCCGAGCGCGGCGCCGGCCGCGATCGTCCCCCCGATGAAACCCCGCCGTGAGACGCCGTGTCGCTCGTGATCCGGAACGTTGCTGTCCGCGCCATCATGCTGATTGCGTGAAAAGTCCTGATCGCCCATAGCCGGTGACCGTACCACCCGCCGTTCGCGGGCGAAATCACCGGACATGAACACCGTCGTAGCAGTTCGCGACCAAACGGCAAACGACCCGGGAGCCCGTTCCGTTACCCGTCGCCGGTGGCCCGTGACCGGGTCCAGTCCTCCAGCAGAGCGCCGAAGCCCTTCACGATCGTGGCGAGCTCCGCCTCCGGCGGAACCGTCAGCTTGCGCAGCTGCGACACCAGCTTGGGGAGTTCCTTGTCGGTTCTCGCCGCGATCCGGCCGGCGCCGCGGTCGATCGCCATCGTCCAGTTCCGCAGGGCCATCCCGAGCCAGTACTCGCAATTCGCGATGACGTCGTCGGCCGGCGCCTTGCGACGCCGGCGGTGCAGCTTGCCGAGGAGGGGAGCGGCCTCGGTTATCGCCACGCCGGCCACCACCAGGCACCCTTCGGCGACCTCGTCGGCGCCGGGGATGTCCGGGGGGATGCTCGCGATGACCGCTTCCGCCTCCTCGCAGCGGCCCGCCTCCGCGAGCAGCATGGTCAGCCGCACGCCCGGCTCCACGTTGCGGGGCTGGTCCGCCATGGCCGCCCGCAGCGCCTGCTCCGCGAGGGCGGCCTCGCCGGCCTCCTTGGCGGCCACGCCGAGGCCAAGCTGGACGTCGGGCCCGTGCGGGGCGAGCCGGGCCAGGTGCCGCGCGGACGCGAGCGCCTCGTCGTGCTTGCGCAGGGCCCGCAGGCAGTTCGTCTGGACCCGCAGGTACTCCAGGTCGTCGGGGTTCTCGGCCAGCGTCATCCGGCAGACCTCGAGCGCGCCCGCGATGTCGTGGGTTCCGGCGCGCGCGAGCATCGCGGCCTTGCGGGCGGGCTTGTGGCCCTCCGCCAGGAGCTTGTTTGCGATCGGCAGGGCCTCAGAGTCGCGACCGGCGTCGCACAGTGCCAGCACCCTGACGCACCGCGCGTCGGGATTGCCCGGGTCGGCCGCCAGCACCGCGTCGGCGATCTCCCCGGCCCGGCGGAGGACGCCTGGCCCGTGCGCCATGGTCATCCGGTAGGCCAGCCTTCCCTGGTAGGCGAGCAGTTCCGGGTCGGCGCCGGCCGCGCCGGGGCGGGTCAGGTCGGGCAGCCCGCGGGCGGTGAGCGCCATCTGGTACAGCTCGGCGAACTGATCGGGGATGCCGAGGATCTCGATCCGCCGGAGCGCCGTGTCGATGCCGTCGGGCGTCGCGTTGACGCGCAGCGCGGTCCGCACCATCTCGCGGGACTCGCCGAACCGGCCCATCGCCGCCATGGCCAGCGCCAGGTGCATGACCGCGTACCAGTTGCCGGGCTCGATCCGCAGCGCCTCGCGCTGGGCCCGTTCCGCTTCGGAGTAGCGCTCGGCGTCGAAGTGGATCTTGCCGACCGCCTCGAAGGCCCGCGCGTTGTCCGGGTCCAGCTCAATCGCCCGCTCCGCCAGCGTCAGCGCCTCCGCCGAGGCGAGGGTGACCTCCCTGAGGGCCTCGGCCAGCGTGACCAGGCAGGCAGGGGAGTCCGGCCGCAGCCCCACCGCGCGTCGCGCGACGGCGACCGCCTCTCGGGGGCGGTCCAGCCTGCACAGCGACACGGACATCTGGATCAGGCCGTCCACGTGCCCGGGGTCGACGCTCAGCAGGCGCTCCAGCACGTCCGTCGCCTCGTCGTGCCGCTTGCGCAGGGCCAGGCCCCGCGCGAAGCCGAACAGCGCGTCCTCGTTGTCCGGCTCCCGCGCCAGCACACCGGCGAACAACCGGTCCGCCTCGTCATGCCGGCCCATGTCGGCGAGTAGCTCCGCCTGCCGGAGCTCGTTGCTTTCCGTCAATGGCCTCTCCGGCCTCTCCGCGCGCAAGGATGTTGACAATGTGACACATGGTACGAGGATTACGGCTGCAGCATGCGCGTGACGCTGATAACAGCAACAAGCGGCCGGTCGCGCGGCCCTTGCGGCCGGATGAAAGTGCCGTTGCTACGGTTGTAGCCGTAGCAAAGTGCCGTTGATGCGAGGTCAACAGGATCTGTCTCGTGATGTGAGGCTAGCGGGGCCTTTTCTTGCTGTTATCAGAGGAAAACTCTTGGTTGCGATCATGGCGGGGCTGGTCAATAATGCGACTGGAAAGTGAACACGCTAAAACAGCCGGTCACACAGTCGGCCACACGCCAAGGCAGTCACTCAGCCAGGCACGCAGTCTCAGCCAGACAACGGAGTCGCGCATGCACCGCCGTCAGTTCCTGCGTGGCGCCCTGGGCGCCGGAGCCGCCGGGTTCGCCGCCGCGGCGGTGCCAGCCGTCGGGATGCCAGCCCGGGCCGCTACGCGGTCCCCAGGCGACCTGGCCGCGT
>JAFMRC010000486.1 GCA_017354375.1 Nocardiopsaceae bacterium | reverse complement strand
TGGAAAAAGCCCCACAATCCCGGATGGCCGAGCGAGCGCCATACAGGGCGCGAATCTCTCGACTGGCACGGGATTCTGGCATACCTTCTTGGGGTGTCGATTCCGCCGCCGCCAGATTCCCCGCCCCCTCCCCCGCCGTCGGGGTCGGGGGAGGCCCCCGCGCCGCCGCCTCCTCCCCCGTCACCATCGTTTCCTCCGCCTCCGCCTCCGCCTCCGCCCCGCCCGCGAGGGCCGCAGCGGATGTGGATCTGGTTCGCGGGAGCGTTCGTCGGGCTGGCCGCGACCATCGCCGGGATGCTCGTGGCGGTCAACACGCTGACGGCCACGGCGCCGCCCCTCCCCAACCGCGGGCCGTTCTACCTGGCGTTGTTCGACCTGTCCCAGCAGCCCATGCTGCGCTATTCGGGTTCGTCGTCGGGCGTGAACTGGAACGTGGTCGTCTCCAGCGGTGGCCAGGAACTCGGTTCCTTCACGGTCGACGGGCAGCGGGTCGGCGTCATGAAGGTCGGCGGCAGGACGTTCGTCAAGCCGCCGCCGGGGCTGATTGGCAACCTGCCCGGCGATCTTCACGCCTCCCAGCTCCGGGGCAAGTGGCTCACGGGTGACGACACGCTCACCACCGAACTGCCCTCGGGCCTCGATACGCCGGCCCAGCTCGCCAAGGGCTTCCAGGCCGACCTCAAGGACGGGTCGGATTTCCCGCACATCGGCGCGGCGCCGGTCAGGTACGACGGCACGCCGGCCCTGGCGGCGACGCTGCGGTCCGGCAAGCACGGCAAGCATAAGGACGGCACGCTGTACGTCACGGCGTCGGAGCCCTACCGGGTACTCGGCGCGCGCACCACCGGCAAGTCCGGCGGCGCGTCCGCCGCCGGCGCGCTTGGCACCACCGCCTATGGCGGGGCCTCGGCCGCTCAGGCCGCCTCGCTCGTGACGCGGGCGGATTCCGGCGGCTCGGGTCAGCCGGCGTTCGCGCCGCTGACCCCGTCGCAGGTGGACCAGGAGTACGGCGATCTCATCGACCAGACGAAGACCCTGAAATCCGCCGTCGACGTCGGAATCACCTTCGACTTCAACCAGAACGGCAACCTCAACTGCACGGACACCAGCTGCACGGTGCAAGAGAACGTCGCCACCTCGACCACGTCCAGCCAGGACGCGCAGCTGTCGGGCAACGTGACCGCCACCATGACCGCGAACGTCACCGTCAACGGCCAGCCCGGCGGCGGCTGCACCCAGCAGTCGAGCCTGCCGATCAACGGCAGCGGAACGATGAGCTGCACCGACGCCGGAGTCGCGGGACCCGTCCAGGAGATCAAGAACCAGGCGCAGCAGAAGGCCAACGCCGAGGCCGCGGCGTCTCCCGGCCAGGAGGTCACTGTCCCCTACACCCTCAGCTTCCGGGCCAGCGTCCAGATCGAGGCCCTGGCGGAGGTGGCGGCGACGGTCACCAAGGAGGTCAACACCGAGCAGTCCCAGCAGTCGAACGCGGACAACGAGGAGCAGGACGCCCAGGATTGCCTGACCAGCTACGGCGGCGCGGCTGACCCCGAATCGGCCATCCTGGCCTCCGCGACCGCCGGCAACGCGAAGGCTCACGACGCCGCGAAGCCCAAGCGCAAGCCCCGCGACTGCTCCAACCTATTCAAGGGCGACTGGTTCAAGCACATCCGCGATCGCCACATGAAGGGCGGGGCCGCCGTTGACGATTATTCCTCAATCTTTCAGGACTACTGGGACGAGGAAGACATCAGGGACCTGATCCAGGACACGGTCGAGTACGGGAGCGAGTCGCAGAACACACCAGATCCGGATACCGGTGAACCCAGAGACGGCACGTTGTATACGAAGACGTTCGATTACCCGATCGGATACCGTCAGGGCGACCCGACGGAGAAGCGCAACACGCTGATAGTCGTAGAAAACCCCGATGGCACCTTGCGGACCATCCTCATGGAGGACAGGGATTAGTGACTCTATGACGAACCGGCATGTGTCCACAGCCCCCGTTCCGGACGTGGAGCTCCGCTGGACGCTCGTCGGCCAGGGCCGGGGTTCCGCCCGTTTCGTCTGGACGTCCGGCCCGGACTCGGTCACGATCGGCACGTCCTACGTGGGCGATGGCCTTCGCGGACTGCTCCGGGCCGCGCGGGATCTCCAGCTTGGCTCTAGCGCTACCTTCACCCACCTGCTTGATGAACCGCACGGCTACCGCATCTTTTTCTCCGGCGCCGCCGAAAAGGTCTACGTCCAGATCGTCTTGTTCAAGGATCTGTACTCCGAAGGCAAGAGATGGGCCGGCGCCGAGCTGCGCTGGGAGGGACCGGTGCGGACGCGGCAGTTCATCGAGGCGGTCATCGCGATGGCCGAGCGGGCCCGTCGCGACTACCCGGACGGCGAATACGAGCGGCGCTGGGGCTTCCCGTTCCCCGACGAGGAGCTCAGCCTGCTACGGGAGGGCGGTGCGCCGGCCCAGGCCCCATTAGGCCGCCTCGGCCGTGAGGGCGTCCTCCCGGCCGGCGAGCAGTTCGCTGTCCCCGGACACCTCTTCCAGGCTGCGGCCGGCCGGCTCGGGCAGGACCAGGGTGAGGAACGCGCCGAGGACGGAGACCCCGGCGGTGAGCATGAGCGTGCCGCGCAGGCCGAGTGAGTCCTGCAGGACGGGGAAGAGGAACACCCCGATGAAGGCGCCGATCTTGCCGACGCCCGCCGCGATGCCGTGGCCCGTGGCCCGGACCGCGGTGGGAAACACCTCGCCCGGCAGGACGAACGTCGTCACGTTGGGGCCGAACTCGGTGAAGAAGTAGCTGATCCCGTAGGCGATGAGGAACGGCGCCACCGCCGTGGTCATGCCAGGCACCAGGCCGATGACCGCGAAGCACGCGCCCATCACGACGAACCCGATGAGCTGGAGCTTCCGGTGCCCGACGCGGTCCATCCGGGCTATGGCCAGGAGGTAGCCGGGCAGCGCCGCCACCACGAAGATGACCAGCTGGATGGCGATGGTCGCGGTGTCGGAGGCCTTCGGCGAGATGAGGGAGATGATCTGCGGGGTGGAGATGGTGTTGCCGTAGTAGGCGTAGTCAAGCAGGAACCAGCAGCCCGACGTCGCGACGAGCATCAGCAGGAACCGGCGGCTGGCGAGGAGGCCCCGCAGGCCCTGGGCCTGCCTCACGACGGCCATGGCGGTGGATCCCGGACCCGCGCCGGCCTGGCCGCCAGCCCGCGACCGGACGCCGGCCCGGGCGGTAAAGCGCGGCGACTCGGGCATCGTGCGCCGCAGCCAGATGGCCGCCGAGGCCGGCAC
>JAFMRC010000485.1 GCA_017354375.1 Nocardiopsaceae bacterium | reverse complement strand
CGCGCGAGCGGCCTCCAGGCCGAGGACTCCCCCGCCGAGCACGACGATCCGGCCGTGCTTGCGCCGGGCGGCGGCCGCCAGGGCATTCAGCCGCCGCGCGTCGCCCGTGGTGCGCAGCCCGAGCACTGACCGGTCGATCCCCGGGATCTTCGGGATCCGCGCGACGGCGCCAGTGGCGAGCACGAGGTCGTCGTAGCCGACGACGTCGCCGTCGGAGGTGAGCACGGTGCCGCCGTCGGGATCCAGGGCCACGGCCGAGGTGCCGGTGCGGACGCGGGCGCCGGCGGTCTCCCCGAGGGACAGCTCGTCCTCCCGCATGACCCCCGCGAGCACGTTGGGCAGCAGGATGCGGTTGTAGGCGGGCCGCAGCTCGGCGGCGAGCACGGTAAGCGCCACCCTCGAGCCGTCCGGATCGCGCCGCCGTACCTCCTCGCAGAACCGGTGCCCCACCATCCCGTGCCCCACCAGCACCACCCGCCGCGTACTCACCGCCGCCTCCCCTCAGCCCCAACTCCCGCCCCGGCCCCGGCCTTCCCGGCCCCGCCCCCGGCCACCTCCCCAGCCCAAATGCGCATTTGGGCAGGCTCTAGCTGGCCCAAGTGCGCATTTGGCACGCGAGGGAGGCGGTTGAGGCGCGCCCCCGGGGACGCCCCCCTAACGTGCCAAGCGCGCATTCGGGCAGCCTCTAGCAGGCCCAAGCGCGCATTCGGCACGCGAGGGAAGGGGCTGAGGCGCGGCCCCGGAGACGCCCCCGTAACGTGCCAAGCACGCTTTTGGGCAAGCTCTAGCAGGCCCAAGCGCGCATTCGGCACGCGGGAGGTGGGGGCGGCGGGCACGCGGGAGGAGAGGGCGGCGGGCACGCGGGAGGTGGGGACGGCGGGAATCACGCTGGCTCCAGGCGGACGGCGCAGACCTTGAACTCGGGCATTCGGCTGACCGGGTCCAGGGCGGGGTTGGTGATCGCGTTCGCGGCACCATCGCCGGGAAAGTGGAACGGCAGGAACACTGTGTCGTAGCGGAGCGTGGGCACGCAGCGGACGGTCGCGGTGACGGCACCGCGCCGGGAGCGGACCTTCGCCCGCATGCCATCGGCCAGGCCGGCGCGGCGGGCGGTGTCCGGGTGGATCTCCACGAACGCCTCCGGAGCCGCCTTCGCCAGCTCGTCGACGCGGCGGGTCTGCACCCCGGTCTGGTAGTGCTGCAGGATCCGCCCGGTGGTGCCGTACAGCGGGTAGGCCTCGTCGGGAAGCTCCGCCGCGTCCCGGTGATCGACGGCCACGAACCGGGCCCGGCCGTCTGGATGCGCGAAGCCGCCGGTGAACATGCGCGAACCGCCCCAGTGGAACGGGTCCGCCTCGTCATCCAGTCGTTGCGGGGTGGCGGCGGAGTAGTCGCAGCGACCGCCCTTGGACGCCGCGCCCAGCTCCGCGAGCACCGCGTCCGGATCGGCGGGGAACTCCCCCGCGCCGCGGCCGAGCCTGGTCGCGAGCGCCGAGATCACCTCCAGGTCCGTCCGCACCCCAGGTGGCGGCTCGACGGCCTTGCGGCGGCGCAGGATCCTGCCTTCCAAGCTGGTCGTGGTCCCGGATTCCTCGGCCCACTGGGCGACGGGGAGCACCACGCCGGCGAGCCTGGCGGTTTCCGACGGCAGGGCGTCCGCGACGACGAGCAGGTCCAGGCTTCGCAGCCGCCGCGCGACATCCAGCGACCGGGGCGCGGAGATGACCGGGTTGGCGCCGAAGACCAGCAGCGCCTTGATCTCCGTGCCCAGCGCATCGAACAGCTCGACTGCGCTCTTGCCGGGACCTGGTATCTCGGCGGGGTCGATCCCCCAGACGGACGCGACGTGCTCGCGAGCCGCGGGGTCGGTGATCATCCGGTAGCCGGGGAGCTGGTCGGCCTTCTGGCCGTGCTCGCGACCGCCCTGGCCGTTTCCCTGGCCGGTGAGGCAGCCGTAGCCGGACCCCTCGGTGCCCGGCAGGCCGAACGCCAGGGCCAGGTTGATCCAGGCGGTGACGGTGTCGGTGCCCTTGGCGTGCTGTTCGGCGCCGCGACCGGTGAGGACGTAGGCGCTGGAGGCGGTGTGCAGCAGGTGGGCGGCACGGCGCAGGTCGGCGGCGGGGACGCCGGTGAGCCGCTCGGTGCGCTCGGGCCACCAGTGGGCGATGCGGCGGCGAACCTCCTCCCAGCCGACGGTGCGGCCTTCGCGGTAGGCGATCCGCCCGGGGGTGTCGAGGTACCCGGCCGTCCACGCGATGTGCAGCAGCCCGAGCGCCAGCGCCAGGTCGGTGCCCGGCGCTGGCTGCAGGTGCATGCCGCCGCCCTTGAGCGCCGCCTCCGCGGTCGGGGTCCGGCGCGGATCGATCACGATCAGCGTCGGCCCTCTCTCCCCGCCTCGGCCCTTGTTGCTGTTATCATCCCGGTAACTCTCCTCTCCGGTACCGCCACTTTTGTTGCTGTTATCATGGGCGGAGAAGGGGGAGCTGGAGAAGGGGGAGCTGGAGCCGCCCGTGAGGTGGCTCATCAGCGGGGGCATCGTCTCGGCCGGGTTCGCTCCCGCCAGCACGATCAGGTCCGCGGCGCCTAGGTCGGTGACCGGGAACGGCAGCCCCCGGTCCAGTCCGAACGCGCGGTTTCCCGCCGCCGCGGCCGAGGACATGCAGAACCGGCCGTTGTAGTCGATCTGCGACGTCCGCAGCGCGACGCGGGCGAACTTGCCGAGAAGGTATGCCTTCTCGTTAGTGAGGGCGCCGCTGCCGAAAACCGCGACCGCGTCGTTGCCGTGACGGGCCTGGATTTCCCTGATCCGGGCGGTCACGTGGCTGAGGGCCCGCTCCCAGGTGGAGGAAGTGCTGCCGATCCGAGGCGCGAGTATCCGTTCGGGAGAAAAAAGAAGTTCCGCGCTCGTCCAGCCCTTCTGGCAGAGCCCGCCCCGGTTGGTGGGGAAATCCCGCGGGGCGACCGCGGGCCGGGTGCCGACGGTGACCGTCATGGCGCACTGCAGCGCGCAGTACGGGCAGTGCGTCGGCGTGGCGCGCGGTCGGCTCATGCTGGCGACGCTATGAGCGCGTTGTTACCTGTCCTGTAGCCGCGCGTAACGCCCGCGCAATCGAATCCTCAATCCGCGCCCCGCCACGTTGTGAGGCCGCCCTGCCCGGCCACGGGGGCGTCCCCGGGGCCACGCCTCAACCCCTTCCCTCGCGTGCCAAATGCGCGTTTGGGCCAACTCTTGCCGGCCCGAATGCGCACCTGGCACGCTCGGGGTGAGGCGGGGCGGGGCGGAGCGCGGCGGGGTGGGGCGGAGCGCGGCG
>JAFMRC010000056.1 GCA_017354375.1 Nocardiopsaceae bacterium | reverse complement strand
GGACTCGGGGTCGTGTGGCCGCTGCCTGGCCGCGGACACCGCGGCGGCCCGGACGTCGCGGTGCTGGCCCGGCTGCCGCCACGCGTCGCGCAGGATCGCCCCGGCACCCGGGACCGACAGCGCCGCCGCCAGCCGGAGCGCTTCCTTCCTGGTGGTCACCTTCCCGCCGGTGAGGGACTCGGCGGTGAAAACGGCCGCCAGCTCGCCGGGCGGGATGTAGCGGGCGACCTGGCCGGCCGCGTAGACGGCGACCCGTGCCCGGTCGTCCCCGCCGTGGGCGAGCAGGATCGGCAGGGCCTCGCGTGGCCTCCCCGTCCGGGCCAGGGCGGCGAGCGCCGCCTCGGCCAGGTTGGTGTTGGCGCCGTCACGATGGCGATGCACGACCTCCCGGCCCGCGTCCCCGAGCGGCGCCGCCGCGATGATCGCCGCGGTCCGCTCGTAGACCTTGGCCCCGGCGTCGGCGGCGACGCCTGCGA
The DNA here is from genome assembly GCA_017354375.1 of Nocardiopsaceae bacterium. Taxonomy (GTDB): domain Bacteria; phylum Actinomycetota; class Actinomycetes; order Streptosporangiales; family Streptosporangiaceae; genus Trebonia. Next base: position 19,173 of record JAFMRC010000056.1, on the reverse strand, counting down.
GCAGCCGGGCGTAGGCGGCCTGCTGGCGGGGCAGCCACCGGCCGGTCCCGGGAGAATACAGCGGCACCCAGCGGGCTCCCGCGGCGAGGAACTTCCCGCGCGGCGGCACCGGAGTGAGGAACCGGTCGAGCAGGTCGGTCCGCCGCTGGCAGACCGTCGCCCACACGACCGATCCGGAGATGGCGACGGCCGAGGGATCGACGGCCAGGACATGCTCGACCCGCTGCGCCCGGGCGCGCGGGTCGGCGAGCCACAGCGTGATGGCATCACCGACGACCCCCGCGGGGTTCCCCGCGTCGATCGTCCGGCGCAGCATGTCCTGCAGTCCGGGCAGCAGCCAGGCCCGCCTGCCCAACCCGCGGGCGACCGAGAACAGCGGCTCGTGGGAACCGCGCCGCATCCCGGCTTCCAGCCAGTCCCTGACCGCGTCGAAGAATTCCCGCTCCTGGCCGCGCCGCAGCCGGGTGTCGACGCGGCCAAGCGCGGGCATCCGGTCGCCGGAGATCGCCCGCAGCGTCCGCAGCGACCATTCGGCCAGCGGCGGTGAGCCATAGTGCTCGCGCAGGACCGCGACCGCCAGGGCGGTCAGCGCCCTGCGGGACTGGTCGCTGGCGTCGCGGACGGCGAGGGTGTCGGCCGCGATCTGCTCCAGCGCGCCGGCCGACTCCGGCGCCAGCAGTCGCGGCCGGATGCCGGCCAGGGCGGTCAGCGCCCGGACGCGGACCGGATCCTGCTCATTTCGCAGCCGCCGGAAGTGCTCGACGACCTCGGTGACGGCCTCGGCCCGCCCGGTGCGGTCGGCGCACTCGGCCAGCGCTTCATACCCGGCGGCCCGGTCCTCCGCCTGGGGAAGCCTGGTCGCCCCGGTCAGCGGCGCCTTCGCCTCCTCTAGCGGCAGGAAGGCCGTGTACCTCCGGGTCCTCGCCGTATCCGCCCGCACCCGGTCGAGGTCCAGAACCCGCCGGGCCTCGGCCCATCGCAGGGCGCGGGGCAGCACGTCGAGCATGGCGTCCGACGCCGTGACCTGGCTCCGCTCCGTGCCCCGGTAGGCCGCGGCGTAGAGTTCGCCGCGCCGGGACGGGGGCAGCTTCCTCAGCAGGGTCACGAGCGCGCTCTCCCGGCGGGTCAGCCGCCGCGCCAGCGGCGTGAGCTCCTCGGCATCCAGCCGCGACAGCGCGCGGAGCAACCCGCCGGGCAGCCGGCTCCCCCAGGCGGGCCAGGACGGGGCGGCCAGGAGGGTGCTCACCCAGGTGGCCCGGGACGGGGCGGCCAGGAGGGCGAGGAGCCTCGCGTGGTCCGCCCGCGCGAGCGGCGCATAATGCCTCAGCGGCCCTGGCAGGTACTCGGAAGGCGCGTACCGCTCCAGCAGGTTCACCGCGCGGAGCGGGAGAGCGGATCCGGCGGCGAGCGCTCCCTCTCCGAACCGGCTCCACCACCCGGCCTGGTCCGGGACGCTCAGCTCCGCCAGTTCCGCCTCGGCGGCATCCAGCACCACATCGGGGTGGCGCCTGCCGAGCAGCTGCCAGTCGCCGACGGCATGCCCCAGCTCGGGCAGCAGCCGCGCCACTACCGGGGCAGAGCACGTTACCAGCAGCCGCGCCGCCTCGCCGTCGCCGAACCGCTCGGCGACCATTTCGATCAGCCCGTCCGCGACCGCCGTGGCTCGCAGCCGGCGCAGCCCGCGGTAGACGTAGCGCCGGTCGTGCCAGGGGGCATCCGCCACGAAGGCGGCGACCTGCCCGCTGGACGGGGCGCCGGATCGCAGCCACGCCCCGATCGCCGGCCGGCGCACGTCCCAGTCCGGATCGTCCAGCGCGCCCGCGATCGCCTCCCGCTCGCCCGCCACCGTGGCCAGGAACACGGCGATCCGCCGCTGGAACGGGTCACCGCCGTGCAGGTCATCGAGCAGCGCGCCCAGCGCACCGGAGCCGGCCAGTTCCCGCGCCCGCGTCGCCAGCAGCCGCATCCGGTCCCCGAACGCCAGCGGATCCAGTTCGGCGAGCAACGCGGCGGTCTCAGAACGCATGGCAGGCATTATCGAGCCCCGCCCGCCCCTGCTGCTACTCGTTTAACGACCGTCCGCGACCGCCCGCGACCGCCCGCCAGAACCCGCATACTCTGGGCCTGCCGGGTAGGCGCCAGTCATGCTGTCCGCAATCATAGGAATCATCATGATGATCCTCGGCCTGGTCCTTGACATCATCACCCTGCCATTCAGGATCGTGTTCGCGCTGCTACGCGGAGCGGAGTTCGAGTTCAGGCGGTTCAGCCACCCCCGCCGGCGGCCTTGACGCACCCGCGCCGGGAGTCCCGAGCCCTCTCGGCGACCGCATGGCGCCGCCCTCCGCGTCGTCCGCACTACGCGTGACCAGACGTTCACTAGCTCGGGGCGCCCGGGACGGAAGATGGCTTCGCAATGACCCTGTAGAACGTTCCAATTTGACCATCTTCCGTCCCTAGCCTCTCCTGGACATCACCAGGACACGGTAACCCCGTTTCCCTTAACGGATCGTGGCGCCTGGGTTCGGTTCGGGAGAGCACTGAATGCGGGTCAAGTTCAATGCCATTCGCCTCGGCGGTGGCCCTGGCCTGGGCCGCATCCACGGTGGCGCCCAGCCTGGCGTAGATTTCCGCTGCTTCGACAAGTGCCGACCGCGCTGCCTTCCGGTCACCGGCATGGGCATATTCCGACGCGGCTGCTTCCAGGGCTTTAGCGCGATGGAGCGGGCGGTTGGCGTGATGGTAACGATCGGCAGCACACAGCAGCGCGGATGCCTCGTGATCGAGCAGTCCCCTGCAGTAGAGGGCATTCGCCTGCCAGTACGGTGGCTGCGATCCGGTAGCGGACTTGACGGCCTGGATTGCGAGGACTTGGGCAGTGTTCAGGTCGCGGGTGTGCATCGCGAGCCGTACGGCGTCGGCGATGAGGTCCGGCGTGCACCTAAGTTCTTCGGTGTTGTCGCCGAGCCAGTCCGTCAGCGCCGCGAGCGCCTCGGGAAGCGCTCCGGCATGCTCATGGTCCAGGCTGCGGGCGAGCGCCAGCGGCGGAATACCCCGACGGCCGAGGCGCCGGGCATACGGGGCAGCGGCGGAGAGGTAGCCGCGGGCCGCGGCCGCGTTGCCGCGGTGGAAACTGATCACCGCGGCGATGCCTAGTTCATCGCAAACTTGAGCGGGTTCCTTCAGGGTCTCGGGCACGATCGTCATCTCGGCGAGCGCGTCGTCCCATCTGCCGGTCTCGAACAGCAAATCGCTGAGGATGCCGTGCGCCTGGGCCAGTCGGATGGTGGTGCCGACCTGCCTCGCGAGCCGCCGGGCCTGGCCTGCGGCAGCCAGGGCCTCCTCGTGCCGGTCTAGGTTGCCCAGCGTCGCCGCCTTGTTGATGTGGAGCAGCAGCCACAGGTCGGCCAGTGCCGGGTCTGCCTGGGCGACGGCGAGCCCGCGGTCGTACAGGGACAGTGCCTCGGCCGACCTTCCCCGCAGCATCGCGACTAGCGCTAGCACGTGCGTTGCCCACCCCATGGCCCACGTGTCGCCTTCTCCCTCCGCCGTTGCCAGCGCGCTGGCGGCGGCACCGGCGCCCTTCTCGAATTCGCCGAAGTTCACGTGCGTTCGCGCCGCGAGCACGAGGAGGCGCGCACGGTGGCGGGGGGAGAGCCCGGGAGCCGCTAGCGCGCGGCCTAGCGCCGCGAGGGATTCGGCGGGCTTCCCCGCCGCCATGCGGCACAGCGCCAGCGTCCAGTGCAGGTCCACGAGCAGGTCGGGATCGGCCGCGTGTTCCAGGACCCGGCCCGCCAGCTGCTCGGCCGCCGCTTTCTCGCCAATGTGGTATAGGGCACTGGCGAGCCGACTCGCCAGCAGCGCGTACTGGGGCGAGCCAGGGGGAACGCTGGCAACCGCTCGGTTAAGTAGTTCCGCCGCGACCGGGGTCGCCTGGCTGACCAAGGCCTCGGCTGCACCGGCAAGCCAGCCCAGCATCCACCCTTCCATCGGCTCAGGCAGGCCGTCCGGCTCGCTGGATGCGGATAGGACCTGCCGTGCCACCCGGTCCGCCGGAACCTCCGCTGCGACAAGGGCGCGGCCGACCTCACGGTGCCGGGCGGCGCGGACCGGTGCCGGCATCTCCTCATACAGGGCCTCGTGGATCAGGGGATGCCGGAAACGGAGGCGGCTGCCCGATTCGGCCAGCACGCCCGCGGCGCACGCTTCGCACAAGATCCCGGCAAGGTATGTCACACTGCGGCCAAGAGAAATGGCCAGGTCGGTCACCGCGAATTCGACGCCGAGCAGGCTCGCGGCCTGCAGGGCCTCACGGGCCGGGGCAGAGAGGAAGCTGAGGCGATCGGCGATCGCAGCCGCCAGCGATAGGGGCACCGGACCCGACATGAGCGTGGCCACCCCGTCGCTGGTAATTGTCACCCGCGAGCTTCGCGCCATCGCCTGGACCAGCTCGGTGAGGTATAGCGGGTTGCCCGCCGCGTCGCCTGCCAGGCGCAGGAGCTGGCGGTCAGGCGTGCCGCCGGCAAGGGCGGCTACCAGCTCGGTCACCGCAGCGTTGTCCAGCGCTGCCAGCGGCAGCCGGGCGGCGTGCCCTCCCACCGCCCGGCGCAGCGCCAGCAGGTCGTCTCGCTGCGGCACTGGCCGCATCATGCCGATGAGCAGCAGCGGCAGGCCCCGGGCTGAGCCTGCCAGCCGGTCCAGCAGCCTGATGCTGGCCTGATCGGCCCACTGCAGGTCATCGATGACCAGGATCGTGGGACGGGCAGCGCACTCCTCCGCCATGAGCGCGAGCAGCTGCTCTGCCAGCACGGCAGCCCCGTTCATGCCGCAATCCATGGTGACCTCGCCGCGCAGCAGCCGGGCTATCGCCTCCCGCCGGGGACTGGGGGAATCCTCCCGCACCCGCAGGGCGTCAAGCAGCGGCTGAAGCGGCAGCGCCTGATCCAGCTCACTCCCAGTGCCCCAGAAGACCTGGCAGCCAAGGCTGACGGCCGCAGCTGCGACCCCCTGCACCAGCGCGGTCTTGCCGATTCCCGGCTCGCCCTCCACCAGCACCGTCCCGCCCCGCCCCGCAGCCACCGCCCCCACGAGCCCGGCCAGCAGTGCCCGTTCGCTGTCGCGGCCGACCAGCCTGCCAGCCGGGACCGCTGGAACGGCCGGGGTGCGCTCGCGAGCCGGGGTGCTGCCCGCACGCGGTTCACGGGCACTCGTGCCCCGCAGCGCGATATCCAGGCGTCGCGGCCTCCCCTTCTTCTTGCCCGCTGCCCTTTCCGCCTGCGCCGCGCGCAGCAGCCTTCCCCACTCGACCGCCGGCAGAGGCTCGAACGCGGCACCGGGACCCACCCGTGCCTGCAAGAAGGCCACCATAACGGTCAGGTAGCGCGTGTTCTTCCGCCCTGCCGGGACAGCCTTGCCGTTCAGCCAGCCATTGATCGTCGAAGAGCTTACCTGGATCGGAGGATGCTGCTCTAGCCCGAGGTGCACCAGCCTCCGCAGCGTCGGTCTGCCCGCCGCCCGGTAAAGAGCCTGCAGCTCTCGCCAGAACCGCCCGGCCGCGTTGTCCTCGCTCACGGTCCCTCCCTCCCCGCGAACCATCCAGAAAAGAAAGTCCCCGGAAAGCCCCCTTTCCCGGCGGCACCAGCTTACTTACCGCCACGCCGCAAGGAGCTAATCGACGGAAACTCCTCGGAAGCCGGATACAAGCAGTCGGCAGGCCGCTGCACACCCGCGGCCACGAGACGACGGAGGATCTCATGATGAACTGGCCGCGGATCGCCCATGCGCCTCTACAATCGCTTGCCCCATAATAGGTCGCATCACAAATAATATATTTCAATCAGGTCAAAGCGGGATGATTTACACCTATTTTCGGGCAACATTAAAGACTCGTCAAAATCTCGCCCTGATCTTGCTAGCATGAGGGAAACGGATTCGCGACCGCGCAATCCTGCCGTACAGGATCGGGGGCATGACGGCCAACGCGCATGATCGTTTCTTAACGCCGTTGGCTGGTACTGAGATTTGGTCGCAGTACCACTCAAACATGAGCGAACGATGAGCAACGAACAGCCTACCGGGGATCTAAATATCCTCTTGCCGGATGAAAAGCCTCATGGGTCGCAAATCGTCCAGCCAAACGGGCATGCCTACGTTTCAGGCAGGGACTTCCATATACACCTAGAAAAGGAACAGCCGACTACCCCGGCCACCGAAAGCGAATGGTGGCTATATGATATTCGCCAAAAGATGCGCAACGACTGCGTCTATGACGTTCTGCGACCTTCATTGGAAAACTTCCTTAAGGAAGAGCCGACCCTGGCCGAACAGCCCGACGCGGTGTCCGGCCTGTCGAATTCAAATCAGCCGCAGGAATGGGGGGAGTCCAGCCCGCTGCCGGAGAAAACCCTCATCGGCTTGTTCGACGGCCGGGCTTACCGTCGCCTGCTCGTGCTGGGCGAGCCGGGGGCGGGAAAGTCCACTGCGCTGCTGCGCCTAGCCAAGAGCCTTCTTGACCGGGGTGACTCCAATCCGGATGCACCGGTTCCGGTAGTACTGCAATTGTCGGCCTGGGATGGCGCTAAGGACGCCCTGCGGTGGATAGCCGACCAGGTATCTAGCCGGTACCGGGTACCGGCGGACGAAGTGGAGCCCTGGCTCACGGACGGACGCCTAGTGCTGCTGCTGGACGGACTGGACGAGATTACCGATGTGGCCCAGCAGCGCAACTGCGTGGCGGCTCTGTCCGCCCTGCGGAAAGAGAAACCCGCGGGGATGGTGGTCTGCTGCCGGACCAAGGACTACAGGCGGATCGGCGAGCGACTGGAATTCGGACTGGCGGTAATAGTGCGCGACCTCACGCAAGATCAACTGGTCCGGTACCTGGCTCGCGATAGTACGCTGGCCCCGCTGCGGCGGGCGGTAAGCGACAATCCGGAACTCGCCAAGTTGCTGGACACCCCTCTCATGCTCAGCATGGCGATTCGTACCTGCCCTGACGGCATCCCTGGTAAGGACATACTGACCGGGAATCACGGCGAGCGACTGGACCGCCTGTGGGACCGGCACGTCACCGCTATGCTCATTCGGCGCCGCGATCCCTATCCCGAATTCCCGTCCAAGCGCCGCCATCTTCCCGAACGGGCCGCGTACCAGCATCTGGTGCGCCTGGCCTACCTGATGAAGCACTGGGGGCTTGTCGAGTTCTACCCCGACTGGTTCGGCAGCCGATGGCTCCCTGACCGCCGATCCCTCGAACCAGTGCGGGCCGGACGCGTACGCCGTCTGGGCACGCTGCTGGGCTGGCAACGAGCATCCACCCTGTGCGTCAGCCTGACATTCGCGCTTGTTATCGCCGTGCCCCTAGGCCTGGCCTACGGATTCACCGGCGACTCAGGCGGAACAACGGCCAGCAGGCTGATCTATGGGCTGGTCTACGGGATAACGGGCGGGCTCATCGGCGGGTCATGCTACGGCCTGAGCGAAGGACTGGCGAGCGTGAGGAAGCTTGGCGGAAAGTGGCGCAGATTCGGGCCAGCAGCCCGGTACGCACTCGGCGGATTTTCCTGCGGGCTCACCTATGGGCTGGCATGGAAAACCGCGGCAACCGGGCTATTCGGCCAACCCCACCTGCTGGTGACTGAAGGTCTGCCCCAAGCACTCGTCAGCGGACTGATCGACGGTGTCTTCTGCGGGCTAGCGGTAAGGCTCATCGGAGGCGTATCCGCCGCGGAGAACTCCCGCGCGATCTGGCGCTGGTCCTGGCGGGACGCCGGGTACGGCATGCTCGGCGGGCTCTGCAGCGGAATAGTCTACGGATTGGTCTACGGGGCGGGCAGCGGACAGCTAACCGGTCCGCCGGGCGCACTGGCCGCTGGCCTGGTCTCAGCCCTGGGCCTCGGAGTTATCTGCGGCTGGCAGCCGGATCCGCGGGGAGCGCCGACCAGGCCGGGGCAGGCCCTCTGGCGTACCCTGCGCACCTACGGAATCAGGATCGTGGCATCCCTGGCAGGCGCGGTGGTCATCTCCGCGGTAGTGATAGCGAGCGCCCCGGCCTTGCTCCCAGCGACCCACCAGAACTTCGCTAACGCTATCCCCGCTATTTTTGCCACGGGCCTGTCCGCGCTCGTGCTGGGCGTGGTCTTCAAGGGCCTTGTCCCACTGATTGATCACCATGTAGCGCGATTCATAGCGACTTGGAACGGCTTCCTGCCGCGTGACCTGGTCGGCTTTCTCGATTACTGCGAAGAGCGGATTATCCTGCGTCGCTCTGGCGGATATTATTCCTTCCTGCACCGCTCGCTTTCCGATCATCTTGCGACTCGCGATCCCTGGGACCCGTAGTCCTTCATCCGGCCACGATAAGGTCGCGTGGCTACTGCCCAGGGCTCTGGTAGATGGTCATGTCGCGGGCGGCGGCGTAGGCGTCGCCGCCCGCGTGGACGTTCTGGATAACGGGCGGGCCCGGGGCGGTGTCGAGGATGGAGCGGACTTCGCCGAGCATCGCCTCATCTGCGGACATGGCCGCGTGGATCGCCCGGCACACCGCGCCCAGTGCATCCGGATCCTCTGGGGTCGCGGCCAGTACGGCCAACTCGTGCGGGATGGGGTCACCGTCCTTCTTGTGGCCGAAGACGCGTTGCAGGAAGCGCACGCCAACACTGACGGTCGCGTCGGCCGCCTTATCCCGCGTCTTCGCCAAGACCGCTCCCCCGTAGGCGCTCACCGCTGCCATCACATACGGTGTGGCGTCCGCTGTCAGCGTTGCGATCTCGGTGCCCGGCACCCCGTCCCCCCCGTCTAGCATGACTGTGATTCCCCGCAATCAGTATTGCAGCAAACCGCGGCGATTTCCGCCACGTCCTGGCCGTGAAGGAGCCGTTCCTGCTCGCGGGACTCGGCGAGCAGGATGCCGTCGGCGCCCGGCGTCCCCCATCGGCCTCGCCGGCTTCCACGACGGGCTGAAGCCCGAGGTAACGTGTACAGAGTGGACCGTGAGACAGGAGAACCGGCGGCCGCCACCGTCACGCGAAGGCGCGCCATGACGGCGTTCGCCACGCTCACGTGCGCGTCCGGGTCCGGCCTGCTGACCGCCTGCTCGGTGGCGTCGCGCCCCCGGCCGCGAACCGCCCCGCCGGCTCCCGCGCCCTCACGGCCAGCGTCGTCGGCACGACCAGCGGAGGCGGCCGAGCCGAATGTGTACGCCCACATCGCGCCCGGCATGACGAACCCGGAGTGGGCCCGCGACCCGTTGCGGGTCTACGTGCCGAACACCCTCAGCAACACCATGACCGAGATCGACCCTGTCACCTACAAGGTGACCAGGACGTTTCCCGTCGGCGCGGACCCGAACCACGTCACCCCGTCCTGGGACGGCGACGTCCTGTGGGTGAATAACACCGCCGGAAACAGCCTCACGCCGGTCAACCCCCGGACCGGGCAGCTCGGGAAGCCGGTCCCGGTCGCCGACCCGTACAACCTCTACTTCACCCCGGACGGCCAGCACGCCCTCGTCATGGCGGAAAAACTCAGCCGGATCGACTTCCGTGATCCGCACACGATGCGGCTCCGCCACTCGATGCACGTGCCGTCCGCCGGCGTCAACCACATGGACTTCACCGCCGGCGGTGGCTTCGCCCTGGCCAGCTGCGAGTTCAGCGGCGCGGTCGTGTGGATCGACATGCGGGCGCAGCGGGTCGTCGGGAACATCACCCTCGGCAAGTCCATGAGCGGCCCGACAACGCCGCCCGGCCCGGGTTACGCGATGCCGCAGGACGTGCGGCTGTCCGCCGACGGCGAGACGTTCTACGTCGCGGACATGGCGGCGAACGGCATCTGGCTCATCGACGCGCGTCGTTTCCGGCGGCTCGGCTTCATCCGCACCGGCGCCGGCGCCCACGGCCTGCAGGTCGGCCGGGACGGCTGGCGCCTGTTCATCTCCAACCGCGGCGAGGGATCGGTGTCGGTCCTGGACATGACGGCCAACCGCCTCATGACTAAGTGGTGGATCCCGGGCGGCGGGTCGCCCGACATGGGCGGGACCTCTCCCGACGGGAAGGTGATGTGGTGGGGCGGCCGCTATGACGGCGTCGTCTACGCGATGTCGACCGTCAACGGCCGGCTGCTCGCCAAGATCCCCGTCGGCTCCGGGCCGCACGGCGTGTGCGTGTTCCCCCAGCCCGGCCGCTACTCGCTAGGCCACACGGGCAACTTCCGCTAACCGCGACCGGTCGTTAGGCGGCTAGCAGTTCGGTAAGGGTGACCGGGCGCAGCCCCCGGCTGGCCAGGCCGCGCACAATCGCCGGCAAGGCGGCCACGGTGCCGGAATGCCCGAAATGCAGGCTTACGATCGACCCCGGCCGCGTCAGGCGGAGCACGGTGGATACAACCGCGTCCGGCCCGGGGTCGGTGTAATCGAGCGAGTCCACGTCGTAGGACACGCAGGTCGGGTAGCCGGCCTTGCGGGCCTGCCGCTCGATCAGCGGTGTCGAGTACTGCGTCTGCGAGGGCCGGAACCAGCGGCCTTCCGATCCGGTCAGGGCGCGCAGCTGCCGCGCGCATCCCTCGATCTCCGCGTAGGCGCCCGAGGCGTCCATGGCCTCGATGTCCAGGTGATGCATGGTGTGATTGCCCAGGTCATGGCCACCGTGCAGAATCCGCTGCGCGATCTGCGGATCCTGGACGAGCCAGGTCCCGACGGCGAGCACGGTGACCCGCGCTCCGGCCCGTTCCGCCTCGCCGAGCAGCGCGTCAGCCATCGATGCCGGTCCTTGACCGTGGAAGGTCAGCGCCACCTGGTTCCGGTCTCGCGACCCGTGCACGACCTGCGGGCCAAGATGCACGGCCGCGTCACCCGACGGGCGCGCCGTCGGGGACGGCGACGCGGTGGCCGACCGGGAACCGGTGCCGCCAGGCGGCGTGCTCACCTGTCGCGTGCTGTCGCACCCCGCCAGCCCGGTCCCGGTGACGGCCGCGCCGGACAGGAACAAGAACTTCCGTCGCTCGATAGACACGTGCGGAACAGTACCCACCCCCAGCAGCCCTCACCATCTGCCCCGCCGGGCCGCCTCATTTTCAAAAGGCCGGCCCGGCGAAACGATGTCAGTCGGCGAAGCGGGGCGGGCGGTTCTCGGCTCGCGCGGTGAGGATCTCCGCCACGTCCTGGCCGTGAAGGAGCCGCTCCTGCTCGCGGGACTCGGCGAGCAGGATGCCGTCGGCACCGGCGTCCCTGGAGGCGGCGAACAGCCGCTTGGCCGCGCGCACCGCCCGCGGGCTGGACGCCGCGATCTGGGCGGCGAGTTCCATCGCGGCCTGGTGCGGGTCGGCGGCGACCCGCGTCGCCAGGCCGATCTCCATGGCCTCGGCGGCGGGAATCTCCCGGGCGGTGTAGGTCAGCTCGCGGGCAACGTCGTCGCGGACCAGCCCGCGCAGCAGCGCGAAGCCGGCCATGTCCGGGACGAGTCCCCAGCGGGCCTCCATCACGGCGAGCCGCGCGTCCGGGGCGACGATCCGGATGTCGGCGGCGAGCGCGATCTGCAGCCCGCCGCCGAACGCGACGCCGTGCACCGCCGCGATCACCGGGACGGGCAGCTCGCGCCAGCCCCACACGGCGTGCTGGAGCAGGTTGGCGATGCCGTGGGTGCGCTCGGTGATCTCGGGCACCCCGCCGCCGGCGAGCGAGCCCAGGTCGAGCCCGGCGCAGAACGCCCGGCCGCTGCCGGACAGCACGACGGCGCGCACCTCCTTCCGGTCCGCGAGGGCGGTGGCAGCCTCGCTGAGCGCGGAGAACATGCCGGGGTCGATGGCGTTCAGCTTGTCCGGGCGGTCCAGCCGGACGTCGGCGATCGAATCGGCCACCTGAATGGACACGCGCTCGTTCGGCATGGCCGGGTTCCCTTCATGCTGCGGCGCTCTTGACCTTACAGCGGGGTTCGACCTTTACGCTGTCCGGCATGGCAGGTCTTCGGGTCTCAGAGCTGGCGGCGCGCTCGGGCGTGCCGCCATCGACCATCCGGTTCTACGAGCGCGCCGGGCTGCTGCGCCCGGCCCGGCGGGCCGCGAACGGGTACCGGTTGTTCGACGAGTCCGCGGTGGGCGACCTGGCGCTGATCGGCCAGGCCAAGAACGCCGGGATGACCCTGGAGGACGCCGGCGGCGTGGTCGCGGGGTGGCGCGACGGTTCGTGCCGGGCGCTGAAGGACCGGCTGCGGGCTCACCTGACCGAGCAGCGTGGCCGGGTCGGCGATCAGCTCGCGGACCTGGCCGCCTTCCGGCGGAAGCTGGAGGCCGCACTCGACCGCCTCGCGGCGCGCGGCGCCGGACCGGACCGGTGCGGGCCAGGATGCGGATGCGACAGCGCGCTCGGTGACAGCGCGTCGCCGGGTGACCGGCTGCCCGGCTGCTCGCTGGGCGCGGGCGAGCTGGCGGACCGCCTGGGCCAGTGGCGGGCGGTGGCCGACGCCGCCGAGTCGGCGGAACGGGACGGCGACACCGTCCGGCTCACGCTGGATCCGGCCGCGCTTCCGACCGTCGCGGCGCTGGTGGCGGCCGAGGCCAGCTGCTGCCCGGAAGGCCGGTTCACGCTGGAGGTGGCGGCGGGCCAGGCATTCCTTACCGCGCAGGTTCCGGGCATCGGCGCCGAGCTGGACACTCAGCGCCGGTAGGCGTCGCGGCGGTGCCGGATCGAGTGGATCTCCACTTGGTGCTTGGCCTCGTTGATCCGGTAGACGATGCGGTACGTCCCGCGGCGGGCCGAGTAATAACCGTCGAACGGCTCGTCCAGCGGCTTGCCGATCTGGTACGGCTTGACCGCGATCGCTCCCTCGATCGTCTCCATCGCCGCGAGGGCAACCTCAAGCGGCAGGTTCTCGTGCATGTTACGGCGCGCTTGCCCGGACAGTTCGACCGAGTACGACCCGCCGTCATCGGTCACCGGTGCCGCCGCTCAAGCTCAGCCTGGACCCGCTCAAGGCTGAAGGTGTCACCCGCGGCGAAATCCTCGCGGGAACGCCGCAGGTCGCCGAGCGTCTCATCATCGCCGAGAATGTCGAGCGTCTCCTGCATCGACTCGTACTCGGCAACCGAGATAAGCATGACGTCAGAGCGCCCGTTGCGGGTAATCGTGAAGTGGTCATGTTCCCGCGCGACCCTGTCAGCGAGCTCCGCGATCCGGGCCTTGGCCTCCGTGATCGGAATAGTCTCCATACTGACCACTATACAGACCGGTCACGATTAAGGCCAGTTAACCGGCGTCAGCCAGCCACGCCCCGATCGCCGTGCCCGCACCTGCTGCTACTCGTTTAACGACCGTCGCCGGCCGACCTCAAGCAGCCGCGTCGGCTTTCCCGTGTATCAATCAGTGTCGCTGGGGTGTCAGGCAGGCGATGGCGCAGAAAGACATCCCAGGAGCTTAAATGTCAAGCCGCAGCGGAGGATTGAGGGAGGTTTTCCCGGTGCCCCCAGGCAGTTGCCTCGTCGTAGACGGTGCCGGTCTTGAGGCATCCGTGCAGGATGCCGACGAGCCGGTTGGCGAGCCTTCTCAGGGCGTCGTTGTGTTCGATTTCGCGGGCGCGGAGCTCGTCGTAGAAGGCGCGGGCACCGGGGGAGGCGCTGAGCGCGGCGAACGCCTGGCTGTTCAGCGCGTCGACGAGCCGGTCGTTGTGGATGAACCGGGCTGCGACGACCTTCTTCTTGCCCGGCGCGCGGGTGATCGGGCTGGTGGCCGCGTAGTTCTTGCGGGACTTGCCGTCGCGGTAGCGGCGCGGGTCGTCGCCGAACTCGCCGAGCACCCGGGCGCCGAGGATCTTGCCCATCCCTGGCTGGGACAGGTAGACCTCAGCGTCCGGGTGCCGGCCAAAATGCTCCTCCACCTGACCTTGCAGGATCTTGACCTGCTCGTTCAGGGTGGTGATCACCGCGATCAGGGACCGGACGGTGGCCGCGTAGGCGGCGGTGAGCGCGGCCGGCTGACCGAGCTGCTCGCTGCGCAGCGCCGCCAGGATAGCCGTGGCCTTGTCCGGGATGTTCCGGCGGCGGGCCCGCTTGAGCACGGCGCTGACCTGCGCGCGGGTCAGCTTCGCGGCCCTGGCCGGCTCCGGGGCCTTGCCCAGGAGCTCGAGCGTGTCGGCGGCGTCGAGGTCGTCGAAGGCCTCGAGCGCGGCGGGGAAGTACTCCCGCAGCTGGTGCCGCAGCCGCTGCACCGCCCGCGTCCGCTCCCAGATCAGCGTCTTGTGCGTCCGGGCCAGCACCTTGATGCCCGCCGCCTCCGGCGAGTCGCCCGCCGCGCTGCGCAGCTGGCGGGAGTCGGTTCGGACCATGTCGGCGAGCATGTGCGCATCGCCCGCGCCGCTTTTCGCGCCGGACACGCCGTGCCGCTCCCGGTACCGGGAGGCCTGCAGCGGGTTCACCGGGTACACCGTGTAGCCGGCGGCGGCCAGCGCCGCGACCCACGGGCCGCGGTCGGTCTCGATCCCGATCACGACGTCCGCGCTGTCCATGTCGTCCTCGGGCACGAACTGCCCGATCAGGCCGTGCAGCTGCGCCATCCCGGCCGCGCCCTCTGGCAGCCGCCGCTTCGCCAGCACCTTCCCGGCCTCGTCCATCACCTCGATGCCGTGATGGTCCTCGGCCCAGTCATCACCCGCGAACAGCCGCACTCCAGCTCCCGTCAACGTTGTCGAAACATGTCAGCAGCCAGCGGGAGAACCATCAGCGACCTAATAAAACCAGTGCTCACGCCATCGGCGGGCACGACATCCCAGCAGCGATCAACTCTCCCGGTCACCGGCAGGGGCACGGTCTTTCTTCAGGGCTCAAAGCCCGGGAAGCACGAGTGCTCACCTGCCGGCGGCCACCTTCGTCCAAGTCTGCCGTACGGCGGACCCGTTAACTCTTATTAGGAAGTACGGACGGTGACAGCCCTTACTCAGGTCATTGTTGTGAACAGCGTGGCGGAGATGCGGCAGCTGGATGTGAGCCAGTTCGCGGAAGGGCAGCTTATTACGCTGCTGCGCTACTGGCCGGATTATGATGGCGGCGAGGGAACGTTCGCCTATTCATCGGCGGCGGGCGGGACGGACGGCGGGATCGTGTTCACCCCGTTGGCCGGGGCTGGGCACTTCTTCCGGCTTGGCGCACCCGCACCGGTGCTCAAAGGGCGGGGCGAGGGTATCGAAGCGGAGTGGTTCGGCGCCATCGGGGACCGGAGCTCGCATCCACTCAGCGAACGGTTCGCCAGCTTGGCCGACGCGCAGGTCAACTACCCGCAAGCCGCCTCACTCGGCCAGGAGACAGACCGGATCGCGATCCAGGCGGCACTGGACTTCGCCCTGCAGCACAACGTGTTCGAGGTACGCCTGACCAATGGCGAGTTCATTCTCGACGACACACTCCATCTGGGCTACGGCGTCAACAATGGTTATAGCTCGGTGGCGCTGACCGGAGCGGGAATATCGGTTGGCCTGGGCGGCACGGTGCTGCTGGCGCCGTTCGCTGACCGGCCCGCGATCGCGGTGCAGGGCGCCCGGTCCTCGGCAGTCAGGGACCTGGCGATCGAGGGCGCGAACCTCGGTTACGCGCTCAACCGATTCACCCCCCCGGTCAGCGCCGACACCCTGAACGATTGCGCGGCCTATTTCGACCCCGCCCTGCTGGCGACCGCGCCACTGGCTGAATCACAGCACGCGCCGTATGCCGGAATTGCCATCGATCCCTACTGCGGGGAGCCGCCCGCCGACGCATACCCTCCGGTGGCCTACCCGTCCTGGCTGCCAGAGAAAGACCGAGTGCAATACGGCAAGACGCCGTCAAGCGGGGTCCAGATCGAGAACGTCCGGGTCGCCGGCTTCGTTGTCGGGATCGTCGGCATGCCATCCGACTACGACAAGCAGGGAGATTTCACCAAGATCCATAAGTGTGATCTGGAGTTCCTCAAGTGGGGGATCTCGATCGGCAACGGCCAGGCGCGCAACACATCGATCCGGGACTGCACCTATAACTGTTCCTACACCTTCCTCACCAACAGCAAGCACGGCTCCAAGCAGGGCCAGCTCAACGGCCCGATCGACAACGTGGGCGGCGGCGCTAGCTGCCAGTTCGCCGATATCACGCTGGGCACGTCAGCGCCGGTGCGCTTCAGCAACATCTACTTCGAGGACCAGGTCAAGTTCGGCATCGTCGGCACGAACGCGGCTTACAACAGCCCCGTGACCTTCGAGTCCTGCATGTTCGAATTGTCTACGCCGGAAACCGGGTACAGCCCCGAGTCCTTCATTGATACCTCCGCCTACGCCACCCTCCGTTTCACCGGCTGCCACTTCACCGGCTACGGCAAATTCCTGAACCTCACCAACGAAAGCTGCGGCCTGACTCTTGACTCCTGCACGTTTGAGCCGCCGACCGGCGAGGAAGGCATCACCTATACGGGCGCCGAGATCATCGCCCAGAATTACACCTGCGGCGGCATCTTCTGCCTGCCACGGCCGGACCTGCACGGGGTACACAACCCCAAGATCCAGGGTGCGATCAACAGCATGATCCTCACCCCGGCCCCCGGCGGCGCCTTCCAGCAGACACCACACCTCTACACCACCACGGTAATCGGGCAGCGGGTTACCGTGCATCAGGGCGCCGAGGCGGTCTCGCACTACCCAGACGAGACCACGTTCCCCATCCTGGCCCGCAAGCCGACCGGCTCGCTGGACAAGGCGAAGAGCGTGACGGGCCTCGCGCTCCAGGCCGGCACGCTGACCTTCACCGCACTCCATCAGGACAACTACGAGCTGGCCATAGCGTATGGCGACTTGCTGTCTGACTCCGTCACCAAGACCCTGTTCCTCGTCACCAGCGTCAGTCCCACGGCCGGCAACCAGGCCGCGGTGACCGCTGAGATCGTCACCAACTACCAGGTCACCAACGGCCAGCCGACGACGAACGAGCCCGGCGCCTTCAGCACCGACACAATTACGGTCGGCACTTTCTTCCTCGTGTCATGCTCCATCTTCAACACCACGCTGGAATACCGCGGCACGACAGTAGCGGGCAAGCCGACCATAAACGCGGTGCTCCCGCCCGCCGCCTACGCGTCCCGTCTCGGCAACGACTTCCAGCAGGGCGACATGCTCTTCTACACCGATGACCTGTGGGGCCAGTCGCCCGTCTTCCCCCCAGCCACCCGGATCATCAGCGTCGACACGGGGAACAGCTGCATCATGGTGGACCACGACGCGCTCCTCAGCACTTCCGGCTACCTCGTCACTGTCGGATTCCTACCCCGGTGACACACCGGCGCGCACGTCCTGGCGCAGGTTCTGGGCATGGGACTGGCACCCATCCAACGTGCCGAGTGCGCTTTCGGGCCGGCAAGAGTCTGCCCAAACGCGCGCTTGGCATGTTGGGAGGAGGGGGCTAGCCGCGGGCTAGCCGGCCCAAATGCGCGTTCGGTCCACAGCGGTGGGGGCGGAGGGACATGCTAGGGGCCATGGATTGCTGTGGACCCAGCCGCCGGCAGGCACTGCTGTGGGGCGGCCTCGCCGCCTCCGTTCCCGCGATCGTGGGCGGGATCTCCGTGCGGGACGCGAAGGCCGATACCACGAACCTCCTGGTCACCGACCTCGAGGTCGCCACCGTGACCGACACCAGCGTGATCATCACCTGGTTCACCGGATCGGCCACGCGGAAAGACGAATACGGCTTCCCGATGCCCGTCGCCGCCGACACCGTGCTGCAGCTCGGCGACGTGGATCTGGCCACGCTGAGCATCGTGCCGGGCTCGCTCAAGACCGTCTTCTCCGAAGACGAACCTACCCCCTACCACTACGCCGAGGTCGGCGGCCTGGAACCCGGGAAGCTCTACGCCTACGTGGCCACGTCCAACGGCCAGAAGGCCCAGCAGTCCTCCATGCAGTACCCGGTAGGGGCCGGCGGCTCGCTCGACTACCCGGGCACGTTCACCACCCTGACCACGCCGCCCGGCCGGTACCTGTTCACGCTCGCGCTCAGCAACGACCTGCACTTCGGCGAGACCGAGAGCGGGATCATCGAGAACAACTGGCCGCCGTACTTCGAGCAGGATCCCGGGCTGCCGCCCTACCCCCAGGTCATGCTGGAGGCGATGCTCGGCGACCTGCGCCGACCCGACCGGAAGGCGGACCGCCTCCTGGTCGCGGGCGACCTGACCTCCGACGGCTACAAGTCCGAGGCCAGCGGGGTGAAAAAACTGCTGGACGGCTGGGGAACCCTCGAACGGGACTACTTCGTCACCCGCGGCAACCACGACCGGTCCCGGAACGGCGCCGAGTGGGACACCTGCACCGTGGTGCCGCACACCAGCCCCGTGCACCATGACTGCTGGGGCGACGTGTTCGGCTACCCGCTGCAGGACCTGCAGAGCTACGACGTCGGGGGGCTGCGGATCGTCGGTCTGGACACCACCACCCTGGACGACCCCGGCGGCACGATGGACGCGGCCCAGCTCGCCAGGCTGAAGCACGTCCTGTCCGGCGACAAGGACCGGCCCACCCTGCTGTTCGGCCACCACCCGGTCAGCTACGAGTCCGCGGCGACCACCGAGGCCGGCCCGTCGTTCGACATCGACCGGCCCACCGCGATCGCGCTGCAGGACCTCTACGAGCGCACGCCGGGGGTGTTCTTCCACCACAGCGGGCACACCCACCGCAACAAGCGGACGTTCCTGCTGGACGGCCAGCAGAATCCGTGGCAGGACGTGGAGTTCCTCGAGGTCGGCGCGACCAAGGAGTACCCCGGCGGGTACTCGCTGCTGCGGCTGTACACCGGCGGGTACATGGTCAGCTACTACAAGAACCGGACGAAGCTGGCGCTCGCCTGGGCGCAGCGGTCCCGGCACGAGTACTACACGCTGTACCCGAACTACATGCTCGGCACCATCGCCGACCGCAACCACACCGTGGCCCGCGACCTGTCGGGGCTCTCGCCGCTGGGGTAAGCCGGGCGCTGGACAGGCGCCACCATCCGTTCGGGATAATAGGGGGCATGACGGAGCATACCCGCGCCCGGCCGCCGCGGCTCGGCGAGATCCCGGAGTTCGTCGAGTTCATGGGCAAGGGCTGGGACGTGCCCGACCGCACCCCGCCGGTCGTCGCGGGCGCGGCCGAGGCCGCCGCCGCGCACCGGGCGCTGCTGGCCGCCGAGTTTCCCGGC
>JAFMRC010000239.1 GCA_017354375.1 Nocardiopsaceae bacterium | reverse complement strand
GCCGGAACCCGGGCCTGGGCCGGCAACCGCCGGGCGCAGGCCGGCGCGGGCATCGTCGTGGCGCTGGCCGCCTTCTGCTTCCTGGGGCCGCTCTTCTACCACACCAACCAGGTGAAGGTGAACCTCGGCAGCGCCACCCTCCCGCCGGGGCCGGGACACCCGCTGGGCACCGACGGCGACGGCTACGACGTCCTCGGACGGCTGATGATCGGCGGCCAGTCGTCGCTCGAGCTGGGCTTCGCGGTCTCGATCGCCACCACCGTCCTCGGCGCCCTGTACGGCGCGATCGCCGGCTGGGCGGGCGGAATCGTCGACAGCGTCATGATGCGCATCGTCGACACGGTCCTCGCGCTCCCCACCCTGGTGCTGCTGATCCTCCTGGTGACGGTGGTCACGACGCCGAACCTGCCGATGATCATCCTGCTGCTGACCGCGCTGTCCTGGCTCGCCATCGCCCGCCTGGTCCGGGGTGAGGTCCTCGCGCTGCGCACCCGCGAGTACGTCCAGGCCGCCAGGACGATGGGCAGCGGCCAGTGGCGGATCATGCTGCGCCACCTGATGCCGAACGCCTTCGCGGTGATCGTGGTCAGCGCCACGTTCACGATCGCGGACGCGATCCTCACGCTCTCGGTGCTCAGCTTCCTCGGCCTCGGCCTGCCGCCGCCCGCCGCCGACTGGGGCTCGATGCTCACCGACGGCCTGAACTACCTGTTCGACGGCTACTGGTGGATGGTCTATCCCCCCGCCATCATCCTGATCATCACGCTGATCGCGTTCAACCTCATCGGCGAGGCCGCCCGCGACGCCCTCGACGTCCGCCTGCGCTGACCGCCAACCCCGGCAACCACAATCAACCCCCTTATACCGAACGGATCGTGGCGCCTGCCCCAGCGCCACCCCTACCCCCGTTCAGCTCGTCGCGGCCCCGGCTACCTCCCCCGCCTCGCGGTCCTCCTCGTCCGCGGGCAGCGGGTTCAGCGCGGAGAGCACGGCCGAGGCGGCGTCGGTGACGATCGCCAGCGCCGGGTCGTCCGGCAGCTTCCCGGCGACGGGCGGCAGGCCCGCCTCCATCGAGTCGGCGACCGCGGTCAGCGCGCCCGCGAGCTTGTGCACGGCCCTGGCGTCGGGGACGGCCGCGCCGCGAGCGATCGCCAGACGGTCCCTGGTGATGGCGTCGAGCAGCTCCTCTAGGCCGACGACCGCCGGCCACCAGGCGGTCGCGTGCCGGCTGGCTGGCTCCGGCTCGGACATGCTCCGCTGGAACTCGGCACGCAGGTCGGACAGGGACCGGAAGGCCTGCCGTCGCAGCCGCGAGGGAGCGGGGGGACGCGCGGATCCCCCGTGCGCGAGGGGGGAGTCCTGGCCGAGGGAAGCGGTCAGGTAGGAGCCGATGACGCGCAGGGTGCCGGCGAACTGCCCCGGCAGGTTCGCCTGCCAGCTGACCGGCCAGAACGCGTAGCCGAAGAGCAGGACGATGACCATGCCGATCACCGTGTCGATGGCCCGGTCGCCCGCGAGCTGCCATCCGGTGTTGTCGAGCAGGTCGATGAGCAGCACGACGAACGGCGTCAGGAAGACCGCCGATAGCCCGAAGTTCTTCGCCTTCCCGTACGGCAGCAGCGCCGCCAGCACGCCGAAGGGGAGGAGCAGCCACGGCCCGTACGGCACCACGGCCAGGATCACGGCTCCGAGCACCGCTCCGAGCACGGTGCCCAGGCCGCGCTGCAGCGCTCGCGCGAACACCGAGCCGAAGTCGGGCTTCAGGATGACCGCCACGCTGAGCACCACCCAGTACGACCGGGTCAGCGGCGCCACCTCGCTGACCACCGCGGCGATACCGGTGCACAGCATCAGCCGGATGGTGAAGGTCCAGGCGACCCAGCCGCCGACGAGCTGTTCCAGCAGGTTGCCGGCGCCCGCGCGGACCCGGTCGGCGAAGCCGGGGCGATCGGCCGCCGACGGGGCGGATGGCGGCGTCCAGTGCCCGGCGATCACCCGGGCCAGGGACACCATCGACTCGCGCAGCGCCAGCCCTCCCGGGCTGACCGACCAGTGCGGGGGAATGGTGGGCAGCGAGGCGACCCGCCGTTCCATCACCGCGTCGGCCAGCCGGTCGATCGTGTCGGTGACCCACGGGGGCGGCCGTTCCTCCTCGTGGCGCAGCGCCCCCGACGCCTCGGCCATCTGATGGCTGACGGTGAGGATGGCCATCAGGTGCATGGTCCGCCTGCTGCGCCCGCTGGACACCGAACGCCCGGTGAGCAGGGCGTCGTAGGCCGCGTTCAGCGCGGCCGCCAGGTTGTGCCGGGCGTCGACGGCGTCCGGCGTGCCGATCGCGCGCATGTCGTCGGCGAACGCGTGGTAGACATCCGCGATCAGCCGCTGTTCCACGCCGCGCGGGGACAGCAGCCAGCCCGGGACGATGAGGAGCAGCGCCCACGCCACGCCGGCCACGAACTCCAGGGCAGTGTGCCACCAGGGGCGCAGCAGGCCCAGCGGGCCCAGGCTGACCGCGCAGTAGACCATGAGCTGCAGGCCGGTGAGCGACCAGACCGCGCCGAGCCGGGTCAGCACCGACGAGACGCCGGCCACCAGGACGAGGACGACGACCGCGATCCAGCCGCGGCCGTGGATCAGCGACCCGATCAGCAGCCCCATGGCGCCGCCGAAGATGGCGGCGTTCCCGACCCGGCGCACCCGGGACCGGAAGGTGCCGGCGTTGTCGATCATGACGCACATCAGCCCGCCCATGGCGGGCAGCATCACGATCTCCGCCTGCCCGGTGATGAACCCGGCCGCGAGCGGTACCCAGATCGCGAACACGGCCCGGGCCATGGCCCCCCACGGCGGAGGCACCTTCCTCGGCCGCATCACTTCGGTCAGCCAGTCCGGAACCACCTCGCTAAGCCAGTCCGGGACCGTGGGCCTCAGCCACCCCGGTACCGCTAGCCGCCCGCCGCCAGCACTCTTCACAATCAAGGGTTCTACCCCGAGACGTGCCGTCACGCATCCCCCGTCCCGTGACGGGGCCGTTGACGACCTTAACTCAACGCGTGTAGAGTTCAACGCGTGTGGAGTTCAACAGTCGTTGAGTTAAGGAGCCCGGCATGTGGGCCATGGTCGCCAAGGAGTTCCGGGAGCTGCGGCGGGACCGGCGCACGGTCGCGATGATGATCGTGCTGCCGGTACTGCTCCTGGTCGTGTTCGGCTACGCCGCGAACTTCAAGGTCAGCGACATCCCGGTGGTGGCGGTCGGCCCGGGGGCCAGCCAGGCGGCGAGCCTGCTGAGGGCGCCGACGTTCCAGGTCACCGAGACGGATGCCGCGGGCACCGAGGCCACCGCGCGGGCGCGGCTGCGCGACGGCCAGGACGTCGTCGCGGTCGTGACCGGCGGGAGCCGGCCGCTGGTGCTGATGGACGGGACGCAGCTGTTCTCGGTCCAGACGGCGGAGGCCGCCCTGGGCAGGCTCGCGCGCCCGCCGGGCGTGGCGGCCCCGCGGGTGCGGGTTCTCTACAACCCGGACCTGACCACGTCCTGGGTGATGGTCCCCGGCATCGCGGGCATGATCCTGGTGTTCATCGGCACGCTGATCACCAGCCTGGGCGTCGTGCGGGAGCGGCAGTCCGGCACGCTGGAACAACTGGCGGTCATGCCGCTGCGCGCCTGGGACGTGATCGCGGGCAAGATCGCGCCGTACCTGCTGCTGGCCGCGGTCGACATGGTGTTCATCATCGCGATCGGCATGGGCGTCTTCCACGTGCCGTTCACCGGCAACGTCGGCGTCTTCGCGGTCGGCGCCGCGCTGTTCCTGCTGGTGACCACGGGCATGGGCGTGCTGATCTCGACGGTGTCGCAGAACCAGGGCCAGGCCATCCAGCTCGCGTTCATGACCCTGCTGCCGCAGGTGCTGCTGTCCGGGCTGATCTTCCCGGTGTCCGCCATGGCCGCGGGAGTGCGGTGGATCTCCTACCTCCTGCCGCTCACCTACTTCATCGAGATCAGCCGGGGCGTGATGCTGAAGTCGGCCCCGGTCTCGGCCCTGTGGGAGCCGATCGGGCTGCTCGCCGTGCTCGCCGTGGTTGTGCTTGGCCTGGCGATCGTCAGGTTCCGCCGTGACCTGGCTCCCTCAGTCCGGGCCTCGGGCGAGCGCCCCCGCACCCCGGAGGGGGCGTCGGCGTGAGCGAGCGGAGGGCCGCCCGCCAGGGCGCCCCGGAGCCGAGCGGGGGACACGGCATGAGCTGGGGACTGGAGGACGTCCGGGTCACGCGGGGCCGGACGCTGGCCCTTGACGGGGTCACGGTGCCGGCCGAGCCGGGCAGCGTCACGGTCGTCGTTGGCGGGGACGGCGCGGGGAAGACCACCTGCCTGCAGGTTCTGACGGGGCTGCTCGCCCCGGACTCCGGGACGGCGCGGCGCCCGGCCAAGGAGCACATCGGCTACGTTCCGGCCACCGCCGGGCTGTACACGGACCTGACCGTCGACGAGAACCTCGACTTCACGGCTCGTGCCTACCGCCTCTCCGGCGCCGACCACGACCGCAGGGCGGATCAGATCCTGGACCGGACCGGCCTGGCGGGGGTCCGCACGCGGCTCGGCGGGCACCTGTCCGGCGGGATGCAGCGCAAGCTCGCGACCGGGATGGCGCTGCTGCACGCGCCCGAACTGCTTGTCATCGACGAGCCGACCACCGGGGTCGACCCGGTGAGCCGCGTGGAACTGTGGCGGCTCATCGCCGGGGCCGCGGCCGATGGCGCCGCCGTCGTGGCCAGCACCACCTACGTGAACGAGGCCTCCCGCGCGGCCCGCGTCGTCCTGCTGGAGGCCGGGAAGGCGCTCGCCAGCGGCACGCCGGACGCCATCCTCCGCGGCGTTTCCGGCGCGGTCGGTACCGCGCCCGGTCCGGCGCGGCCCGCGGGGCCGTCCTGGCGGCGGGGCGCGAACTGGCGGGTGTGGTCCCCCGACGGCAGGCTGCCGGACGACGCGAGCCCGGTCGATCCCGACTTCGAGGACGCGGTCGTGGTAGCCGCCCTCGCCGCCGCTTCACCCTCATCCGCTTCCGCCTCATCTAGCCCACCTGCTAGTCCACCTGCACGGGAAGCGAGGCGAGAACGATGACGGTCCTGGCGCAGGCTCGGGGTGCGACCAGGCGCTTCGGCGCGTTCACGGCGGTGTCGGCGGTGGACCTCGCCGTCGCCCGGGGCGAGGTCGTCGGCCTGCTCGGCGGGAACGGCGCGGGCAAGACCACCTTGATCCGGATGCTCCTCGGGCTGCTGCGGCCGAACGGTGGCGAGATCAGGCTGCTGGGCGGACCGCCGTCCCGCGCGGCGCGCCGCCGGGTCGGCTACGTGCCGCAGACCCTCGGCCTGTACGCCGGGCTGACCGTCGCGGAGAACTGGGCCTTCACCACGGCGGCGTTCGGCGGTCCCCGCGCCCCGCTGCCCGAGCGCGTCGCGCCCTGGTCGCGGGAGCTGGTCGGCGGCCTGTCGCTCGGCGAGCAGCGACAGGTAGCGTTCGCCGTCGTGCTGTCGCGCCAGCCGGAGCTGCTGGTGCTGGACGAGCCGACCTCCGGCGTCGGGCCGCTTGGCAGCGCCCGGCTGTGGGAAGACATCAGGGATGCGGCGGACCGAGGCGCCGGGGTGCTGGTGACGACCCACAACCTGGAGGAGGCGCGGCAGTGCGACCGTCTCGTCGTCATGGCCGGAGGCCGCGTCGCGGCGAGCGGCACCGCCGAGGACATCATCGCCGCCGCGGGCACCGCGGCGGCCGGGCGGGCGGATCTTGAGGAGGCCTTCGTGGCCATCGTCACGAAGCAAGCAGGAGCCACGGGGCGGGCGGGCACGGATCCGGTCGGCCCGGGTTCTGCGGCGGGATGAGCCGGACCGGCAGGCGGCCGGGAACTCCGGAGACGCGGGACGCGATCCTGGCCGTGGCGCGACGCGAGTTCGGAACCCGCGGGTATGACGCCACCTCGCTGCGTGGCATCGCGGCCGAGGCGGGGGTCGATCCCGCGCTGGTCATCCACTACTTCGGCTCCAAGGAAGGGCTATTCGTCGCGGCGACCGGGCTGCCCACGGACCTGCCCGCGCTGTTCGCGAGCGTGGCCGCGTCCCCGGTCCCGGACCGGGTCGAGGCCCTGGCCCGTGGCTTCCTGCGGCTCGCCGACAGCGACGACAGCCGCAACGCCATCCTCGCGCTGGTCCGGTCGGCGGTCTCCAGCGACAAGGCCGCCGCCATGCTGCGCGAGTTCATGACGGCCCAGCTGCTGCCGGTCATCGCCGCGGTTACCGGCGAGCCGGACGCGCGGCTGCGGGCGTCGCTCGTCGCGGCCCAGCTCATCGGGACGGCCATGCTGCGCCACGTCGTCAGGATCGAGCCGCTGGCGATGGCGACGCAGGACGAGATCGTCGCCCTGCTGGTCCCCGCCATCGAGCGGCACCTGGGGCGCGCCGCGGATCGCTGAGTCTCGCTGCCGCGTCGGCCCGCCCGCTAGCTGGCGATGTTGCCAAGGTCCTCGAGGACCAGGATCTCCGGGCGGCAGACGTAGCCGTCCAGCGAGGTGGCGATCGGCCGGTCCGCCCAGCGCGCGGTCAGCTCGTCGGGGCAGAACACCAGCAGGTCGACGGGGCATTCGTGGGCCAGCCACACGGCCGCCAGGTGCAGCGGCCACTGGCGGCGCATGGCGTCCTGCCTGTCCCGCAGGAACTCGACGACGACGGCACGGACCGGCTCGCTCACCGGCCCCGCCAGGATGACCATCTCCGGGACCGGCTCGTCTGGAGAATCGTCGCCCGGCGGGCTCTCGTCGCACAGGTCATCCGCGCCCGAGTCATCCCCGTACGGGTCAGTCGAGCAGAAGGGCGTGAGCACGGTGTACTGGATCACCGGCGGCAGATCGATCTTCAGCAGCTCGCGAAGGATCCGGCCGGCGAGCTCGGGATTCCCCTCGAGCATCGTTCTGGCTGAGTCGTACCAATTGGAGGGCATGGCACGCAAGCTACCTGTCGTGTTCGAGTGACGCAAGCATATCAGAGTACGTGTCGAACTGGCAAGCGGTTGCGTTTGGCAATCTTGCCAATTCCCCCTATGAGGAGTAGGCGGGGGCGGGGGAGTCGGGAATATCCGTTCGGGATATAAGTTGCTTTCGGGAGCGGTACGCGGACCGAGGAGGGATCCATGGAATACCGGCAGCTAGGACGGAGCGGGCTGCGGGTGTCGGCGCTGACGCTCGGGACGATGACATTCGGCGGGCGCGGCGGGTTCTCGGCCGTCGGGACGACCGACGTGGTCGGCGCGCGACGGCAGGTCGATATGTGCCTCGACGCCGGGGTCAACCTGATCGACACGGCCGACGTGTACTCCGGCGGGGCAGCGGAGGAGATCCTCGGCGAGGTGCTGCGCGGGCGGCGGGACTCCGTGCTGCTGTCCACGAAGGTGCGCATGACCATGGGGGAGGGGCCGAACGACGCGGGCCTGTCGCGGCACCACATCATCGCCGGCGCCGAGGCGAGCCTGCGGCGGCTCGGCACCGATCACATCGACATCTACCACGTGCACGAGTGGGACGGGCAGACCCGGCCGGAGGAAACCCTGTCCGCGCTCGACTCGCTGGTGACCTCCGGGAAGGTGCGGTACCTCGCGGCTTCCAACTACGCCGGCTGGCAGCTCATGAAGGCCCTCGCCACGGCCGACGCCCGCGGGTACGAGCGGTTCGCCGCGCAGCAGATCTACTACTCCCTGGAGGCGCGCGACGCGGAGTACGAGCTGGTGCCGCTCGCGATCGACCAGGGGCTGGGCATCCTGGTGTGGTCGCCGCTGGCCGGGGGCCTGCTGACGGGCAAGTACCGGCGGTCCGGGTCGCCGTCGTCGGGGACGCGGCAGGTGTCCGGCACGTGGCACGAGCCGCCGGTCCGCGACAGGGAAAAGCTGTACGACACGGTGGAGGTGCTGGTGGACATCGCCGGATCCCACGACGCGTCGCCAGCCCAGGTCGCGCTGGCCTGGCTGCTCGGGCGGCCCGCGGTGACCTCCCTGATCATCGGCGCGCGTACCGACGAGCAACTGGCCGACAACCTCGGCGCGGCGTCGCTCACGCTGGCCGAGGACGAGCGGGCCGCGCTGGACAAGGTCAGCGCGCCGGAGCTGGTCTACCCGCACTGGCACCAGGCGAACACGGCGCGGGACCGGCTCGGTGCCGCCGACCTGGCGCTGCTCGGCCAGCACTTGGACTAGTGCTTGGACCAGTGCTTGGCCAGCACTTGTACCAGCGCTTCGGACTAGTGCGGATCGGACGGGAACCAGCGACCGCGTGCCGTCCGTCCAATGCGCATGAACCGAGTGATTGGCGTGATCTCAGTGGCTGGATGCGCGGCCCTCGCGATCGCGGGTTGCGGGAGCGCTCACGCGTCCGGCGGGACAACGGGCCCTTCGGCCTCGCCGTCGAAGTCGGCGTCCGCGACGCCGCACAACCGGGCCGAGGCCGACGCGGCGTCGATTGGCGCGTCGTTCGTGCCGCCGCCGGGCGC
>JAFMRC010000238.1 GCA_017354375.1 Nocardiopsaceae bacterium | reverse complement strand
GCGCGCGGGCGGCTTCCTCCCGGGCCGCGGCGACGTCCCGCCCGGCCCGCACGCTGGCCGAGGCCAGTTCCACGTCCAGGACCGCGGCCGCCGGGTCCGCCAGGACCTCGAACCGCTCGGCGACCCGCGCGTAGGCGTCCCGTTCGGCGGCGAACGCGGCCAGCGCGGCGGCGTGCTGGCGCCGCGCCTGCTCCAGCAGGTCGCTGACTCGCTGCTTCGCGCTGCTGACAGGCCATTCACCCCGATTATCCCGAACGGATCGATCCGCCTCCCCACCGCCCGCCCCGGCTTCGCCGGCCTGATCGTCGGGGTACGGGCCGCCGGGGGAGGGGCCGGCCGCGGCCTCCTTCCGCTGCCAGGCCCACCGGTTGCGTGCATTGTGCACCGGGCCGCCGCCGGCTTCCGGGCGGTCGGCCTTGAGGCAGTACTCCCGCTGCCGCCCCGAGCCTCCCGGCCTGGCCGGCGCCCGCCGCCGAGCGCACCCGGGCCAGATGCACCGCTGGTCTTCCGGGACCTCTTCCGCGTCGTCCCCGGCTGTCGCGTACTCGATCTCGCTCACGCCCGGATTCTATCCGTCCTGAAAGAGTGATAGATAGATGAAAAGAAAAAAAGAAAATGCCAGCGTATGATCCGCTCCGCTTCCGGTGGATACTCGGTCCCGATACCTCTGCCATATCGTGACCGAGGTAAAGTGCCGTCGTGACCGAGGAAATCGCCCGCGTCCCCGACTATCGCCCCGAAGACTTCACGCTGCCCGACGAGGCCGCGAAGCTGCTCCGGGAGGCGGTCCCGGACAATACCTCCCGGGCGTACCAGTCGCGGTGGCGGTCGTTCGAGACCTGGTGCGCCGCGCAGGGCCGGCTGCCGCTGCCCGCCACCGCCCAGACGGTGGCGGCCTACCTTACGCACCTGGCCGTGGACAAGAGCCTGAAGGCCACCACCGCCGACGCGCACCTGACCGCGATCCGCACCGTGCACCGCGCGTCGGGCCAGGCTCCGCCCGACGGCCTGTCCGCGCGGAAGATCATCTCCGCGGCCCGGCGGCGTGAGGCTTCACGAGATGGCCGGCACGGACCCCGGAAATCGGTTCCGGTCCTGGCCGCCGACCTGCCCGCGATAGCCGCCGCGCTCGACCCTCAGACTCCGGCTGGCCTGCGCGACCGCGCGGTGGTCCTCCTCGGGTTCGCCCTGCTGGCCCGCCGCTCCGAACTGGCGGCCTTCAACATCAGCGATGTCGAGCACGTCCCCGGCGAGGGCCTGGAGATCACCATCCGCGCGTCCAAGACCGACCAGTCCGCCCGCGGCATGGTCCGCCGGGTCCACTACGCCGCCAACGCCGGGGTGTGCCCGGTGCGGGCGGTCCTGGCCTGGCTGGACTACCTCGGCGGGTGCGGGATCACAGCCGGGCCGCTGTTCACCCGGATCGACCGGTGGGGGAACGTGGGGACGGGGGCAGGCGGGAGGTACCGTTCGGAAGAATCGAGGGATGCCCGGCTGCGCCCGCAAGCGGTCGGGGACATCATCGCCGCCGCCTGCTCCCGTGCCGGGCTGCCCGCGCGGGGGGAACGGCGCTACAGCGGCCACAGCGTGCGCCGGGGCGGCGCGACCTCGATGCTCCGCGCCGGGGCCGACCCGCTGAACGTGAGCCGTCACGGCCGGTGGGCCGACGGCTCGGCGGAGTTCGCCGGCTACGTCGAGGAGGCCACCGGCTTCGGCGACGCCAACCCCACCAAGGGACTGCTGTAGCGGGCCTGGTGGCCATGTTCCGGGCGGCGTGCGCGCCGGTCGCGGGCCTCGAGCGACGGGAGCGGCTGCTGGCCGTGGGGCCGCCGGTGTCCCTCGTCGTGTCGCTGGCCGCCTGGATCGCGTGCCTGTACGCGGCGTGCGCGCTGCTCCTGCCCGTGGACCGGGCGCCCGTCTGAGCCCGGTCCCTGCTGCTACGCCTGATGGCGCAGCGCCTCGATGAGCCATTCCGCGGCGGGCGTGACGCTGGGCTGGGACGGCCAGCCGTAGCCGATGGAGAGTCAAGCCGTTCCGGTGTCCGGCGCGGCGAAGATCGCGGGGAGGGCCTTGAGGCATTCCTCGTGCCAGGTGACCTCGGCTTCCAGCCGCAGCAGCGTGTGAGAGAAACCGAGCGCCTCGATCCCGGTCAAGTGCGGGCCGGCGGTGTCGCGCAGGTGGCGCCAGGAGGCCAGTTCCGCGGCGAGGGCCGCGCGGCGGTTGTCCAGGACCGCGCGGAGCTCGTCTTCGGGCATGTCCTGGGCGTTCTGCAGGGCCAGGTCCACGGGGTCGGGGCGGAGCCTGATCTGCCGCAGGGCCTCGTCGCGCAGCGCGGCCAGTTCCTCGCGGCCCGCGGGAGTGATCGTGTAGATGGTGCGGGCGGGCAGGTTCCCTTCGCGTTCGGTGCGGACGATCGCGATGACGCCCTCGGCGGTCATCCGGTGCAGCGCGCTGTACAGGGATCCCTGCTTGATGTCCGTCCACAGCTCGGTCCTGTCGACCTGCGCGGCCCGGCGAATCTGGTGGCCGTACATGTCGCCGCCCCGGGCGAGCGAGCCGAGTATAAACAGCCGCGTGCTATTCACCCAGGTAGTCAAACACGGCCTGTTGATGACCGCCAGCACGGGACGGACTTCGCGTACCCGGCGAGGCCACCGGCCTCAGGTGAGATTGTCAAAAAAGACTAGTCAAATTTGACTTCTTGCCGGACCGGTGCTTCCCTGGACTCATGCGCGTGATCATTATTGGCGGCGGGATCGGCGGCCTGTGCCTGGCTCAGGGCCTGGTCAAGGCGGGTGTCGAGGCTGTCGTCTGCGAGCGTGACACCGGCCGGGCCGGGCGCGCTGACCGGTACCGGCTGCACATCAGCCCGGCGGGCGGCCGTGCCCTGCGGGCCTGTCTTCCGGGTTCGGCATGGCAGCGGTTCCTGGACGGCGCCGGCGAGGCCAGCGGTGGCTTCGGGTTCCTCACCGAGAGGCTGCGGACCCTGGTCGTGGTGGAAGAATCCGTCATGTACCCGCCGTCGGCCGACCCCGCCGAGCGCGCGCATCCAGCCGACCGGATGTTCCTGCGCGAGATCCTGCTCAGCGGCCTGGACGGCACGGTGGAGTTCGGCCGGGACTTCGACCGCTATGACCTGCTGCCCGGCGGGGGCGTCCGGGCTCGCTTCGCTGACGGCAGCGAGACGGCCGGCGATATCCTCGTGGGCGCTGACGGTGCCGGATCAGCCGTACGCCGCCAGTACCTCCCGGCCGCGGAGCCGGTCCCGGCCGGCGCCACGGGAATCGGCTGGACGGTCCCGCTGGCGGGCGGGGCGGGGCCCCGGATCCCCGGGCGGCTCGGGCACGGCATGAACATGATCATGGTGTCAGCCCCGTTCTTCCTGTTTACCTCGGCGTTCCGCCGCCCGCCAGGGCCGGGCGGTGCCGCTGGCGCGCCAGGCGGGGACTACCTGCTGTGCGCACTGGTGACCCGTTCCGGTGCCTGCCCGCCCGGGGTCGGGTCTTTCACCGGGCCGGAGTTGCGGGCGGTCGCGGCCACGATGATGGCCGGCTGGCATCCGGACCTGGTGCGGCTCGCCGCCGAGGCCGCCCCTGAGACATTCGGTGCCTTCCCGTTCGCCGCCGCTCCCGCGGTACCCGCCTGGCCGGGCAGCCAGGTCACCGTCCTCGGCGACGCGATCCACTGCATGCCCCCCGCGGGCGGCATCGGCGCCAACATGGCCCTGCGCGACGCCAGCCTGCTGGCCCGTAACCTGGCCGCCGCCGCGCGGGGCGAGGTCCCGCTCGCGGAAGCGGTCAGCGGGTACGAGGCCGAGATGCGCGACTACGCGTTCGGCGCGGTCCGCAGCGCCCTGGGCAACCTGCGGGCGGGGACTAGCGCCAGCCTGCCCGCGCAGGCGGGCATGCGCGCGTGGTTCCGCCTGTGCGGCGCTGTACCGGCGCTGCGCCGGTCCGGCTTCGGGGAGAGCTGGAACCGGGACGCCCGGCCGCGGCCGTGGGAACTGGCGGCCTGAAACCGGGGGAGTCGGGCGCGTTATGGCTCGGAGGCCCGGCGAGGGCCGAGCGAGCCGGAGACGGCGAGGGCGGCGCCGAACATGACGGCTATGACCCACAGGGCGCTCAGCAGGCCGAGGGGCTGGGCGAGGGCGCCGATGAGGGGTGGGCCGGCGATGTTGGCGAGGTAGCCGATGGAGCCAACGACGCTGATCCGGGCGTCGGGGTCGGGACCGCTTTCGGCGGCCGCGGTCATGCCGAGCGGGAAGCCCATGGAGACGCCGATCGCCCATGCGGCCACGCCGAGCAGCAGGACCACGTTGATGCCGCCCAGGATGAACGCCGCGATGCCGGCGATGCCGAGCGCGATGGTGACCTGGGTGGTCCGGACGCGCCCGAGGCGGTCGACGACGGGCCCCCCGCAGATCCGGGTGAGGGCCTCGCTGGCGGCGAAGACTGTGAGGAACAGGGCCGCGACCGCCGCGCTCTGCCCGTGGTCGGCGTGCGCGGCAAGCGTGAGCCAGCTGTTCGCGCCGCCCTCGCCGAGATCGCAGCCCAGCATGACGAGGCCGATGAGCAGCAGTCGCCAGTCCAGCCAACCGCGCAGCCACTGCAGCACCGCCTGCGCCCGGCTCCGCGGGAGCCGCCCGGTCGGCTCGCGCCTGCCCCGGGGGATTCCCGGCACCACGACGAGGGCCGCCGCCACGGCGAGGCCGGCCGCCTCGCCGGTGAACTGCGACCCGGGGGAGATACCCAGGCCCGCGCAGGCCGCGCCGATCCCCGATCCCACCGCGACGCCGACCGACCAGGTGCCGTGCATCGACGGCATGAGGGTGCGTCCTGCCGCCCGCTCGGCGGCGGTGCCCTCGACGTTGATCAGCACGTCGAGAAGCCCGATACCGGCCCCCGTGATGACGAAGGCGACCGCGATCAGCGGCACCGAGCCCACGGCCGTCGCGAGGCCCATCACCCCCAGCGAGGCAGCGATGATCCCGAGTGCCCCGGCGAGCGCCCAGCGGCCGCCCAGCCTCCTCAAGACGGGGGTCGAGACGAGCAACCCGAGCACAGCGCCGACCGTCTCTCCCGCCAGGAGAAGCCCGATCGTCGCCGTTCCGGTCCCGAGTTCCGCCTTGATGGCGGGCATCCGCGGCCCCCACGCCGACACGGTGATGCCGCCCAGCCCGAACGCCACGGTGACCGCCCACCGCCACCGCGCCAGCGACGGCCCCTCGTCCGCGGTACTCTCGCCTGCCTCTTCCGTCACCCCGTAATCGTAGTGACGCGGCCGTAGGTGGCAGGATGCCACCATGGACGAACAGGGGTTCAAGGCGGATCTGCACCGTTATCTGCGGACCGCGCGCGAGGCGGTGCTGTGGAAGCTGGAAGGGCTTTCGGAGTATGACGTACGGCGGCCGCTCGTGCCGACGGGCAATAACCTGCTCGGCATGGTCAAGCACCTGGCGGGCGTGGAATTCGGGTACTTCGGTGCCACGTTCGGCCGGCCGTCGCCGGATGAGCCGTCCTACGATTTCGACGCGGATCCCAACGCCGAGTGGGTCGCCGGGCCGGACCAGTCACGCGATTTCATCATCGGCCTGTACAGGAAGGCCTGGGTCCATTCGGATGCCACGATCGAGGCGTTGCCGCTGGACGCGACCGGTCAGGTTCCCTGGTGGCTGCGGGAGCGGAACCCAGTCACGCTGCACCGCATCCTCATCCACGTGATCGCCGAGACCGACCAGCACCGCGGGCACGCGGACGTGATCCGGGAGCTGATCGACGGCGCGGCGGGCCTGCGTTCGGGAGTGCCGAACCTCGGCGCCGAGACCGAAGAAGGCCGCAGGGCCTTCTACAACCGCGTCGAGCGCGCCGCGAGGGAAGCATCCCGGCTATCCGGGTAGGCGGGTCCGGCTCACAAGCCGTACTTCGAGCCGGGCACGGTCTGGCTGGCCGGCGGCGCGGTCACGGTGACCGGCCGGTACGTGAACGTGACCGAGACGCCGTTACTCGCGGACGGGTTCGCCAGCCGCAGGATCCGGGGCGCGGAGGTGTCGCTCACGTCCAGCGTGTCGCCCTTGGCGTCCTTCAGGGGGAGCGCTCGCTGCCCGTCGACCGTTGTGACGGCGCCCTTCGTGACGGTGTTCTTGGCCAGGGCGCTCAGGTTGCTGAACGTGGACGGCAACTGGCTCGCGTCGCAGGCCTTGACGAAGAAGCCGAAGACCGGGTCGCTGGCGGACGTCTTCAGGTACTTGCCGGCCAGCAGGGATGCCGCCCGCTGCCCGAGGGCGCCCGGCAGCGCCTTCCAGAAGCTGGCGCTGGGCCGCACCCATCCGGCGGCGCCGATCCTGGTCAGGGTGACGGACCTGCCCGCCAGGACGAAGGTTCCGTGGCACGAGCCCGGGGGCTTGTACCCGAGGTCAAGGCTCAGGCGCTTGCCGCTGTCGTAGTAGGACCCGGAAACGGTGAACGAGGGTCCGGATGTGGCGTCGCTGACGGCCTTGCTAACCACGTGATGGCCGGACTCCCCGGCCAGCGGGCTGCCGCTGGCGCCGGTGCTGCCGGTGCCGCTGGTGCCGCCGCATCCGGCGGCGGCGATGCAGGCAGAAGAAGCCAGCGTGAACATGAGCGCGATCGCGCCGCTACGCGGGAGTGGCACGCTGAGGCTCCTGTCGGTGAGCAGCCGGGAACCCGGTTAGATTACCGGATTGCCGGTGCTGCGGGAAGATTCGCGGGTGCCCGGGCGGCGCGCCGGCCGGGCACCGAGGGAGCCGGAGGCGGCGAAGGCGGCGGCGGTCATGCCGAGCGGGATGCCCATGGAGACGCCGATCGCCCACGCGGCCACGCCGGCCAGGATGATCACGACGTTCCCGCCCAGGACGAACGCCACGATGCCGGCGACGCCGAGCGCGGTGGTGACCCGGGTGGTGCGGACGCGGCCGAGCCGGTCGACGGCGGGGCCGGCGAAGATCCGGGTGAGGGCCTCGCAGGCGGCGAAGACGGTGAGGAACAGGGCGGCTGCGGCGGCGCTCTGCCCGTGGTAGTTCCGGGCGGCGAGGGTGAGCCAGCTGTTCGCGCCGCCCTCGCCGAGGTCGCAGCCGAGCATCACGAGGCCGATGAGCAGCAGCCGCCAGTCCAGCCAGCCCCGCAGCCACTGGCGCAGCACCTCGGCCCGGTCCCGCTGCGGCTGGCTGGCGGGCTCGTGCCGTTCCCGGGGGATCCCGGCCGCCACGGCGAGGGCCGACACCGCGATGACGCCCGCCTCCCCGGCGAACTGCGCCCCGGGGGTGATGCCCAGGCCCGCGCAGGCCGCGCCGATGCCCGAACCCCCGGCGACCCCGATCGACCAGGCGCCGTGCATCCTCGGCATCAGGGTCCGGCCCGCCGTCCGCTCGACGGCCGTGCCCTCCACGTTGATCATCACGTCGAGCAGGCCGATGCCGGCCCCGGTAACGACGAACGCGATCGCGATCAGCGGCACCGACCCGATGGCGGCGGCCAGGCCCATCACGCCCAGCCCGGCGGCGATGAGCAGGAGGGCGCCGCCGAGGGCCCGGCGGCTGCCCAGTTTCCCAGGACGGGGGCCGAGGCGAGCAGCCCGGCGACGGCGCCGGCCGTCGTTCCCGCCAGGAGCAGCCCGATCGTCGCGGTGCCGGTGCCGAGGCCCGCCTTGATCGCGGGCATCCGCGGGCCCCACGCGGAGATGGTGATGCCGCCCAGCGCGAAGGCCGCGGTGACCGACCAGCGCCAGCGGGCCAGGGACAAGCCATTGTCCGAAATCGGGTCTTTCGTCACCCGGCAATGCTAGGGGTGCCTCACCATGGCGCCCCGCCATCCGGGCCGCGGTCGTGCGGCGGTGCCCCTGGACGGGCATCGACGTTTCCGGATATACCCGGGATCATGACTGCGGATGATCTTGCCGGGCGGATGCGGTCGGCCGCGCTCGCGCTGATATCGACCCTGGACGACGAGCAGCGGGAACTCGCGGTCCGCCCGTTCGGCGACACCGCCGCCCGCCGGTGGCTGGAGTACCGCCCGGAGTACCGGCCCGGCGCATGCCTCGACGGGTTCGGCAACGCCGCGCGGAAGGCGGCGCACCGGCTGCTGGCCACCGGGCTGTCGGAGCCCGCCTACGCGCAGGCGATGGGCATCGTCGCGCTGGAGGAGACCCTGGACCGGCTGGAGGGCTGGGCCCGCGGCCGGCACTCCAACGACTACTGGGTGAGCGTCTACGGCGACCCGGCTGGCGCGGGCAAGCCGTGGTCGTGGCGGTTCGAGGGCCACCACCTGTCGGTGTCGATGACGATCGCCGACGGGCGCGTGTCGGCGGCGCCGGTGTTCCTCGGCGCCAACCCGCACCGCGTCAGCCACGCGGGGCACACGCTGTCGCGGCCGCTGGCCCCGGAGGAGGACCTGGCGCGGGCGTTGCTGGACGCGCTAGGCCCGGCCGGGCGGGACGCCGCCGTCGTCGCCGACGTGGCGCCGCGGGACATCGTCTCCGGACCGCGGCCGGACGCGCCTGAGGACATCGAGCCGCCC
>JAFMRC010000055.1 GCA_017354375.1 Nocardiopsaceae bacterium | reverse complement strand
TGCTGCCCGGCGCCGGCCTGGAGCACCCGGAGCACCTGGCCGTGCTCGGCCTGCGCGTCGTCCACCCCGGCGCCGTTTCCCCGGACGCCGCTTCCACGGCTTACCCGGGTGGGGGGCAGTCGCTGCTGGCCCGGCTCGGCGCCGTCGAGGCGACCCCGCGCAGCGTGCTGAACGACCCGGCCACTCGCGCCGCGGTCGAGAATTCCCTCGATGAGGAGGACCCGGGACCGGTGGCCGAGGCGGTGCTCGGCCTCGTCGCCGCGGCCGACCTGGAGCCGGGAGAGCTGCCATGGCTGGCGAACCTCGCCCTGCCGGGCGCGGACGGCGACTGGTACCCGGCCGACGAGCTGCTGCTCCCCGGAAGCGCGCTCGCGGAGGTGGTGGCCGACGACGCGCCGTTCGGGGTGGCCAGCGCGGAGTTCACGGCCCGGTACGGGGCCGACGTGCTCGAGAAGGCGGGGGTGCTGGCGACGTTCGGGCTGCTGCGGGCCGAGGACGTCGACCTGGGCGACCCGGACCTGGACGTGGACGGCGCGGAAGACTGGGCGGACGACGTCCGGGCACGGCTGCGGAACGAGGTGGCGCGCGGCGACGCGGGGCAGGACATCGGCACGGGGCCGCGGGCCGACACGGATTCCCTGGGCAGCGCGAGTTCCGTTGGCAGTTCGGGTCCGCCGTTCGCGCCGGAGGTTCTCGCCGTCCGCGACCTGGACCTGGTGGATCCGGGCCGGTGGCCGCGCGCCCTGGAGCTGTTGTCGCGCCCGCCGCTGCGGACGGCGCTGACGGAGCCGACGCGGGTGCTGCACGGCGACGGCCGCTACGCGGACGTGCCGTCCTACACCGCGTGGTGGCTGCGGCGCCACCTGACGGTCGGCGGGCAGCGGCCAGGCGGCCTGCGTGCCCCCGGGTCGGACCCGCTGCTCGCGGGCCTGTACGACGAGGCCGCCGGCGAGCTGGCCACCGCGCTCGCCGACCCGGAGATCGCCCGTGCCCTCGGCGTCCGGACCTCCCTCGCCGAGGTGCTCGCCGAGCCGGGCGGCCCCGACGACCTGCTCAGCCGGATGGCCGACCCGGAGCGCCCGGTAACACGGCCCCAGTTGCGGGCGCTGTGGGAGGCGCTCGGGACCGCCGCCGACGACACGCTGGGCCAGCGGGTACGCGACGCCGCCACGACGCCGATCACGCGGGCGCCGCGGCTGGCCCCAGCCGATGTCACGCCCCCGGACCGGGTGCGGGCCGTTCGCGGCGCGGAGGTCGTGGTGGCCGACGCCGACGACGTGCTGGTGCTCGACGCCCCCGACCTGTGGCCGCTGTCGTCCGCCCGCCCGCTCGTGCTCGTCCCCCATGACCTGGCGTTCCGCCTCGCGGACCTGCTCGACCTCCCCCTGGCGTCGGAGGAGGTAACGGGCGCCGTCACCTCGCCCGGAGAGCGCCGGGCGGTCCCGGAGATCGTCGCCACGGTGCTGCCGGACGCGCCGGCTGAGTACTTCGCGCACGACACGCTGCTCGCCGACGGCATCGCCGTTGGCTGGCGGGTCATCGACGGTGAGGTGCACGCCGCCGACCCGGCGGGCCTGGCCTGCGCGCTCGCGTGGGCGATCGGCCGGTGGCCACTGCGCCATCTCCTCGCCGCGCTGCTCGCCACACCGGACGACGCCCCGCGCCTCCTCGCCGATGCCGACCTCGACCCGGGCTAGTCGCGAGCGGTCCAGGCGACGGGAAGGCGCTTGACGCCGCGCTGGAAGTTGGAGCACAGGTAGGACGGCTCGCCCGCGTAGCGCAGCGACGAGGTGCGGGCCAGCACCTCGGCGAACAGCGCGCGTACCTGGACGCGGGCGAGGTGGGCGCCCAGGCAGAAGTGCGGGCCGTGGCCGAAGGCCAGGTGCGGGTTCGGGGAACGGGTTATGTCGAAACGGTCCGGGTCGCCGAAGACCTCCTCGTCGCGGTTCGCCGAGGTAAACGACACAACCACCTTGTCACCCGACCGGATCGGCTGCCCTCCGATCGAGCAGTCCGCTGCCGCCGTCCGGCGGAACGCCATAACCGGCGTCCACCAGCGCAGCATCTCGTCCACCGCCGTGGGGAGCAGGCCTGGATCCGCGCGGATGGCGTCCGCGGCGACTGGGTGCTCCAGCAGCGCGATGCAGCCGCCCGGCAGGCCGTTGCGCAGCGTCTCGTTGCCGGCCACGGCGAACAGCCAGAACATGTTCTCGAACTCTTCGGTAGAGACCTGGCCGCCGTCCGCGTCGTCGCGCTGCGCGAGCAGGATCGACATGACGTCGTCGCCCGGGTCCCGGCGCTTCCGCTCCGCCAGCAGGTGAGCGTAGGCATACAGGTCGGGCATGCCCTCCCGGGTACGGGGGTCGGGCATCCGGCCGGTGACGGGGTCGGGCTCCGGCCGCAGCCTGGCGGCCTCGGCGGCCATGCTCGTGCCGGCGTCCGGGTCGAATTCCGCGGATGTCGCGTAATCCGGATCCTGATAGCCGATCACCCGGTTGGACCAGTCGAACAGGAGCCAGCGGTCCTGTTCGGGCATGCCGAGGACGTCGGCCAGCGTGAGCAGCGGCAGGTCCGCGGCGAGATCCTTGGCAAAGTCGCATTCGCCCGCCGCCGCGCCGAGCACCCGGTCGCAGATCGCGCTCGCGTGGCCACCGATCCGGTCCTCGAGTCTGGCCACGGCGCGCGGGGTAAACGACCGGCTGAGCAGTCGGCGGAGCCGCGAATGCCCCGGCGGGTCCATGTTCAACATCATCTTCCGAACGTATGCAAGCGCCTCAGGCGTGGCCGGGTTCCTGATCTGGGTCGCGCCAAGCGCCGACGAGAACGTTCCCGGGCTCGTCAGCACTTCCTCGACATCCTCGTGCCGGAGCACCAGCCAGAAGCCGGGCCCCTCGGGCCAGCCGAGGACGGGAAGCTCGTCTACCCAGGCGACGGGACGGTCGCGGCGGAGGCGCTTCAGCGCGTCGAAGGGGACGCCGCCGGAGTAGGTAGCGGGGTCGAAGACGACCTCGGTGTCGGGCCTGGCCCGTGGTTCCTCCGCGGTCACCGTTCCTCCGCCGTTGTCCCCGTGCTTCCGTGGTCACCGCGCTTCCGTGGTCACCGTGCCCGTCGTCATGCGCGGGCCAGGAACGCCTCGATCGACGTCGCCAGCGCCACCGGTGTCTCGAACATCGGGTAATGGCCCGCGTTGGCGAGCACCTCGAGCTCCGCGCCCGGGAAGTAGGCCAGCCACGTCTGCCGCGCGACGTCGGCGGAGATCGCCGCGTCGGTCTCCCCCACGATGATCTTGACGGGCGTCGTGCCATCGGGGACCAGCCCGGAAGAGAAATCGGTCTTCGCCCACGCGTCCAGGTACCCGCTGAACGCCTCCGTCGTGGAGTTTTCCAGCGAGTGCCGCACGACCGCATCGATGAACGTCCTGGTCAGCCGGTTCCCGGTGCTGAAGTCGATGATCGCCGCCCGGTTGCCGGGATCGTCGGCGGCGCCCTCGAACAGCGCCTTCCCCTGGTCGTCCATGGGCATGGCCGCGGCGGGCACGGGGTTGACGCCGACGAGCGCGCGGACTCGATCGGGGGCGCGGAGCAGGACCTGGTGCGCGAACTTCCCGCCCAGCGAGTGCCCGACCAGCGAGAACCGGTCCCAGCCGAGCCGATCGGCGTGCGCGAGCGCGTCCGCGGCCACTTCCTCGCCGGTGTAGCCGCCGGTCACGTCCTTACGGCTGCCGTAGCCGCGCAGGTCGCAGAACGCGTAGGTGTACGCCTCGCCGTCCAGGTACCCGGGCAGCGACCCCCACCCCCGCGCCGACCCGAACCAGCCATGCAAGGCCAGCACCCGGTGCTCACCCGATCCCACGATCACGTTAACCTCCCGCCATAGCGTCCTCGCGCCACCCGCCCTCGCGCCACCCGCCCTCGCGCCACCCGCCCACCCTCGCATGCCGAATGCGCATTTGGGCTCGCTCTATCGATACCAAGTGCGCACCTGGCACGTTCGAGGGGGTTCCGGCTATCGCCACAGGCGCTTTGAGGCGAGTTCGGCGCCCTGGACCAGGGAACCGAGCTTGGCCCAGGCGATCTGGGGGTGGACGCGACCGCCGAGGCCGCAATCGGTGGAGGCGATCACGTTCTCGCGGCCCACCACTTCGGCGAACCTCACGATCCGGTCGGCCACCAGTTCCGGGTGCTCGACCACGTTCGTGGAATGGCTGACGACGCCGGGGGCGATGCGCTTGCCATCCGGCAACTTCACGTCCCGCCAGACCTTCCACTCGTGGGCGTGCCGGACGTTGGCCGCCTCGAAGGAGTACGTGCCCGCGTTGATCTCCAGCATGACGTCGACGATGTCGGCCATCGGCAGGTCGGTGGTGTGCGGACCGTGCCAGCTGCCCCAGCACAGGTGGAACCGGATCCGCTCGGCCGGCAACCCCCGGATCGCGTGGTTGAGCGCCTCGACCCGCTTCCGGGTGAACCGCTGGTAGTCCTCGACGCTGGGCGCCGGGTTGATCTGGTCCCAGTTCTCCGCGATCCCGGGGTCGTCGAGCTGCAGGGTGAGGCCCGCGTCGATGATCGCGGTATATTCCTCGCGCATCGCGTCGGCGCAGGCGTAGATCAGCTCCTCGTCGTCGGCGTAATACTCGTTGCCGACGCGCCCGCCGCTGCCCGGGGCCACCGCGTTGAGGAACCCGTCGGTGACGCCCGCCGCCGCCATGGCCGCCTTCATGTCCGCGATGTCGCGGGCCACGGCCTCGCGGCCGGTGTAGGTGATCGGCCCGGTGCAGACCGGGGCGGGCTGGTCGGGCCCGCCGCGGCTCGGTATCGCGACGCCGGCGTCCGGGTCGGTATAGGCCTCGGCGAACGCCTGCCAGTCCCGCCGCTCGGCGAACGACGCCAGGGTGATCTCGCCCGGCTTGGCCTTCGCCTGCGGGACGTCCGCGATCGTGTACCGGCCCAGGTCGATGCCGCCGAGCCGCGCGAACACATAGGTCCACCACGATCCGTAGTTGTAGCGCTCGCCCATGGAGTGCCCGTATTCGCCGTCGTTCACCAGGTCGATGCCGGTTTCGCGCTGGCGCGCGACGACGTCCGCGACCGCCGAGCGCAGCCTGCCGGCGAACTCCGCCTCGCCCGCGAGGTCGCCGGCATCGCGCCGCGCGTTCAGCGCGACCAGGTCTTCCGGCCGCGGCAGGCTCCCGGCGTGGCTGGTCAGGATCCGGTCCGGCATGTCTCCTCCTCGGGATTCATCCGGCGATGGCCCTCTCCACGCCGAGTATGAGCGCGCCGTGAAGCCCGCGCAATACGCGTGCTCCCTATGCTGTTTGACATGGATGGAACCCTCGTCGATTCTGACGCGCTGGTCCTTCCCGATGCCTGAGACGGTGACCCCGTTCCGCATCGATGTCCCGGAAACGGAGCTTGAGGATCTGCGCACGCGGCTGCGGCGCACGCGCTGGCCCGAGGAGGAGACGGTCGGCGACTGGTCGCAGGGCGTCCCGCTGGACTACGTGCGGGAACTGTGCCGGTACTGGGAACGGGACTACGACTGGCGAGCCAGGGAGCGCAGGCTGAACGCGCTGCCGCAGTTCCGCGCGGAGATCGGCGGCCTTGGCATTCACTTCATCCACGTCCGCTCGCCGCGCCCCGATGCGCTGCCGCTCGTGCTGACCCATGGCTGGCCCGGCTCGGTCGCCGAGTTCGCCACGGTAATCGGGCCGCTCACCGACCCCGTCGCCCACGGCGGGGAGCCGGGCGACGCCTTCCACGTCGTGTGCCCATCGCTGCCCGGCTATGGCTTCAGCGACAAGCCGACGGTGCCGGGATGGGGCATCGAACGGATCGCCGGCGCCTGGATACGGCTGATGGAGCGCCCATCGGCTACGCGCTCACCGACTCGCCCGCGGCCCTGTGCGCCTGGATCATCGAGAAGTTCTGGTCGTGGACCGATCATGCCGGCGACCTGGAAAGCGTGATCAGCCGCGACGAACTGCTCGACAACCTCATGCTCTACTGGCTGCCCCGGGCCGGCGCCTCGTCGGCCCGCCTGTACTGGGAAAGCATCGGGCGCGTCAACGAGTGGATCACCGGGACGGCGACCGACACCGTCGGTGTCCCGGTCGGCTACTCGGTCTTCCCGAAAGAGCTCCAGCGCCCCTCCCGGCGGTGGGCCGAGCGGCGCTTCACCGACATCCGCTACTGGAGCGAGCCCGAACGCGGCGGCCACTTCGCCGCGCTCGAGCAGCCAGCCCTCTTCGTCGAGGAGGTTCGCCGGTGCTTCCGCGCACTGCGCTGACATCGGGTTGACGCTGCACTGACGCTGGGCTGCCGGCATCCCGCTGGCGTGCCATGCGGCGGGGGACGCGATGGGGAGAAGGCTTTCGCTGAACAGGCGCCACGATCCGTTCGGGATAATCCGGTTTATGTTGGCATGCCGCGCCCGCGGAATGGGCCGCGGCGGAGCGACGTTCATCCTGCGTGGATGAGAACCCGGGCGTGGATGAGCAGGTGGGCACGGGGCCCGGCGTGATAACCAATGACGGGTGCGCGGTCGAGTTCTACACGCTGCTGCCGGCGTTCGGCGAGCCGGAGATCGTGGACGCGGCCGTGCCGGCGGGCGCGTCGATCCTCGAGCTCGGCTGCGGTACCGGCCGGATCCTGCGGCCGCTAGCGGCGCTGGGCCACCCGGTGACCGGGGTTGACGACTCCCCCGACATGCTCGCTCGCCTCGCCAGCCTCGCCGACGGCGCGGGCCTGCCGACGGTGTGCTCGCCCATCCAGTCACTGCGGCTGGACCGCGCGTTCGACGCGGTGCTGCTGGCCAGCACCATGATCAATTCTCGTCCCGATAGGCGCCGGGAGTTCCTCGCCACCGTTCGGCATCACCTGCGCGCCGACGGCGTCGCCGTGTTCCAGCAGCACCCGCCGGACTGGTTCGAGACGGTTGAGCACGCCGAGCCGGCCCGGGATGACCCCGGTGGCATCCGGCGGATCATCCGGGTGGCCCGCCCGGAACCGTCAGGGATGTACGTCGAGGTCGAGTACCGCGTGGGCGACGACGTCTGGACGCATGCCTGGACCGCCCGCCGGATCGGCGAGCGGGAGCTGGCCGACGATCTCGCCGCCGCGAGCCTGCGGTTCGGCGACTGGCTCACCGGCGACCACGCCTGGTTCACCGCCCGCCCCGCCTGACCGCGGGGCCGGACGGGGTCCCGGCGGCCGCGGGTGGCTGCTATTGAGCTGCCGTGGAGTTTTTTTGCGCTATACGTGCGAAAAAACTCCACGGGGACATGCAGGCGCGGGATGGTCATGGTGTCCACTGGGTCTGGCGTGCCCAGCTTCCAGCAGCGATCATCAGTATCTCTGTGGGGCCGGCTTTTGCCTGGCCGTACTGGTAGATGTCGGCGGCCATCGGGGCGAGGCGCTGCTTGAAGTCGCTCCAGGCATCGCGGGCCGTGTCGTGTGCCCGCAGGAAGTCCCGGAACAGCAGCTTGCGCCGCGCGGCCTCGCTCGCGGCTTCCACCACGTGGATGTTGCTCGCCCGCTCGCCCTCGGGCGGGGCGAAGACCAGTTTCGGGCACGGGCCGCTGGGGGTAGCCTCCTCGCGGTTCCATGGCTCGGGGCGTAGCCGGAAGCCGTGCTTGCCGAAGCCGCCGACGATCAGCTCCTCATCGAGGGCCTGGACCTCGGCCTGGACATCGATGCAGTCCTTGGCGGCCAGTCCGGGCACGGACGTGGAGCCTACGTGGCTCACCCTCACGACCGCCGGCCCGAGCGCACCGTGGATCCTGCGGGCGAGCACAGCGAAGTCGCCGGGCCAGCGGCGATCGTAGGGCACCACGGTGAGGCCGCGTGCCAGCTCATCGGGGAAGGGCACCCGGCAAGCCTAGGCGCGCGGGCGGGCCAGCATCGGGCCGCCGCATTGCGGCGCGGCTAGCGCCGGGGGCGCAGGACGTCCGTGCCGACCCAGGCGCGCAGCGGCTCGGGCACGATGACCGAGCCGTCGGGTTGCTGGTTCTGCTCGACGATCGCCGGAAGCAGGCGGCTGGTCGCGAGGCCGGACGCGTTCAGCGTGTGAACGTAGGCGGTCGGCTTGCCCTGCTCGGGACGGTACCGGATGCCGGCCCGGCGGGCCTGGTAGTCCCCCGCCCACGACGCGGAGGAAACCTCCTTGTAGACCCCCATGCTCGGGATCCACACCTCGATGTCGTAGGTCAGCTTCATGCTCGCGCTGGCGTCGCGCGCCGCGAGCAGAGACGTCTGGTAGTGCAGTCCC
The DNA here is from genome assembly GCA_017354375.1 of Nocardiopsaceae bacterium. Classification (GTDB taxonomy): domain Bacteria; phylum Actinomycetota; class Actinomycetes; order Streptosporangiales; family Streptosporangiaceae; genus Trebonia. The sequence goes on along the minus strand of JAFMRC010000055.1, from coordinate 11,427 downwards.
AGCTTCTCGACCAGCATCTGGCTGCGGGCGACCAGCTCGTTCAGGGCGTCCTCGGCGTCCTCCGGCGCGACGAACTGGAACATCTCCACCTTGTTGAACTGGTGGCCGCGGACCGACCCGCGCTCCTCGCTGCGGTAGCTTCCGGCCTCCCGGCGGTAGCAGGGCGTGTAGCCGAACGCCTTCACCGGAAGCGTCCCGGCCGGGAGGATCTCGTCCCGGTACACGTTCAGGATCGCCGTCTCGGCCGTCGGCAGCAGGAACGAGTTCCGGCCGCCCTGCTCCTCGGCGATGTGGTACACGTCGTCGGCGAACTTGGGGAACTGCCCGGCGGCGTAGCCCGCCTCCTCGGTCAGCAGGTGCGGCGGCAGCATGAACTGGTAGCCGGCCGCGTAGTGCTCCCGGTTGAAGAAGTCGAGCAGCGCCCACTCCAGCGCCGCGCCCTGCCCGGTGTACAGCCAGTACCCGTTGCCGCCGAGCTTGACGCCCCGGGCGTAGTCGATGAGCCCGAGGCTCGTGCACAGCTCCACGTGGTCGAGCGGCTTGTCGCCCAGGTCCGGCTTCTCCCCCCAGGTGCGGATAACCTGGTTGGCTTCCTTGCCTCCGGCCGGGGAACGCTCGTCGGGCAGGTTTGGCAGCTCCATGAGCAGGTCGTGGAGGGTCTTCTCCGCCTCCGTCAGGGCCGCCTGCATCTCGGTGATCTGGTCGCCGAGCGCGGCGGCCCGCTTCTGCGCGTCGGCGGTATCGACCCCCGATGCCTTCAGCTTCCCGATCTCCTTGGCCTGCTGCTTCCGCTCGGACCGGGCCGACTCCACCTCGCCGACGAGCTTGCGCCGTAGCGCGTCGGCCTCCAGGACCGGACCGAGATCGACCTCATCCATGCGCTTGAGCAGGGCCGTCCGCACGAAATCGGGATCAGACCTGATCAACTCAATGTCAAGCATCGTCCTTAGCCTCTTCGAGAGCGGTGGGAAAGGTTAACTCTACCGGCACCGTTGCACGCCGTGTTCGGCCAACGAACGCTTCGCGTCCCTGGCCGACGCCCCCGGCCGCTCAAGGCCGGTGACTACGCGCGGCGTGCTAGCCGTCGTCCTCGGAGGGAACTACCTCCCATATGCCGCCGGGACCGCGCCGGATGTCTCCCTGGTCCTCCAGCCGCGCCAGCGCTTTCGCGACGGCGTCCGCGTCGCCCTGCGCGGCAGCGGCCCGCAGGTCGTCTTCCGCCTTCTTGATCAGCTTCCGGTCGCCCCGCCCGCCCATAGCGTCCTCCTCATCGCGGTGGACCACGCTAGCGCAGCGCACGGCAAGCGCGCTGGTTATCTGGCTCACCACCCGTCTCCTTCCCGGCCCTCTGAGAACTTGACAAGTGTCGACCATTGTCGTGTATAGTCAAGCCATGTCGATGAAGAGAGGGGTGTTCACGCGGCAGCAAAATGAAATCCGCCCGGGTAAGCCTTAGCCCGGGCGGAAACCGGACACTACGCCGACCGTGTTGGGGCGCGTCCGGCGTAACATCGCATTCTGCCTATTTAATTACAGTGGCGGACCCTGCGATCAGTCCGTCGACTGCCCATCCCATTGCCAGTTCGCCGAGACAGCCACGGCCCTGCTTGTGTGAGTAGTGGTAGAGATGAGCGAGCGAGCGCTAGAGGCTAGGCCCACTACGACTAGGCCTATTGTCAGCGCTGTGGCTACCTTCGCCATTCGCTTCTTACTCTTGGCGGCCCTGTGCCGCAATATGTTATTAAACATCAAGCGTATCTTTGCGCAGTTGGGTCACGTTGCGCATCTTGTGTGTCATATCGTTACCGACTTATCAGCCAACCCTAGGGTAACCTCCGAGGACGCCAGCGGAGACGGGAGTCGGTGCCAGTTCCCGGCCTTTGCTTATGCGGAGAGCACGAGGATGGTGATCTCGCGGCCATCCGGGGTGTGCGTGCTGCTGAACTCCGTGTCGGATCGCTTGTGCCGGGCATTCGGACGGCGGTCGAAGACGATCAGGCTGCCCGCATCGACGTCTAGTTGCGACAGGTACTCGTCCAACTGGCCCAAGCCGTCTTTCAGCGGATTGCCACGGCCCTGTCGGCGAACTTTCAGCTCGACCGCCTCCCGCTGCACCGCCTTCTTCCCGTCTGCGTCGGTATAGAACTTACGAACGTAGACATCGATCCGGCCCCTTCCCAAGCCGTACTCGCAGTCCACGAACCCGCTGCCATTGACCACGCTCTGCAGGTAAGCCAGGAAGACAAGCTGAGGAGCCGTCTCGTGGTAGTCCCCGCCCTGTGCGAGCATCTTCCCGAATGACTGCCAGAAACGCGCGAACCGCTTCAGGACCATCCCGAAGTCCAGCCGTCCGTCCGGCAGCAGGTAATCCCGCGGATCGACATCGACAATGGACCGCCTGATGCCCAGCGACAGAACCCGGACAATTACCTCCTTGTAGACCGGGTTCGCGATCCTGACCGGATCGGAGGCCGCGATCAGCCCCAAGTCGCGGACGTAGGAGACGTCATCGTCGTAGACGGAGTCCCGGGTCGGCAACAGGCCGCCCGTCAGCACCGGCTCAACCACCCGCTGTACCCGCGGCTCGGCGAGCCGGTCGGACAGGTAGTCCAGGTGCGTCTGCCGGTCCAGGATCAGCCGCTCCTTCGCCTCGTCGATATGCGCGGCGGTCACCGGCTCCGGCGGCTTCACCCCCATCTTCACGATGGCTTCTCGCGCGAGGGAGTTCACCAGCCACGGCTGCCCCTGTGAGTAGGAGAACGCTCGGTCCACCGCCTCTGGCGTGAAGTCCTGCCCGGTCTCTGCCGTGTGCTGGCCGTACAACTCGGCGACCTGGTCTTTCGTGAAGTCTCCCATCCGAAGCGACTCCACCTTGACGTTGAACGGGCTCGATGTGCTCCTACGCTCCGGATCCCGCCCAGACGCGACCCGGTAGTCGCGGATGTCCCGTAGCCCGCACAGCGCGACCGACGCGGGAAACCCCTCCGGCCGGGACCGGAACCCATCGCGCAATTGCGACAGCACGCTGAGCAATGGATCCCCGGTCAGCGAGTCAATCTCATCGAAGAACAGCGCAAGAGGCCGAGGGCACGACTCCGCCCAGGCTCGCAACCCTGCCGACAGCAAGGAGTCTGGCGGGGCAGTCGGCCATGGATCCGGTGGCATGCAATCAGCGGGCAACCTCTGAAACCTGGCCTCCTCGGTAATCGCCTGCAAGATCGCGCGGCCGACAGCACCGGCGTCTTCCAGATAGATCCGCGCCCGCTCGCAGGAGAAGAGCAGTGCCACCATCCGGCCCTCGGCGGTGACGTCTTCGGCCAAAGCGGACAGCGTCGTCGTCTTCCCCGTCTGCCGTGGCGCGTGCACCACGAAGTACTGGCCTTCCTCAACCAGCTCCCGGGCCCCAGGCAGGCGCGGCTCAGGCGGCAACATGTAATTCCGCTTTGGGTCGCAGGGGCCGGAAGTATTGAAGGATCGCACAACACCAACAGTAGCCGCCAGGCCAAGCGATTTCGGGTTACGGAGCCGTGTCGAAGTAGGTCAGCAGGCTCACCGGCACCGACTGGGGGCCGCGTGAAACGCTAAGGCCTTCCGTCGCCAACAGGAACGTCTGAACCGTCGAGCGTGGCAAGTCGCCATGCGACGCGGGAGGCATCGGGGATCCCGGATGCCTGGAACACATCCTGCGCCTCACGCAGACGGACCCGAGCGGCTGTCACATCACCCATCCGGCGCTCGGCTTCTGCCATGCCTTCAAGCGCCCTCCCCTTCCGAAGGACATCCTCCGTCTGCAACGCTAGCTCCAAGACAACGTGGTAGCGTTCCAGCGCCCTAGCATAGGCACCGCTACCGCAAAGCGCATCAGCGATCCCGAGGCCCGCGAGTACCTGCGTACTAAGATCGCCGATCTCCTTCGCGATTGCCTCGGCCTTCTGATGGTGGAGCAATGCCTGATCGTGATGACCCCGCTCCTGGTAAACGGTGCCTATATCATGCAGCGCGGCCGCAAGATGGCGAAGGTCGCCGGTCTCATGACATGCCTCGAGCGCCGCACGGTAGGCTGTAATGGCATCGTGGTACCGGCCCTTTGATTGAGCTACGCGCCCCATGTTCAAGCGCACTGCGGGAAAGCCCTGGAACGCGTTCACTTCTTGGAGGATCCCGAGTGCTTTCTCAAGATTAGGCATGGCATCACGATAGCGGCCTTGCTCGCATAGCGCGTCACCGATGTTGTTGTAAGATTTTGCCATGCCCTTTCGATCTTGCGTGTCGCGATAAAGGGCTAGCGCATTCTCATGATACGTGATTGCTTCGGCGTAGCGTCCGAGACTGTAATAAGCGGAGCCAGCGTGTCCGAGGGCTTCAGCCATCCCATGGGTGTTCGACGTCTTACGATAGATTTCTAGGGCCTCCCCATGATATGCAAGCGCTACTCGCGCCTGGCCCATGCGCCGATGTACCGTCCCCGCACGATCGATCGCTTCAGCAGCACCGTCTTCGTCCCCTGCCGACAGGAATATTTTAGCCGCATCATTAGCATGCGCCAAGGCGTCATCGTAGTTCCCTGTGCGCAGTTCGAACAGGCTGAGACCGCCCGAGGCCCGCGCAATGCCCACCGAGTCGCCTAGATCTTGACATATTCGTAGTACGGCACGATAAACTTCAATTCCGTCGCTCCAGTAGCCGCGCTCCTCAAGGAAACCCGCCACAGCGTTGCCAAGATCGACGCAGTATCGCTGCCATTCATGACGGGCAGCGTAATCCACCAACCATACGATGTTTCGCCACTCCAGCTCAAACCACCTTCCGGCCGCAGAGACCGAATAAACTTCAGATTCACCGGTAGAAGAGACTTCATCCGGATCTTCACCTGCCCGCCGCTGGTACGGGTGCAGCAACCTATCCGCCTGTCCGACGGCGGCTAGATAATGTTCCAGGAGCCTGCGCTCGGCGCGGCGGCGTTGCCAGTCGGCGTCGTCTCGCTCCGCGACGAACGTCGCGTATTCCCGGAGCAGGTCGTGGAAACGGTACCGATCGGCGACGGATTGCTCGATGAGATTGCGGGTGTGCAGGACGGCGAGGGCGGATTCGGCCGCATCGACCGTGGTTCCCACGAGAACGGCAGCGGTTCGCGGGCTGAAGGTGGGGCATGGGTTCAGCCCGAGCCGACGGAAGAACTCCTGGTGGCTGGGGCCAAGGCCGGCGTAGGAGAGCTCGAACGTCTGGATGAGCTCGGGGGCGATCATGCCGACGCGGTCAGGGAACGCTCTCCGCTCCTCTATCTCGGCGACGAATTCTGAGACCGCGCGCCCCTCGTCCCGGAGCCTGCTCGCGGTTAGCGTCAGCGCGAGCGGGAGGCATCCGCACAGCCGGACGGCTCTCGCGGCCATGTCCGGGTCATCTATCCGCGGTTCCCCCGCTATCTGGGTAAACAAACCGATCGCGTCGTCTAGCGGCAATTCCTCAAGGCTCACGACGGCGGAAGCCGATAGCCCGGTCAGCTTGGGGCGCGAGGTAATGAGCGTCAGGCAGTTTCCGCCTTCCGGCAGTGCCGACATCACCGTGGCGGCGTCTGGCACGTCGTCGAGTACGATGACGGAACGCCGGCGCGAGAGCTCATGCCGCCACGTCGCGCGCAGCGCTGCCGTAGTTTGTGGTGACGGTCCTGCCCCCAGGCCCGCGAGCTCGAGCAACTGGCGCAACGACTCCGCAGTTCCGAGCGAGGGCTGCCCCGCCTCATGCGCGCGGAAACTGAGGAATATAGGCGGATCGGGGTATGCCTCGCGCAAGCGGTAGGCGGCCTCGACCGCGAGCGTCGTCTTCCCGCTGCCGCCCATGCCTTCGATGATCCTTACCGTGGGCGTGCCCGTAGCCGGGACACCGCAGAGCACGGCAAGTTCCCTGTCCCTGCCCACGACCATCTCGGGCCGAGGAGGCAGGCTGTCATCCCATGGTTGCTGCCGCACGGTGCGGCGGTGAGCCGACGCCGCGTCCAGCGACGGATCACGGCGCAGGATCCGCTGGTGAAGCGCGGCGAGCCCCGGCCCAGACTCCAGGCCCAGTTCGGCGCGACGCTGGTAGTCCTCCCGGTAGAGGCGCAGCGCATCGGCCTGCCGACCGGACCGATACAGCGCCATCATCTGGTATCCGACGCACGTCTCATCCATCGGATACTTCGCGGACAACCGCTGGAGCTCACCGGTGAGCTCGGCATGCCGTCCAAGCTCTAGTTCGAGTTCCACGCGCTTGAACGTGGCAGTCCGGTGCTCCTCCTCCAGGCTGTGCCGCATGCTCTCCATCCACCTGCCCGGCAGTCCGGCGAGCGCCTGGCCTCGCCACAGCCCCTCGGCCTTCGTAAGCAGCGCGTCCGCCTGGACGGTGTCCCCGCTCTGGGCCATGGCCTCGGCCTGGTTGCACAGCCGCCGGAACCGGTGGAGATCAACGGCCTCCCGGTCGATCCGCAGCAGGTAGCCACCGGATTCCGCTCGCAGGCGGGTCGCGCCGCCTGCGGCGTCGACGCCAACCACATTCCTGACGTTGGCGACGTAGGAGCGGAGGGTGCGCTCGGCCGCCGCCGACGGATCCTCGTCATCCCAGAGCCGACGGATAAGCTCCTCGGCCGGGTGGACGGTGTTGGGCGCCATCAGAAGGATCGCGAGCAGGCTCTTCTCCCTCGCGCGGCGCAGTTGTGATATCCCCCCGGGAGGCGTGCTCTCCAGCGGCCCCAGTATGCCGAATTTCATCCCCGGTCCCACAACTTCCAGGCGATCACATCCAGGCCATCGCCATCTACACCCCGTATACCCGCGGATCGCCATGATCCACCCGATGAACGCCGGATAACGGCTAAGTCAACAGATCACAATTTAATAACATAGATCTCTTGATGGCTTGACCCGCCGCCGTTAGCATGAGCACGTGCAAATGCAACGCGCATGCGCAACAAGGGCAACTGGCGGAAACGCATCTGCCGCACATGCATATGCGTTTGCGCCAGACGCGGAGGTAAAACACGCATTTACCGTAACTCTCTCCAGCCACCCCTCTCTCAACCAGCCTCTCGTGAGACAACTCAGCTTCTAATTTTCTGGTCGACTATACTCGACCGCGAGTAAGAAGTGAGCTATGTTACACGGAGCTAGTCGTTGAGCGGCGAGGGTAAGCGAACGTGGCGTCCCCGGCCAGAAGGACCCGCGGAACCTCGTGCTGCCCCGGAGCAGGCGCCGCCCGGATGGCGCAACGACCTGGGCGGCACCGTACACGGACCCGCGATCCAGGCGCACAGCATCGGGGACGTGCACCTGACCGTCGGATCCACGGCTGCCGTACCGGTGCCCCGGCAGCTGCCGCCCCCGCCGCCGCACTTCACCGGGCGGACGGAGGAACTGGCGGAACTGAACCGTCTCGCGGGTGGCTCCGGACAGGCGGGCGGGATCGCCATCGTCGTCATCGTGGCGTCCGGGGGAACCGGGAAGACGGCTCTCGCCTCGCACTGGCTGCACGCCATCAGCGACCGGTACGAAGGGGGCGCGCTCTTCGCCGACCTGCGCGGCCACGACCTCGCCGAGGCCACCGACCCGGGCGACGTCGCGGCCGGCTTCCTGCGCGTCCTCGGGGTTCCGCCCGAGCGGATTCCCCTGGGTGCCGCGGAGCAGTCCGCCCTGTTCCGGTCGGTGACCTCGGGCCGGAGGATGCTGATCCTGCTGGACAACGCGGCGTCCGCGGCACAAGTACGGCTCCTGCTGCCCGGCCCCGGCTCAGTACCAGAACCAGAATCAAGACCAGGACCAGGACCAGGCACTCAAGCGGGCACGCCGCAGCCGGAAGCCGCGCCGGGCACATTCCAGTCGGCCCGGCCGAGCCTCGTGGTGGTGACGACGCGCTGGCGGATGGCGGGCCTGGCCATCGACGGTGCCCGGTTCCTGGAACTCGGCCCCCTGGAAGAACCGGCAGCCCTCAACCTCATCGATCGCATGATCGGGGAGGACCGCGCCGCCGCGGAGCCCGCCGCGCGTCACGCGCTCGTGCGGCTGGCCGACGGCCTTCCCCTCGCGCTGTCCGTCTGCGCGGCACGGCTCGCGGCTCATCCGCGCTGGCCGCTCCGCCGCCTCGCCGCCGAACTGGCCGACGAGCAAAGCCGATTGCGGGCGATGAGCCTGACCGGCGACCTGTCCGTGCGGGCCGCCTTCGACACCTCGTACCGGGCGCTCGAGCCCGACGCCCAGCGTGCCTACCGGATGACCGCGCTCATTCCCGGGCCTGACTTCAACTCCGACCTCGCCGCCGCGACGCTCGATATCGACGAAGAACGGCTAACGCCACTACTTGAAACGCTCGCGGATGCCTGTCTCCTTACTGAAGCCGATTCGGACAGGTACCGCTTTCACGACCTAGCCCGGCTGCACGCTCGGGAACATGCCGACAGCGAGCCGGAGGCAGATCGGAAAGCCACGCTTGCACGCGCCGTCACCTGGTACCTGAGCCGGGCGGTCGCGGCGGATCAGGTGGTTAGCCCGCTGCGCTGGCATCTCAATCAGATGTACGAGCAGGTGGCATTGATGCCCCCTGCCCACGAGAGTTCAGCCAATGCGCTGGAGTGGCTTGAGGCCCGGCTACCGGGGCTGCTGGCCGCGATTCAGGCCGCCTACGACGCGGCCCTCTATCAGCATGCATGGCAGCTCTGTGAGGCCATGTGGGGGGTCTTCCTCTTCCGGAAGCATTTCCGCGCCTGGATCAGTTCCCATACCACCGGCTTGGCGGCTGCGCAGGCCTGCGCCGACCTGCGAGCGGAAGCCCGCATGCGCGTCCAGCTAGGGACCGCGCTCCGCCATCTGGGTCGTTCCGACGAAGCTCGCCAACACTTCATCGCAGCTCTCTCGCTCGCCCGGCAGGCGAACCAGCCTATCGGCGAAGCGACCGCGCTAGAGCAGATCGCCCTGATCGACATGTCGCAGCAGCGTCCCGATGCGGCAATCGCCGGCTTCGCCGAAGCCCAGGCTATCCATAAGCGGATCGGGGTGGCGCGCGGCGTCGCGGTTACTACCCGCCATATTGGCGAAGCGCATCGCGAAGCCGGACGGTACGACAGGGCAATACGTGGCCTTTCCGAGGCCCGCGACCTGTTCGCGGCACTGCCCGACCCATACATGGAGGCGCGTACGCTGACGAGCCTCGGCCAGACGTACCTGCTCGCGGACCGCCCGCGGGACGCGGTCCAGCCGCTGATCGACGCCCTCGCCACCATGGCCCGCCTCGGCTCGCATTATGAACAGGCCCGTATCGACCGTTACCTGGGCGCCACGGCGGCCCAGCTCGGAGACCGGTCATCGGCTCGCGATCACCTCAGCGGGGCGCTGGCCCGGTTCGAGGAAACCGGAGCCCCGGAGGCCGACCAGGTCCGGCGCGAGCTCGCGGCGCTGGAGGCTGCCTCCGACACGGATACCGACACCAGCGGACCCGCCGAAGCGCCGTCATGCTCGTAAGACAGCGCGTACGTCAGGAACGTCCCCGCGCCCGGCAGTTCACCCCACTCACCCGTGTCTGCCGGTACTCGGAGACGGAGGCCCGCCAGCGCCGTGAGGGGCCAGCCCGACGCGATCCAGGCATATCCGACAGCGGCGCAGAGCACCACCGGGCACTGCCCGCGTATCCCGATGATGACGGGAGAACACGGCCCGCGAACCGCCAGCACGCGACCGCCCTCCCTGGCCTCCGCGACCGCGACCTGCGCGCCGGGCCACTGCGCCAGGGCCTGCCAGGTCCAGCGCCGTAGAGCCCGGCGACGTCGGACACGACCGCAGATCACGTCCGCGATCCGCAGCGTGCCAGGGGTACTGGCATCAACAGACGCCACGACGAAGTCACCAGTAGCCATCACTACCCCTACCCCAGAACGGCTAGCGGCTCGGGCTCCGGCACCGGCCGCATAACGGGAGTTTCTTCCGGCTCAGCCAAGTTGAGCAGACGGTACATGAGGGACCGGATCAATTCCCCCGAACGACCCGGGACGTCCGTCACCAGCTCCCGCATCCGCCGGTGCCTGGACGGCGTCCACGACATCGCCGCATCGGCGAGCTGGCTCCCGAGGGATTCGCCGGGCACCAGCCGCGGCGCCAGCCGACCTAGGCGAGCGGATGTGGAAGCCGGGTCCAGTTCCTCGCCAGGAAAGCTCGCCATCAGCACCGGACGCCCGGCCGCAGCGCTGTAGCAGCTCGCGGAACCATGATCGCCGACGACCACGTCGGCCGCCGTGAGCACGGCGCGCCAGCCTTCCTCCGGCGGCACCAGGATAAGCCCGCGACGCATGCTGTCGGCCAGCCATGCTCGCACCTGACGCCTGCCCGACCATGCCCAGATGTTCGGATGGAGAACCGCCGCCACCCGGTAGCTATCCCGGGGAAGCTCGCTAACCAGCCGGGCGGGCAGATCCGGGCACCGCTGCAGCAGCGACCCAGGACCCCACGTCGATGAGACCGCGACCAGGGTCTTGTCCTGGACACCGAGCACCCGGCGGTACCGTTCCCGCCACGCCAGGCTCGCGATGAGCCTGTCGAACGCCGGATCCCCCGCGACCACCGCCACCTCGGCCGCCTCCGGGCAACCGCGCCGGAGCCGTGCCACATCTCGCCTGGTCGGGATCACCATGGCCGAGGGGATGACACGCCCACGATAGACGAGGACTGCGCGCTCCATGCCGTACAGCTCCCGTCCGTGAGCCTGTGGCCCCTGCCCGTTCCACCGCTTGGCGTACTTGTTGAACCCGGTGCCGTGCAACAACTGAAGGACCGGCGCGTGCAGCCGCTCAAGCTGTCCGGACGACGCCGCTATCGCGAGATTGAACGGCGTTCGTATCGCTTGCTGCCATGGCACCACCATCGCGCCGAGCCGTGAGAGGTGCTCACCGATCCAGCCGGGCGACATGGATGACGGCGCGCACGTGTAGACCGCCTGGATGCGCCGGTCCGACTCCAGCAGCGGCATGATGTCCGCCAGCCGGGTCGCCGCGGTCATGTGGTGGACGACAGCCAGCACGATCCGTTCGGGAGAATAGGTGGCCGCGCGGCTCGCGTCGAGGCCGAACGGCCCGATAGCCCATCGGGCGTCTTCGAGTGACATGCGACCAGCGTGCGGCCGACCCGTGGACAGATCCGTTGCACCAGGCTGGACAGAAACGTTGCACCGTCTCCGGATCGGCGTCCGTCGAGGTCAGGGAGGCGGGGCGGCCGGGCCGGTGTAGGAGGCACGGGGTCGGAGCATGGTGCCCGCCTCATAGGCCTCCAGGGCGTGCGCGAGCCAGCCGGCGGTGCGGGCCACCGCGAAGATCGCCTCGCCGGCGCCGCGGATCATGCCGGCGCTGCGCGCGAAGGCCGCGACGGCGAAGTCGATGTTCGGGCCGGGCAGCGACTTCCGTGCGACCTCGGCGGCGCT
>JAFMRC010000237.1 GCA_017354375.1 Nocardiopsaceae bacterium | reverse complement strand
TACCACCCCGTATCGGGGCCGTCGCCGCCCACGGCACCGCAGCCGCGGGTGCCCGATCCCGCTGGCGGGCGGCGTTCGCCGGAGCCGCCACGGCCGGCCGCTCGTAACCTCGGGCCGACGGTATCCGTCTACCGCGACACCGACGACATCGATGAGGCCGGCGACGGAACATCGCCGTCGGGAGAGCCCCTGCCGACGGGAGAGGCGTCGTCGGCGGACGCCTACGGCCCGGACGATCCCGCGTACGGCCCACCGGGGCCCACGTGGTATGAGCGGCGCAAGCGCGAGCGCGAGCGTGAGCTTGAAGAGGAGGAGTTCCTGGCGGACGCGGCCGAGGAGGCTCCGCCATCCCGCGGCGTGTTCGAGCCGCCGTCGCATCGGCCCGGTTCCGGCGGGGCGGCGCCCACTGGCCTGGACCTGCTGCTGGACGCCGTCGATGGGTCTAACGACGACGGGACAGATCCGCTTGACCGGGTCAAGGACCTGTACCTGGCCGCCGAGGCGGTCAGCGACGAGGATCTGGACAGGCGGTTCGAGGAACTCCTGGAAAGGCAGCGGAAGCTGATAGGCGCGTTCCTCGAACGGGAACGCCCCCCGATACCGGACGAAACCTGGCTGGACGAGAGCGAGGGCAAGCGGCTGAGCGCGAGCGCCAGCGAGGAGTCCGCGTGAGCACCGTCGTCGCGGTGCTCGGCCTTGGTGAGGCCGGCTCGCTGATCGCCCGCGACCTGTCGGACGCCGGCGCTCAGGTGCGGGGCTACGATCCCGCGGTCGCCGCGCCCGCGCCGATCACGGACACCGGCAGCGAGGCGGACGCGGCGGACGGCGCGGACCTGGTCCTCAGCGTCAACAGCGCGAAGGCCGCGGTCGGCGCCCTTCGCGCGGGGCTGCGCGGGATGCGGCCCGGCGCGGCGTGGGCAGACCTGAACACCGCCTCGCCCGGCGTCAAGGCCGAGCTCGCCGGGATAGGGCGCGATCACGGCTTTCCGGTCACCGACATCGCGATGATGGCGCCGGTGCCAGGCCGGGGCCTGCGGGTTCCGATGCTGGCCAGCGGGGACGGCGCCGCGGACGTCGCGCAGCGGCTCGGGTCGCTCGGCGCCAGCGTCGAGGTGCTGGACGGCCCGGCCGGCCTCGCGGCGACCAGGAAGCTGCTGCGCAGCGTCTTCTACAAGGGCATGTGCACATCGATCGTGGAGGCGCTGCAAGCGGCCCGCTCGGCCGGCCTGGAGGACTGGCTGCACGAGCACATCGCCGGGGAGTTCGGCACGCTCGACGCCGCCACCCTCGACCGGATCATCACCGGGACCCGTCAGCACGCCATCCGCCGCGGCGCGGAGATGGAGGCCGCCGCCGAGATGCTCACCGAGCTGGGCGTCCCCCCGCTGATGGCCGACGCGAGCCGCGCCGTCCACGACCGCCTCGCCGGAGAGAACGCCGATACCACCGGCAACTGATAACAGCAAGAAGCGGGCTCCGCCCGCCTCGCTGGAGAGGCTTCGCCCTCGCTGGAGAGGTTCCGCCCGGCTTGCTGGACAGGCGCCGTTGTGCTGGGGAGCAGCCACTACCCGTTAAGGAAAAAAGGGTCTTCAGGCCAGGTGGGCGAAGGCGTCGGCGAGCGGGGCGATGGACTCCGGCTTGGCGTGGTGCGGCAGGTTGAGGATCGCCAGGTCCACGCCCGCGTCGCGGAAGACCGTCGCCTGCTCGACCGCCGCGTCGGTGCCGTCGTCGAGCCGGACGTTGACCGAGCAGGTGATCTCGTTCACGTCGCGGCCGAACGTGGCGCAGTGCCCGGCGAGGATTTCCTTCGCCTGGATCCACTCGGAGATGTCGCCGCGGACGATCATGTTCCACTGCTGCGCCCAGCGCGCCGCGGCGCGCAGCGTGCGCTTGGGGCCGCTGCCGCCGATGGTGACCGGTGGGTGCGGGCGCTGCACAGGCTTCGGCTCGCAGCGAGCCTCGGTGAGCTGGAAATACCTGCCGGAGAAGTTCGCGAGCGGCTCGGTGAGCAGCGCGAGCATGGCCTCGACGCCCTCGTCGAACCGGTCGAAGCGCTCCTTCAGCGGCGGCAGCTCGATGCCGTAGGCGTCGCACTCCATCTGGTTCCAGCCCGCGCCGACGCCGAGTTCGAGCCGCCCGCCGGAGATGACGTCCACGGTGGCCGCCATGTTGGCGAGCACCGCCGGGTGCCGGTAGATCATGCCGGTGACCTGGCAGCCGAGCCGGATGCGGCGCGTGGCCTGCGCGAGGGCGGCGAGCATCGTCCACGCCTCGTAATTAGGCCCGGCCATGTCGCCGGTCAGCGGGTAGAAGTGGTCCCAGTTCCACGCCGACTCGAACAGCTCGACGTCGTCCGCCGCGATCCACACGTCGCGCATCTCTTCCCAGGTCTGGTGCTCCGGTCGTGTCTTGATCGCGAACCGCATGGACGCTCCGTTCCTCTTTTCCTTGCGGGGCACTTACGGGACATGACGTTACGCCCCCGCGGGCGGGGTAGGCGAGCCTGGGGCGGGCGCGCGAAGGCGCGCGAATTCTACTGACTGGTAACATGCGGGACCGCAAGGTACCTTGATATCGAGATACTGTAGGTTGAGGAACGGCTAGGTTGAGGAACGGCAAGGAACGCGACGGGGCGAGGAGGCTCACGACCATGACTGCCAACAGCTTCGGCAGCCGCGCGACGATGACGATCGGCGGCGCATCGCACGAGATATTCCGGCTGGACGCGGTCGCGGGGGCGCAGACCCTTCCCTACAGCCTGAAGGTGCTGCTGGAGAACCTCCTGCGCAACGAGGACGGCGTCAACATCACCGCCGGGCAGGTGAGGGCGCTCGCGGACTGGGATCCGAAGGCGGAGCCCAGCACCGAGATCCAGTTCACTCCGGCCCGGGTCCTCCTCCAGGACCTCACCGGCGTGCCCGCGGTCGTCGACCTGGCCGCGATGCGGGAGGCCATGGCACAGCTCGGCGGCGACCCGAAGAAGATCAACCCGCTGATCCCGGCCGAGCTGGTGATCGACCACTCCGTCCAGGTGGACTCCTTCGCCCGCCCGGACTCGTTCGCGAGGAACGTCGAGCTGGAGTTCCAGCGCAACCGCGAGCGCTTCCAGTTCCTGCGCTGGGGCCAGAACGCGTTCGACGGCCTCAGGGTCGTCCCGCCCGGCACCGGCATCGTGCACCAGGTGAACATCGAGCACCTGGCGCGCGTCGTCTTCAGCGCCGAAAGCACGGAAAGCGCCGGAAAAGACGGCACGAGGCTCGCCTACCCCGACACCTGCGTCGGCACCGACTCGCACACCACGATGCAGAACGGGCTCGGCATCCTCGGCTGGGGCGTCGGCGGCATCGAGGCGGAGGCCGCCATGCTCGGCCAGCCGATCTCCATGCTGATCCCGAAGGTCGTCGGCTTCAGGCTCACCGGGGCCCTGCCGACCGCGGCGACCGCGACCGACCTCGTGCTCACGATCACCGAGATGCTCCGCAAGCACGGGGTGGTCGGCAAGTTCGTCGAGTTCCACGGCGAGGGCGTCGCCGAGGTCCCGGTCGCGAACCGCGCGACGATCGGCAACATGTCGCCGGAGTTCGGCTCCACCTGCGCGATCTTCCCGATCGACGAGGCCACCCTGGAGTACCTGCGCCTGACCGGCCGCCCGGAGCAGCAAGTCGAGCTCGTCGAGGCGTACGCCAGGGAGCAGGGCCTGTGGAACGACCCATCCCGCGAGCTGCGGTACTCCGAAGAGCTCGAGCTCGACCTGTCGACCGTCGTCCCCTCCATCGCGGGGCCGAAGCGCCCGCAGGACCGGATCGAGCTGGCAAACGCCAAGACCGCGTTCCGCGACGCCGTGGGCGCCTACACAGGCGGCGACGGCAACGGTTCCTTCCCCGCGTCCGACCCGCAGTCCCCGACCGCGCCCGGCGCTGCAGCAGCCCGCCCGACCAGGACGGTCCCGGTCACCCTGGCCGACGGCACCGAGACGACCCTCGACCACGGCCACGTGGTGGTCGCCGCGATCACCTCCTGCACCAACACGTCGAACCCGTTCGTGATGATCGGCGCGGCGCTGCTCGCGAAGAACGCCGTGGAGAAGGGCCTGACCCGCAAGCCGTGGGTCAAGACGTCGCTGGCGCCCGGCTCCAAGGTCGTCACGAACTACTACGAGAGGTCCGGCCTGCTCCCGTACCTGGACAAGCTGGGCTTCAACCTGGTCGGCTACGGCTGCACCACCTGCATCGGGAACTCCGGTCCGCTGCCGCCGGAGATCAGCGAGGCGGTCAACGACAACGACCTGGCCGTCGTGTCCGTGCTGTCCGGCAACCGGAACTTCGAGGGCCGCATCAACCCGGACGTGAAGATGAACTACCTCGCGTCCCCGCCGCTGGTCGTCGCCTACGCCCTGGCGGGCACGATGGACATCGACCTGGACCACGAGCCGCTCGGCACCGACGGCGACGGCAAGCCGGTCTACCTGGCCGACATCTGGCCGTCCCCCGCCGAGGTCGCCGAGGTCGTCGGGAACGCCGTCGCCGCCGAGATGTTCACCCGCGACTACGCGGACGTGTTCACGGGCGACGACAACTGGCGCGGCCTGGACGTCCCCGACGACGACACCTTCCAGTGGGACCCGGACTCCACCTACGTTCGCCGCCCGACGTACTTCGACGGCATGCCCGCCGATCCGGCCCCGGTGACGGACATCAAGGGCGCCAGGGTGCTCGCCAGGCTCGGCGACTCGGTGACCACCGACCACATCTCCCCGGCCGGAGCGATCAAGAACACCTCCCCCGCCGGGATCTACCTGACCGACCACGGGATCGAGCGGAAGGACTTCAACACCTACGGCTCGCGGCGCGGAAACCACGAGGTCATGGTGCGCGGCACGTTCGCCAACATCAGGCTGCGCAACCAGCTCGCCCCCGGCACCGAGGGCGGCGTCACGGTCAAGGATGGCGAGGAGATGTCCATCTACGACGCCTCCCGCTCCTACATCGAGGCGGGCACGCCGCTGATCGTGCTCGGCGGCAAGGAGTACGGCTCCGGCTCGTCCCGTGACTGGGCGGCCAAGGGGACCCTGCTGCTCGGCGTCCGCGCGGTGCTGGCCGAGTCCTTCGAGCGCATCCACCGATCGAACCTGATCGGCATGGGCGTGCTGCCCCTGCAGTTCAAGCCGGGCACCTCCGCGGACTCGCTCGGCCTGACCGGGCAGGAGACCTACACGATTACCGGGATCGAAGAACTCAACAACGGCATTATCCCGAACGAGGCCGTGGTGACTGCCGATGGCACGAGCTTCCCGGTCGACGTCCGGATCGACACCCCCGGCGAGGCTGGCTACTACCGGCACGGCGGCATCATGCAGTACGTGCTGCGGTCGCTGCTCGCCGACGGTAATAAGAAGTAGCCGACGGCGAGAATCAGTCGTCGGCGGTGCTCGTCACCGATAGGGTTTCAGGCATGGCGGACGACAAGTTCGATGGCTTCGGCGACCACGACGTTGAGGACCTGGCCGACGGCGATGACGGCTTCGTGTTCTACGTGGACGACATCGAGGATCTAGACAACAGCGGCGTCGGCATCGACGACCTGGACGAGACGCTGGATTTCGCGGACGTCGCCGAGGCGGTGGGGCTGCCGGACGAGCTGCCCGCGCTACGGCTGCCGGCCGCCGCCGAGCTGGCCGCCTCGGCCCGGGCCGCGGAACTGCCCGCCACCCTCGCCAGGCTCGCCGACTGGGTCGGCGACGACGGCCGCCCCGTTACCGACGAGGGCGACCTGGAACCCGATGACGCGGCCGCCGCGACGCGGGCGCTCGCCGTGCACCCGGACGAGCTGGCGTTCCTGTGGGAGTACGCGCTCACCTCGGACTGGGTCGCCTTCGACGACGATGACCTCGATGCTGAGGGCCTCGACGAGGAGGACGGGGAACTCGACGAGGATGACGAGGAAGAGGACTTCGATGGCGACGCCCTCGCCTTCGGCGTCGAGCACGTATCGCGCGGCGAGACCGCGGGGCGGTGGGCCTCGGCTGCCGACGACGACGTGCTGGAGGCGTGGCGCTCCACCTTCGTGAGCGTGCTGTCCGGGACGTTCGACGTCATCGGCGACACCGCCGTCGATGACGCGATCCCGGAAGGGGTCGCGGAGATGGAGCTCGACGGGCAGGGCATCGCGATGGCGATCATGCTGTTCCTGGCCCGGGGCGAGGGACTGGCGCTGACCGACATCAGCGAGGTCATGCTGGAGACCGCCACCGCCGAGATGGAGCCGCACGAGGCCGCCGCCGCGAAGCAGGCGCTGACCGACTGCTACGGCGACCCGGCCATGCTGGTCACCAGCATGCTCGCGAGGCTGGGCGCGATCCACCCGCCGACCGCCGCCGACGGCGCGGTCCGGCTGACGCCGCTCGGCCTGTGGGCGGTGCGCGAGGAGCTCACCGGCATCGGCCTGGAAATCCCGCTGCTGCCCGCCAGCGTCGAGGAGATGACCGCGCAGCAGCTGCTGCTCATGGCCGACGACGCCGACCAGGAGGAGTTCGAGGCCGAGGCCGACGTGTGGGTCGCCGGGCGCGAGCCGGGGGAGGCGGCCAGGGAACTGCTGCGCGTCGCCGCGGACGAGGGGCCGGACTCGCGCCTGCTCGCGGTCTCCGTCGTCACCCGGATCGGCGGCGCGGCCGAGCCGGCCTGGCGGGAGAGCCTCGGCACCCCCGAGCTGCGCCCCTACGCCAAGATCGCCCTGGCCGGGCTGGGCGAGGATCCGGACGCCCCCGTCCCGGCCGAGCTCGAGCCGCAGCCCGACGACCTGGCCTGGGTCGCCACCGACATGCTCGTGCTGGCCTGCGACGACGAGGAACCGGACCCGGAGTCCGTCGCCGCGTGCCTGGGGGACTCCGTCCCCGCGGGGGAGGAGGCCTCGCTCTTCGAGATGATCTCCCGGGCCTCCCATCCGGACGCGGTGGAGGTCCTGACCCACATCGGCCTGCACCACCCGGACAAGCGGATCGCCAAGGACGCCCGCACCGCCGCCCACCGCGCCCGCTCTCGCCGCAGCGGCTCCCTTTCCTAGGCGAACACCGCGTTAACAGTCGTGCGCTAGGCGCATGCCGCCGTTAGAGTCGTAGCGAGGGGAACAACGGGATATAAGGGGGAACGGATGGCGGCCAGCGGCGGTAACGGGCTCGCGTCGATCGAGCACCTGGTGGTGCTGATGCTCGAGAACCGGTCGTTCGATCACATGCTCGGCTTTCTCTACGCCGACGCGGGGAACAAGTCACCGTCCGGGCAGCCGTACGAGGGGCTGACCGGGAAGGAGTCCAACCCCGACTCCAGCGGGAACCCAGTGCCGGTTTCCAAGATCACGCCGGCTGTCAAGAACGCCTACTTCCAGCCGGGCGCCGACCCGGGCGAGGGCTACAAGGCGACCAACGACCAGCTGTGGGGCAGCGACACGGCCCCCGCGTCCGGCACGCCGTCGACCAACCAGGGGTTCGTCAAGGACTTCGCCTACACGCTCGGCTGGGAGAAGAACGAGGGCTGGTCGATCCTGCCCGGCACCACGGCCAGCGACATCATGGGCTGCTTCACGCCCGAGGCGCTGCCGGTGCTATCCGCGCTGGCCAAGGGCTATGCGGTGTGCGACCACTGGTATTCCTCGGTGCCGACCGAGACGCTGCCGAACCGCGCCTTCCTGCACGCCGGGACCAGCCAGGGCCACCTGGACGACACCACGAAGGCCTACACCTGCCCGTCCATCTTCGGCTCGCTGACCAAGGCCGGGGTCAGCTGGGTCATCTACGGGTACGACGCCGAGCCGCTGACCAAGAGCGACTTCCCCGACACCTCGAGCGCGCCCGCGAGCAACTTCGGCCTGTTCAAGGACTTCCAGGCGGCGGCCAAGGCCGGCACGCTGCCGTCCTACAGCTTCCTGGAGCCGAGCTGGGGATCGACCGGCAACAGCCAGCACCCCAACTACGACGTCGCGCTCGGCGAGCAGCTCATCCACGACGCCTACGAGGCGCTGCGGTCCGGGCCGGGCTGGGACAAGACGCTGTTCGTGGTCACCTACGACGAGCACGGCGGCTGCTACGACCACGTCTCCCCGCCGTGGGGGGCCACGCCGCCCGACAGCACGCCGGGGGAGTTCGGCTTCTCCTTCGACCGGTTCGGGGTCCGGGTGCCGGCCGTGCTCATCTCGCCGCTGATCGCCGCGGGCACGGTGTACCGGGTTCCGGCGGGCGGCGCCCCGCTGGACCACACGTCCGTGCTGAAGACGATCGAGCAGCGGTGGAACATCCCGCCGCTCACCGCCCGGGACAAGGCCGCCCCCGGCTTCGGCGACGTGCTCACGCTGACCACCCCGCGCACCGACGACGTGCTGGCCGGGGTCACCGTCCCGGTCTCCGGCAGCGCCGGCCCGTCCGCGGGCCAGCTGTCCCACCTGGAGGCGATCCGCCTGGAACTGCTCGGCCAGCGCCCGCCGGAGGCGGTCACCCAAGACCCGGACGCGCGCTAACCGTGAAAATCGCGGTGTGCTTCCGGTAC
>JAFMRC010000236.1 GCA_017354375.1 Nocardiopsaceae bacterium | reverse complement strand
GGCGCGGCGCGCCGGGAGCACCATGGCCAGCGCGGCGCCCGCCAGCAGCCCGAAGGCCCGGGTGTCGGTGCCCTCGTACACCCGCGTCGGGTCGTACCCCGGATGGTAGAGCCGTGCCATCGCGATGGCGGAGGCGGCGGCGATCACCAGCGTCACGCCCGCGAGCGCCCAGCGGGCGGGGACCCGCCCGCGCGCGGTGCGCCGCCGTCGGCATGCCAGCCACAGGCCGGCCACGAGCAGCAACGGCCACAGCAGGTAGAACTGTTCCTCGACCGCGAGCGACCACAGGTGGTCGAGCGGCGTCGGCGGGCTGAACTGGGCGTAGTACGACGCGTGCTGGCTGATATACCACCAGTTGCTCACGTACAGGGCGGAGGCGACGATGTCGCCGCGCAGCCCGGCCAGATGCGACCGGGCCGCGGTATCCACCCAGACGGCGACTGCGGCCAACATCACGAACAGGGCTGGCAACAGCCGCCTGGCCCGACGTATCCAGAAGTCTTTCAGGCGGACCCGCCCGGTTGTTTCCCACTGCCTGAGCAGGATCCCGGTGATGAGGTACCCGCTCAGCGTGAAGAACATCCCCACGCCCAGGAGACCGCCCTGGGCCCAGCCGAAGCCGAGGTGGTAGGCGATGACGGCGGCCACCGCCAGGACCCGGAGGCCGTCGAGTCCCGGTAGATATTTCTGGTCATTTCCGACAGGTCGCGGCATAGCTCTCCCCCGCGCCGGATGGCCCCAGCCCATACCGCGACGGTTCGTACCCTTACGATTACGGAGAGAAACAGGATGGGGTGCTTGTCCGGTATGCGAGCGACCCCGTCCGCCTCGGCGGAATATCCGGGGCATCGCGTAGTTGCTCCTGGTGTGAGCTATGCGCGTAAGGTCGAATGATGCTAGCTGATTCGTACGGGAGGGTGGCGACGGACCTCCGGGTGTCGCTGACGGACCGCTGCAACCTGAGGTGCACCTACTGCATGCCGCCCGAGGGGCTGGAGTGGCTGCCGCGCGAGGAGGTGCTCACCGCCGGCGAGATCGTCCGGCTGCTCCGGATCGGCGTTACCCTGCTGGGAATCCGGGAAGTGCGGTTCACCGGCGGCGAGCCGCTGCTCCGCCCGGACCTGGCCGAGATCGTGGCGCGGACCGCGGAGCTGGACCCGCGCCCGGAGATCTCGATCACCACGAACGGGATCGGGCTCGCCCGCCGCGCCGCCGCGCTGCGCGAGGCCGGGCTGGACCGGATCAACGTGTCGCTGGACACGCTGCGGCCGGAGGTGTTCCGCACGCTGGCCCGGCGGGACCGGCTGCCGGACGTGCTGTCCGGCCTGTCGGCCGCCGAGTCCGCCGGGCTGGCGCCGGTGAAGGTCAACACCGTGCTGATGCGCGACATCAACGACTTCGAGGCGCCCGACCTGCTGCGGTACTGCCTGGAGCGCGGGTACGAGCTGCGGTTCATCGAGCAGATGCCGCTCGACGCGCAGCACGGCTGGTCGCGCGAGGGCATGGTGACGGCCGACGAGATCTTCGGCCTGCTGTCGCCGTGGTTCACGCTGACGCCTGATTCGGAACGGGCGCGCGGAGCCGCCCCGGCCGAGACCTTCCTGGTGGACGGGGGGCCGGCCCGGGTCGGCGTGATCGCCTCGGTCACCCGGCCGTTCTGCGGAGCGTGCGACCGGGTGCGGCTGACCGCCGACGGCCAGGTGCGGAACTGCCTGTTCGCGCGGGAGGAGAGCGACCTGCGGTCGTCGCTGCGCGGCGGCGCCTCCGACGAGGAGATAGCGCGGCGCTGGCAGGCGGCGGTCGCGTCCAAGCTGCCGGGACACGGGATCAACGACCCGTCGTTCCTCCAGCCCGACCGCCCGATGTCCGCGATCGGCGGGTAAGCCGGGATACCAAGCCGCGATACTAAGCCGGGATATACTGGCACAAGACAACGCATACGGGAGCTCGGGCTGACCGGGCTGAGAGGGCGGAATTAACTGCGCCGCCGACCGTCGGAACCTGTCCGGGTAATGCCGGCGTAGGGAGGGCCGCCGTGGCCACGGATTCATCGCAGGAAACACGGGCATCACAGTTCACCGTCGTCGCCTCCGACAACCGCGCCGAGGTCCCGAACACCCTCGGCGAGCCGGTGCCCCAGCCGCTGAGCCTGCTCGACCAGTTCGGCCTGTGGGGCAACCTCGGGGTGAGCCTGCTCGGCTTCACCGCCGCGATCTTCGTCCTGCAGCCGTCCGGATCCGGCCCGTACCTGAGCATGGCGGCGGCGCTGGCCGCGCTGGGCGCCGGGACCGTGCTCGGCACGCTGCCGGTCGCGCTGGTCGGCGTCCTGGGCGCCCGCACCGGGGCGCCCGCGATGGTCCTGCTGCGCGGCCTGTTCGGCGCGCGGCTGTCCTACCTGCCGACCGTGGTGAACATCGTGCAGTGCGTCGGCTGGGGCGTCTTCGAGATCGTCACGATCTCGACGGCCGCGCACGTCGTCGCGCCCGCCCTGCCCAAGTGGGCCTACGTGCTGATCGCCGGGGCGCTCACCGCGGCGCTCACCATCCGCCCGCTCGGCGCGATCCGGGTGCTGCGCAAGTACGCGACCATCGCCGTCCTCGTCGTGCTCGCCTACCTGTTCGTGCAGCTGCTACGGCACCCCCTGCCCGCGTTCACCCACGGCACCTGGTCCGGCTTCTGGGCCGCGACCGACACGGTGGTCGGCACCTCGGTCTCGTGGGTGCCGCTCGCCGCCGACTACACCCGGCACTCGCGCTCCCCGCGGGCCGCGTTCACCGGGGCGATGGTCGGCTACAGCGTCACCCAGGTGCTGTGCTACGTGATCGGCCTGCTGTCGCTGGTCACGGTCGCGAAGGACCCGAACGACATCTTCGGCGCGTTCATCGCCCTGCCCGTCGGGTCGCTCGGCTTCGCGATCCTGGCGGCCCGGGAGCTGGACCAGTCGTTCGCCGACGTGTACTCCACCGCGGTGTCCATCCAGAACCTGCGCCCGCTGTGGGACCGCCGCGTGCTGGCGGGCGTGATCTCCGCGCTGGCCACGGCCGGCGCGCTGTGGCTGAACATCGCGGACTACGAGAACTTCCTGACCCTGCTCGGCTCGGTGTTCGTGCCGCTGTCCGCGGTGCTGATAGTCGATTATTTCCTGATTTCTCGTGGTAAATGGGACCTGTCGCAGCGGGCCGGAACCCGGTGGCTGATGCTGGTTCCGTGGGCCGCCGGGTTCGTCATGTTCCAGCTGGTCAACCCCGGCTATGTCGCGGCGTGGGCGAGCGCGTGGACCTCGGTCGCGTCCTGGCTCGGCTTCACCGTGCAGAGCTGGATGTCCGCGTCGATCATGTCCTTCGTGGTGGCGGCGGTCATCACGCTGGCCGTCGGCGTCGGCCGGCGCCCGAAAACCCTTCTGCCGAACGGATAGTCGCGATTCCCCCAGCTGCCTTCTTCTCGCCCCGCTCCGGCCGGCGCGCTGGCGATGGACCTGCGCGCTGGCGATGCCTACGCCGACGTGGTGATGAGCAGGACGACGAGGGCCTCGAGCAGGAAGGCGACGGTGAAGGCCAGGGCGCAAGCCGTGCTCTTGATCGCGACGGACCGGACGGTCGCGGCGGTTTGCACGGTCGCGGACGTGGCGGGCTTGCCCGGGTCGTAGTGGACCGTGACCGTGTCCCCCACGCCGGCCCGGACGCTGGCGGCCCGTGCCCAGAACTCCTCGGTGCCGTCGGCGGCCTCGAACGAGATCAGGAAGCGCGGCTTGCGCCGCTGCGCGTCCTGCCGCGTCACCGTGCCGTCCGCCCGCGCCATGCGCCGCCACCGCAGCAGCAGGGCATACCGGTTGCACGCCAGGTAATAGCAGGCCAGCGCCCCCGCGAGAGCGAACGACCCGGTGCTCACCGGAAGCTGGAGCTGGGGGTGGGTCCCGGCGAAGTACCAGGCGGACCCGGCGAGCATCCCGACCGACGACGCCGCGAGCACCAGCGTTATCGGCAGGCCGATGGCCGCCCGCCGCCAGGGCCGGTTCTGCGCGATGGCCTTGGCCGGCCTGTCCGGGCGGTACCAGACGGTGACCGGCTCGCCGATCCGGGTCCGGGGCGAGCGGGCGGTGGCCTCGAACCTGCCGCCTGGCGTCTCATACGCTATCCGGACCTTCGCGGGCTGCCCGGGCCGCCGGTCCGTAACCCCGACCACCTGGCCGGTGGCGCGGGTGCCGCGCACGGCTGACCACGCCGCCAGGGACGTGGTCAAGACCAGCAGCGCGCCGTAATACAAGTCGATCACCAGCAGCAACGCGCCAAGGACCAGCGTGACCGCGGAGGTGATGAACATTCGGGCGACTCCTGGTATCTACAGCGGCGAGGCCAGCACCACGCCAGCGGCGATGACCGCCGCGAGGAACAGCGTGCCCACGACCGCGTGGACGCCGACGTCCCTGGCGTTCTGCACGGTTGCCGACGTGCCTGGCTTATCCGGATCGTAGGAGATCGTAAGGGTACCTCCCACGTCGGCGGGGGCGGTCCGGGCCGGGATCCAGAACTCCTCGGTGCCGTCGGCGGTCTCGAACGAGATCAGGAGCCCCCCGCGGCTGCCTACCCCCGGCGCGTGCCTATCGAATCGCAGGACCTTGCCGTCCGTCCGGATCATGCGCCGCCACCGCAGCAGCAGGGCGAACCGGTCGTACACGTAATACGCGAGGCCCGCGGCTATCGCGAGCAGGAAGGAGTCGTAGGATACCGGCCCCTGGAGCCGGTGGTGGGTTCCGGTGAAGTGCCAGACGGGCGCGGCGATCATCCCGGCCCCCGCGGCCCCCAGCACGAGGATCATTGGGGTTCCCTTGACCATCGTTCGCCAGGTTCCGGTCAGCGTGACGGCCCGGGTGCCGCGCACGGCGAACCACGCCTCCCGGCAGGCGCTCGCGACCAGCAGCAAGCCGACGGCCAGGTCGATCACGAGCAGCGGCACGCCGAAGATCAGGTCGACGACGTAGAGGTTGCACCGGTGGCTCTCGGTGCACATGTACCACATTCAGGGCCTTCCCCTCCGCAGCCCGCAGCCCCTCGATTGCGCAATCGAGCGCGCTATAGCCCCATCGATCACGCAATCGAGCGGGCTGGTGAGGAGGACGCTGTCGGCCTGGGCCCAGAACTCCTCGGTGCCGTCGGCGGTTTCGAACGAGATCAGGAGGCCTCCCTGGCTGCCGGGTGTCTCGTAGGTCACCCTGATCCGCGCGGAGCGGCCGGGCCGCTTCTCGACGTGTACCACCTGGCCGGTATGAACACTCAGCCGCCTACAGCAGCGAGATTGAGAATATCCCGAGTACGCCGCAGGCCAGGGCGAGTACCGCGCTGAAGATCACGTAGCCGCGAATGGTCCTGGCTTCCTCCACGGTCGCGGACGTGGCGGGCTCATCGGGGTTGTAGTAGACCGTGACCGTGTCGCCCACGCAGGCGGGGCCGCTGCCGGCCATAGCCCAGAACTCCTCGGTGCCGTCGGCGGACTCGAACGAGACCAGGATGCCCGGCTTGGGCAGGCCCGGCGCGTGCTCGTCGAACCGAAGGATCTTGCCGTCCACCCGTACCATGCGCCGCCACCGCAGGAGCACGGCGGACTGGCTCACGGCATAATAGCCCGTGCCTAGGGCGATCAGGAGGAGAAGGGATCCGTTAGCCAGCGGAAACTGGAGTCGGCTGTGGATCCCGGCGAAGTACCAGACGGCACCAGTAACCATCCCCGCCGACGTCGCTGCTATTGCCAGCACCATCGGGACGCCGGTGACCACCCATCGCCAGGGCCGGGTCAGCGTGGTGGCCGACGCTGGCCTGGACGGATGGTACCGGACCTGGACCGGCGCCCCGAGTCGCGGTCGCGCCGAGGTGCCGCGGGTCTCGAAGCTGCCGGCCGGGGTGGTGTACGCCACCCGGATCGGCGCGCCGCGGCCAGGCTGCCGCTGTCCTATCCGGATTACCTCGCCGGTGGTCTCGGTACCGCGTACGGCGAGCCGCAGCGATCTGGCTAGGACCGCGGTAAGCACAAAGCCGACGAGCAGGTCGAATGCCAGCAGCAGCGCACCGATGCCCAGGATGACCGCGTTGATGATAATGAACACTTAGCCGGATCTCCTTCGGGGGCTGTCTTCCGGCCTCAGCCTTTGTCGCCTGTGGCTCGCTTAAGCTGATCCAGGATCTGGCTTTGGGCGATACTACCGACATCGATCTGCTGTGTCATGATGAGCTGGGTGGCCGCCTGCGCGAGCACACTGGCCGAGATTTTACCGGCCGTGCCCTCCACTTGACGGGATAGTTCCAGCATCTGCAGGGACAGTTGTACATTGGTGTCACTGACGCTGCCGGCCGCGTTTTTCAGGAGATTAGCCAATTGCGTCTGGCTCAGTCCGCTTAGCTCCCCGAGCACGCCTCCGACCGCACCTGTGCCCAGCCCAGTGGCCAGATCCCTGGTGACCTCGGAAGGGCTGAGTAGCTTGCCTCCGGTCAGCTCACGGATGCTGTCGTTCGCGGCAACGCCGAGGTCAGCGCCAAGCCCGCCGCCGGCCGACCCGGCTACGCCGGCGCCGATGACCCCGGAAGCGCTCTTCGATGCTGCCGCCATAGAAGCCGCCATAGCCTTCAATGCAGCCGCCACGGCGTCCGCCATGGACCCGTCGATTTCGGCGGCGAGCCCGCCAAGCCTCGCGATCGCGCTCGCTGCTGAGTCGATGAGTTTCGCGGCGATCCCCGCGGCTGCTTCCTCGGTGGCACCGAACGTGAAGAACGCGCCGAGCGCGCCGAATGCCAGGGTGGCGGCGACCTCCAGCCCGGCCTGCTCGATCTTCGACTTGGTCGCCGCGACCTCGTCGGCATACCTCTCGCAGGCGTGCGACATGGCGTCGCAGGCCTCGGCGCCCAGCGGCAGAGCTCCCTTGCGCCCGCCGAACCTTTCCCAATAGGTCTCGAACGCGTCGATGGCCGCGCCCTCGTTGTTCGACGTGAGCGACTTGGCGGCGCTGTTGGCGGGGCCGTAGTTGTCGCGGATCGTCTCGGCCAGCCGGTGCCAGATCGAGGCGGCCTCGCGCAACGCGTCCTCGTTCGCCGCGGGCCAGGGAATGTGGCATTCATGCCGGAGGAAGCCGCCGAACCCGCCGCCGGATCCCGGAGAGGAGTGGTTTTGGGTGATTGGGTTAGGTGCCCCAGGG
The DNA here is from genome assembly GCA_017354375.1 of Nocardiopsaceae bacterium. Taxonomy (GTDB): domain Bacteria; phylum Actinomycetota; class Actinomycetes; order Streptosporangiales; family Streptosporangiaceae; genus Trebonia. Next base: position 1,373 of record JAFMRC010000236.1, on the reverse strand, counting down.
GCATAGGGGCCGACGTCAGGCATGGTTACCCTCCTCGTCCGTGGCACGCCGCCGCCGGGGGAGCGCTGGGGGCTTCACGACGTCTCCTGGTTCATCGACCGGATCTTGGCGGTGTTCGCTTCCTCGGTGACGCCGAAGCTTTCCGCCATCTTGGTGATGCCGTCGGCCACGCCTTGGACCTCACCGGAGGCGACGGCCAGCATCTGCAGCAGCTCGGCCTGCTTCGGCGCGTAGAAGCCGCCGAATTTCTGTCCCGGCGCGTCGTTGCCCCAGAAGTGGCCGAGCCCTTCGAGCTGGTGGGTGGCCTGCGATACCGCGTCGGAGATCGCGCTGCCGGCCCGGGTGAAGGCCGGGGCGGTCATGTAGAGGTCGGTAAGGTCGACCTTCATTTCCTGATGGGATTCCCCGGCCATCCGCATTCCTCCCCGCATCCCGCGTACATCGCCCTCTGTAGGCCAAGAATGTCGGTGCGAGGTCGGGTTGCGCAACCCGTAACGCGTAAATCACTATATGTCCCCAGTAAATCTGTAACGACTGATCCGCGAGTACTCAGGGGAGCGTTCGCTAGTGGCTCAGGAGGGCGAGGGCACGGCGGGCGCCGGGCTTGGCGGCGATCTCGGGATAGGTCAGCTCGCTGCGGCAGATCCCGCCGAACAGCCGCTGGCCCTTACCGGTCGCCAGGCCCGCGTGGAACACCGCGGTGCGCTTGCTGAACGCGGCCAGGAACAGGCGGCCCGCCGCCATCTCCGGCGCCAGGACGCGGTTCACGCTCGCGACGTACTCCTCCAGCGCGGACTCGGCGGCGCCGGGGGACTCGGAGGCCGCGGCCTTCGCGGCGGCGTCCCCGGCGAACGTCCCGGAGCGCAGCGCGAAGCTGATGCCCTCGCGGGTCCACGGCTCCAGGAGCCCGGCGGCGTCCCCGGCGACGAGGACCCGCCCGTCGCGCAGCGGGGATCCGTCGGTGCGGCAGCGGGTGAGGTGCCCGGAGTCCCGGGCGACCGGGTAGGGATCCAGCTTCAGCCGGGTCACGAACTCCCGCAGGTACCGCTTGGTCCACTCGCCCTGGCCGCGGGAGGCGATGACGCCGACGGTGAGCCGGCTGCCCTTGGGGAACACCCAGCCGTAGGAGCCGGGCCGCTTGCCCCAGTCGAGGAGGACCCGGCCCCGCCAGGCGTCCGCGACGGGTTCGGGGACGTCGATCTCCAGTTCCAGGCCGAGGTCGACCTGGCCGAACTCGACCCCCACGTGCCGCGCGGTGACCCCCGCCGACCCGTCCGCGCCGACGACGACGGCGGCGGTCACGGTGGTCCCGTCAGCCAGCCGGACGGCGGCGCCTTCCCGGCCCCGCTCGGCGCCCCGGGCCTGCTCGACGC
>JAFMRC010000235.1 GCA_017354375.1 Nocardiopsaceae bacterium | reverse complement strand
GCGGGCGCGGCCCACCCTGCGGGCGCGGCCCACCTAGCGGGCGCGGCCGGAGGACCCGGCGCGCACGGCAGCCTGGGGATCAGCAAGCAGTACTTCGGCAGCACCGTCGAGCCCTACACCGGCAAGGAAACACCCACCTACCGGTACACGCTGACCAACGCGAACGGCATGTCGGCCGACGTCCTGTCCTACGGCGGGATCATCCAGCAGATCAACGTCCCCGGCAAGACCGGCCAGACGAAGGACGTCGTCCTCGGGTTCAAGACCTTGCAGGACTACGTGAAGAACGACAGCCCGCCGGTCACCGCCAACGGCGGCCCGTACTTCGGCGAGACCATCGGCCGGTACGGCAACCGCATCGCCAAGGGCACCTTCCACCTGAACGGCAAGACCTACACGCTGCCGATCAACAACAACGGCAACACGCTGCACGGTGGCGTCGTCGGCTTCGGCAGCCACGTCTGGAAGCAGGTCGCCGAGATTGATAACAGCAACGAGGTCGGCGTCACCCTCCAGCTCGTCAGCCCGAACGGCGATGACGGCTACCCGGCGGGATCGGCCAAGGAGGGCTGCCCGAACGGCTGCACCGGCTTCCCGGCCCAGCTCACCGTGGATGTCACGTTCACCCTTGATAACAGCAACAACCTGACCATCCACTACCAGGCCCACAATGACGACCCCAAGCTCTCGACCGTCGTCAACCTGACCAACCACAGCTACTTCAACCTGGCCGGCGAGGACGCGTTCCCCGGTTCGGCCTACGGCCAGGACGTCCAGATCAACGCCGACAAGTACACGCCGACCGACGCCACCCAGATCCCGCTGGGAACCGAGGCGAGCGTCAAGGGCACGCCGTTCGACTTCACCTCTCCGCATCCGGTCGGGAGCATGATCGACGACGTCAGCGCGCCCGACAACGCGCCGTCCGCGGACAACCAGCTGACGATCGCGGAGGGCTACGACCACAACTGGGTGCTGAACCCGCAAACCCCGCAGACCACCGGTCCGGACGGCCTCAACCTGGCCGCTCGCGCCTACGATCCGTCCAGCGGCCGCGGGCTGTCGGTCTGGACCGACCAGCCGGGCGTCCAGTTCTACACCAGCAACTTCCTGACCGGCACGCTGACCGGGATCAGCGGCCACACCTACCGGCAGGGCGCGGGCTACACGTTCGAGACCCAGCACTTCCCGAACTCCCCGAACCAGCCGAACTTCCCGTCCACCACGCTGGGCCCGGGCAAGACGCTCAACTCGACGACGGTCTTCGGGTTCTCCGGGTAACCGGGTAACCAGGAACCGACACGGCCTATGACCGGCGGCTACCCCGTCGCCGGTCATAGGATCGGGAGGGTGACCGACAGCGCTGCCCAGACCTCACCGGACCAGACCTCCCCGGAACGGCTCCTGCTCCTCGACGGGCACTCGCTGGCCTACCGGGCCTTCTTCGCCCTCCCGGTGGAGAATTTCGCCACCACCACCGGCCAGCCCACCAACGCCGTGTACGGCTTCACCGCGATGCTCATCAACGTGCTGCGCGACGAGAAGCCCACGCGCGTAGCGGTGGCGTTCGACCGCGGCGAGCCCACCTTCCGGCACGAGCAGTACGTCGAATACAAGGCCAACCGCCGGGAAACCCCCGAGGACTTCCGCAGCCAGCTCTCCCTCATCTTCGAGGTCCTCGACGCCCTCGGCATCACGCGCCTGTCCGCCCCCGGCTACGAGGCCGACGACCTCATCGCCACCCTCGCCACCGAGGCCGAGAAGGAGGGAATGGACGTTCTCGTCGTCACCGGCGATCGCGACGTCCTGCAGCTCGTCGACGACAAGATCACCGTCCTGATGACCCGCCGCGGCATCACCGACATGACCCGCTTCACCCCCGGGGCCGTCACCGAGAAGTACGGCCTGTCGCCGGAGCAGTACCCCGACTTCGCCGCGCTGCGCGGCGACCCCAGCGACAACCTGCCCGGCATCCCCGGCGTGGGGGAGAAGACCGCCACCAAGTGGATCCAGCAGTTCGGATCGCTGGCCGAGCTGGTCAACCGGGCCGACGAGGTCAAGGGCAAGGCCGGCGACGCGCTGCGCGAGCACCTGGCCAACGTGCTGCGCAACCGCCAGCTGACCGAGCTGATCCGGGACCTGCCGCAGGCCACGGTCGGTGCCGCGCCGCGAGACCTCGCCCCGGCCCCGTGGAGCCGCGACGTCATCCACCAGCTCTTCGACACCCTGCAGTTCCGCGTGCTCCGCGACCGCCTGTATGCGACCCTTCCCGACGGCATCAACGGCGTCTCCGCGTCGGCGGCGCCCGCGGAGACCGAAAAACCGGGATTCGACGTGGTGGTCGCGCTCCCCGGCCCGGGCGAGGTGGCTGCCTGGCTGGAGGAGCATGCATCGACCGAACGGATGGGCCTGGCTGTGGCCGGCACATGGTCCCGCGGCACGGGTAACCCGACGGGCATCGCGGTGGCCGCCGCCGACGGCGCCGGCGCGTACCTGGATCCGGAGGCGATGACCCCCGACGACGAGAAGGCCCTGGCGGCCTGGCTGGCGTCGGCCGGGCACCCGAAGGCCCTGCATGACGCCAAGGGGCCGGTTCACGCGTTGCAGGCGCGAGGGTTCGTTCTGGATGGCCTGACGTCTGACACCGCGCTCGCCGCCTACCTCGCGCTGCCCGGCCAGCGCACCTTCGACCTGGCCGATCTTTCGCTGCGGTACCTGGGACGGGAGCTGCGGGACGCCGACGACTCCGGGCAGCTGACCCTCGACGGGTCCGGGGAAGCCGAGAGCGCCCAGGCGCTGGTCCTGCGGGCGCGGGCCACGCTCGACCTGGCCGCGGCGCTGGACGCGGACCTGGCCCAGCGCGGCGCCAGCAGGCTGCTGGAGGAGATCGAGCTGCCGCTGGTCCGGGTGCTGGCGGACATGGAGCGGACCGGCATCGCGGCCGGCACCGACCATTTCGCGGCCATGTCGGCGACGCTGTTCGGCGAGGTCAAGGCGGCCGAGCAGTCCGCGTACGCCGTGGTCGGGCGCGAGTTCAACCTCGGCTCGCCCAAGCAGCTCCAGGAGGTGCTCTTCACCGAACTGGGCCTGCCGAAGACCAAGCGCATCAAGACCGGCTACACCACCGACTCCGAGGCGCTGACGAACCTGCTCGCCACCACCGGGCACCCGGTCCTGGAGCACCTGCTGCGCTTCCGCGACGTCGCCAAGCTGAAGTCGATCGTGGACGGGCTCATCACCTCGGTCGGCGACGACGGGCGGATCCACACCACGTTCAACCAGATGATCGCCGCGACCGGCCGGCTGTCGTCCACCGACCCGAACCTGCAGAACATCCCGATCCGCACCGAGACCGGCCGCCGGATCCGCGAGGGGTTCGTCGTCGGCGCGGGCTACGAGACGCTGCTGACCGCGGACTACAGCCAGATCGAGCTGCGGATCATGGCCGACCTGTCGCGGGACGCGGCCCTGATCGAGGCGTTCGAGTCCGGGCACGACTTCCACGCGGCGACCGCGTCCAAGGTGTTCGGGGTCGACCCGGCGGACGTGACGCCGGAGCAGCGGGCGAAGATCAAGGCGATGAACTACGGGCTCGCCTACGGGTTGTCGGCGTTCGGCCTGTCGCAGCAGCTGCGGGTCTCCGTCGAGGAGGCGCGCGGGATGATGGAGGAGTACTTCTCCGAGTTCGGCGGGGTGCGGGACTACCTGCAGTCCGTGGTGGCCCAGGCCCGGATCGACGGCTACACCTCGACGATCATGGGCCGGCGGCGGTATCTCCCTGACCTCACCTCGGACAACCGCCAGCGCCGCGAGATGGCCGAACGGATGGCGCTGAACGCCCCGATCCAGGGCTCCGCCGCCGACGTGATCAAGGTGGCGATGCTTCGCGTGTCGGCGGCGCTGCGCGAGGCGGGCCTGAGGTCGCGGATGCTGCTGCAGGTCCACGACGAGCTGATCTTCGAGGTCGCGCCCGGCGAGCTGGACGCCGTGACGTCCCTGGCCGTCGCCGAGATGAGCGCCGCCGCGTCGCTGCGCGTCGCCTTGGAGGTTTCCACCGGTACCGGCCGAAGCTGGGCCGACGCGGCGCACTAGACGGCGTTAGTGAACTGCCCTTGCCTTCATCTTTGTCTATGCTGATGCAAGGTTAAGAAAGCCCTCATATATATTAGGTCCATTTCGGACAAAGGAGTGTCGTCGCCCGCTGCGGGCCGCCTCTGCTCAGGACTTTCGAAGGGATTAGCTCGTGACGGACGGTCACTGGAGTCGGCGGCGGCTGCTCGTTGGCGGCGGGGCGGTGGGACTGGCGGGCATGGCCGCGACCGGCGCGGCCGGCTACGCGTGGTCGGATTCCCAGGCCGCGCCGGACGCGCCGGCGTCACCGGCCGTGGAGACCGGCGATGTGCAGGTGTTCGCGTCCCGGAGCGACCTGCGGCCGCCCCGGCTTACCGTCGGCCGGTCCGGCAGCGTGCCCGGCCTGCCGGAGTACATCCTCCTGGGCAACAAGGCGTACGAGGGCAAGCCCCTGGGCCAGGGCGGGCTCATGATCGCCGACCTGACCGGGGAGATCGTCTGGTTCAGCCCCGGCCCGGTCAGCGAGGGCCAGTTCTTCGACCTCAACGTGCAGACCTACAAGGGCAAGCCGGTGCTCACCTGGTGGCACGGGCAAACGAGCAGCAGCCACGGGGTGGGCACCTGCTACATCGCCGACTCCTCGTATAAGCAGATCGCCACCGTCAACGCCGGCAACGGGCTGAGGGCGGACATGCACGAGTTCAACCTCACCGACCAGGGAACCGCGCTGATCGATGCCTACCGGACGCACACGACGGACCTGCGGCCGGTGGGCGGCACGGCTAACGGCGTGGTCGAGTCCGGCGTGGTCCAGGAGATCGACATCGCGACCGGGGACGTCGTCTTCGAGTGGGACAGCCTCGACCACGTGCCGGTGACCCAGACCCACGAGCCGTTCTACGGCGGCACCAGCGACGCCCCGTTCAGCTACTTCCACATCAACTCGGTCTCGGTGGCGCCGGACGGGGACCTGCTGGTCTCCTCCCGGCATACCTGGGCCATCTACAAGATCGGCCGTCACGACGGGAAGATCCGCTGGCAGCTGGGCGGGAAGAACTCCGATTTCACCCTGGGCCCGGGCGTGGAGTTCTACTGGCAGCACCACGTGCGCGCCCACGGCCCGGACCTGCTCACCGTCTTCGACAACGGGGCCGGCCCGGCCGAGGAGCCGCAGTCGCGCGGCCTGCTGCTGCGCCTGGACACCCAGCGGATGCACGCGACCCTGGTGCGCGCGTTCACCAGCCCGGCCAGGCTGCTGGCCGGCAGCCAGGGCAGCATGCAGCTGCTGCCGGGCGGCGGGGCGTTCGTCGGCTGGGGCTCGCAGCCGTACTTCTCCGCGTTCGGGGCTGACGGGTCGATGCTGCTGAACGGGTACCTGCCGGCGGGCGACATGTCCTACCGCGCCTTCGTCGCCGACTGGACCGGTCATCCCAGGGAGCGGCCGGCCATCGCGGTGCGGGGCAACCCGCCCGGGGGCACGGCGGTGTACGCGAGCTGGAACGGGGCGACCGAGGCGACGACCTGGCGGGTCCTGGCCGGCAAGCTTCCCTCGTCCCTGGACCCGGTGGCGGCGATGCCGCGGTGCGGCTTCGAGACGATGATCGTGGCGAACAGCGAGGGACCGTACTTCGCGGTGACCGCCCACGACTCCGCCGGCACGACGCTCGGCCAGTCCGAGACCGTGCGGCTTACTTGACGAGCGGGCCGCCGCGGGCCTGCAGGCCCGCGATCACCAGCACCGCGGCCACGAAGATGTACTGGTAGAGGGCGGGCAGGCCGAACAGCACGATCAGGTTGCTGATCACCCCGATCACGATGGCGCCCAGCGCCGCGCCCACAACCGTGCCGCGCCCGCCGGTGAACGGGATGCCGCCGAGGATCACCGCCGCGATCGCCTGCAGCGAGTACCCCGCTCCGCTGTTGGGGTAGATCGATCCCTGCCAGGCGGTGAGCATGATCCCGGCGAGCGCGGCGAGCACCGCGGAGATCATGAACACGCTCATCTTGAGCGCGGTGGCCCGCAGCCCGGCCCGGCGTGCCGCCTGCTCGCTGGAGCCGATGCTCTTCAGCCACAGGCCGTACGGGGTCAGCGAGAGCACCGCCTGCGCCACCACGACCACGCCGAGCGCGACGAAGATCAGGTTGGACACCCCGAACGAGGTTCCCGCCAGCCCCGCGAACCCGAACGGCCGCGCGGGGGTCACGCTGTCCGGGCTGATGTACTGGCCCCCGTTGATCAGCAGCGCCACGCCCTGGAAGCCCCAGTAGACGCCCAGCGTCACCACGAACGACGGGATGTGGACCCTCGCCACCAGGAACCCGACGATCGCCCCGGTGACCGCGGCGCAGGCCAGCGTGAGCAGCACTGCCGGCCAGCCGGGCATCCCGTGGAACACGGTGAAGGCGGCGAGCAGCATCCCGAAGCTGGACAGCAGCGCCTCGACGCCGAGGTCGATGGAGCCGACCATGATGACGAACGCCTCGCCCGCCGCCACCACGACCAGGAAGGTGGAGTTGGTCAGCACCGACTCCAGATTCTGCGGCCGCACGAAGTCGGGGGTGATGATGGTGGCGATGACGACCGCGGCGATCAGGAAGGCCACCGGGCGGCGGACGTCGCCCTCCCGGCCGAGGAACCGCCGGGTGAGCAGCCGGGCCCTCGCGTTCATGCGCTGCTCCCCGCGCTCCCCGCGCCGCCGGTGAAGACTAGCCGGGTGAGGTCCCCGACGGTCAGCCCGTCGTTGGCCACGACGTGCGCCACGCGGCCGGTCACCAGGACCGCGATCCGGGTGCAGACGGCCAGGATGTCGTCGAGCCGGTGGCTGATCAGCAGCACCGTCTTGCCGGCCGAGTGCAGGTCGCGGATGGTGTCCAGGACGTCGCCGGACTTGGCGGCGGAGATCGCCGCGGTCGGCTCGTCGAGGCCGATGATGTCGCGATCGAACAGCAGGCCGCGGGCGATCGCCACCAGCTGGCGCTCGCCGCCGGACAGGTCGCTCACCAGGTCGTCGGGGCTGATCTTGGTCCGCATCCGCTTCAGGGTCTCGCTGGCGCGGGCGCGCATGGCGGAGCGGTCGAGCAGCAGCCGCCAGCGCCGCAGCTCCTCGCCGAGGAACAGGTTCTGCCAGACGTTGAGGTCGGGTGACATCGCGAGGTCCTGGTAGACCATCTCGATGCCCAGCTCGCGCCGGGACCGGGCGGGAGAGGTCATCGTGACCCGGTTGCCGCGGTAGTACAGCTCGCCGGAATCGGGATGGTGGTAGCCGCTGAGCACCGACAGCAGGGTCGATTTCCCCGCGCCGTTGTCGCCCACGATCCCCAGGACCTCGCCGGGGAGGACGTCGAGGGTCACGTCGTCCAGCGCGGTTACCGTGCCGAACCTCTTTACCAGGTGGTGCACCGACAGCACGGGCGCGGCGTCCGGCGCCGGGCGCTGGGGCTGCGCGTTCATCGCCGGCGCCCTCACCCCGCCTTGTGGCTGGCCGAGGTGCCGTAGGGAAGCGGCGGGATCGTGGACGGCGTGCCCCACGCCTTGATCTTCTTGACGTTGGCCGCGGTCACGACCGTCTGCGGCAGCAGCACGTCGCCATGGGCATCGCTGGCCGGGGGCTTGACGTGGTGCCTGAGATAGTTGTCCATCGCCTCCACCGCCCAGAACGCCTCCAGGTACGGCGAGTGGGTCACCGTGTTGTACTGCGTTCCGGCGGCGATGTCGGTGAGGTCCTCCGGCTGCGCGTCCACGCCGCACACCAGCGTCTTCTTCCCGGGCGTCAGGCCGTTGGACTTCAGCGCGGAGATCGCGCCCAGCGCCATCGCGTCGTTGCCCGCGATGACCGCCTGCAGGTCCGGATGGGACGCGAGCAGGCTGGAAATCGTCTGCTGCGCGGTGCCGGTGTCGAAGTTGGCGCTCTGGTCGAGCACCACCTTGACCGTCCCGTCGCGGATGTCGTGCTTGAGCGCGGACTTGGTGCCACTCGCCCGGTCGGTCGCCGTGGTCGCGCCGAGCGTGCCCTGCAGGATCGCCACGTGCCACGGCTTGGGCAGGCCGGACGCGGACAGCCCCGACAGGCAGCTGGTGGCCTCCTGCTCGCCGAGCCTGGTGTCATCGTCCCCGATGAAGGCGACGCGCGCGGACGGGTCGCTGATGTCCCGGTCGATGGTCACGACCGGCACCCCCTGGCTGGTGGCGTGCTGCGCGGCCTGGGTCACCGACGTGTCCACGGCGTTGAGGATGATGCCCTTCGCGCCCGCGGCCACGGCGGTCTGGATGTCGGAGATCTCCTGGGAGGAGGATCCGTTCGCGCTGACGGTCTTGATGTCCAGGTCCGGGTAGTACTTGCTGGCCGCCGTGATGCCCTGGGCCATCGGCGCGAAGTAGGGCGGCGTGTAGCCGTTGAAGATGAAGTAGACCAGGTCGGCCCCGGACTTGCCGGATCCGGCGGGGGCCGTGCTGATGCAGCCGCTCAGGGCGGCGACGGCGGCGGCGA
>JAFMRC010000484.1 GCA_017354375.1 Nocardiopsaceae bacterium | reverse complement strand
CACGGACGGCGGACCGGGCCTGGCCGCGGGCGGCGGGGCGGCACCCGCCCCTCGTCCCCGTAACCGGCACGCAGTCCCCTTAACCGGCACGCAGTCCTCGTAACCGGCACGCGCGAACGCAGCACAGGAGGAAGTCCCATGCAAGTCCAGTTCCAGCATCCCTACCTGATCGCCTCGCGGGGCGTCTACAACCCGGGCTTCGGCTCGGCGCCCGCGGATGTCATGTCCAAGGTCCACACCCTGCTGGACATCCTCGCGTGGGGTGCCACCAGCGCGTGCGTCGCCGGCGTGATCGTCGTTGGCGCGATGATGGCGATCAGCCACCACCGCGGCACCGGCAGCGAGCACGCCGCCAGCCTCGGCCGCGTCATGGGCGCCTGCGTGCTGCTCGGCACGGCCGGCCCGCTCGTCCAGTTCCTCACCTGACGCCTACGGGGGCACCCATGAACGACACCGACACCGACACCGCCGACCGGCGGCGCAAGCGCGCCCGGGGCGCGGGGGCCGGGATCGCGCTGGCCCTCATCGCCGCCGCGGCGATCGTGGCGGTAGCGGGAGGCGGCGGGCAGCACCGCCCATCGGCGGGAACGCGCGTCACGTCATCCCCGCCCGCCAGCCCGCCGACCAGCCGACCGACCAACCCGCCCGCTGGGGCTGCCCCGGCTAACACGTCCTGCCGGACCGCGCCACCTTCTAATTCCGTCCCTGCCACCCCGCCACGCGACCTCGCGTGGCGGAACGTCGGGGCGGTACTCGTCCCGACCTCGGCGACCGAAGGCCCGACCAGGTACGCAGGGGCTACCTGGTCGTGCTACGCGCACTCGCCGACGGGCGCGGTCCTAGCCGCCTACGGCATCCTCGCCACCCTGACCAGCCCGCGGTGGAAGGAAGTCGCCGAGCGCGAGATCCTGCCTGGCCCCGGCCGACGCGCGTTCATCCACGCGGGCGAGAAGCAGAAGTACAAGCCGCCCAAGCCCGGCCAGGTCGCGCAGCCGGTCGGGTTCCAGGTGGTCAGCTACACCCCGCGGCAGGCGACGGTCTCCGCCCTCGCCTCGGACGGGGGCGGCCAGTACCAGGTCACGCAGATCAGCGTGGCCTGGTCCGGGGGCGACTGGAAGCTGGTCGTGACGCCCGACGGCAGAACCGGCCCAAACCCCCAGGCCGTGTCCAGCGCGGCCGGGTTCACGCTGTGGGGAGGTGGCGGCAATGGCCGGTAGCTGCGGCGGCGGCCCCGGCGGGATCGTCTGCCAGATCGAGAGCCTCCCGCAAGAGATCGCCGGCAGCGCCGTGGCGGCCGGGGTCAACTCGACCCTCGGAAGCCTCTCGAAGGCGATGGCAGGCGCCGCGGACGGCATGCTGCACACGCTGACCTCGATGTGGATGGACGTCGGAACGCCGTCGCTGACCGGGCTCGGGTCGCCGGTGACCACGATCCAGGACGGCATCCAGTGGATCACGGTCTCCGTCGCCGTGGCCAGCATCATCGCGGCTGCCGCGCGGATGGCGATCCAGCGGCGCAGCGAGCCCTTCTCCGTGATGGCGCTGGGCCTGGCCCGCCTCGTCGTCGTCAGCGTCGCCGCGGCGGGCCTGGTCGAACTCGCGGGCCGGGCGGGCGACGAGCTCAGCGCCGGCCTGATGAACGCCGCGCACCTCGGCAACGGCTGGGCAAGCATCATCAGCGTCACCGCGATCACCACCGCGTTCGGCGGCGGGGAAGGGATCCTGCTGGTCATCGCGCTGATCGTGCTGTTCTCCGCGCTGGTCCAGCTGATGCTGATGGTGCTCCGGATCGGGCTGCTGATCATCCTGACCGGCACCCTCCCGCTCGCCGCCGCAGCCTCCATGTCCGGCTGGGGCGAGACCTGGTGGCGCCGCCACCTCGGCTGGCTGGTCGCCTGGCTGCTGTACAAGCCCGCCGCCGCCCTGCTGTTCGCGGGCGCGGTCACGCTCACCAACGGCAGGCAGTCCGTGCTGGTGGCCGCCGCCGGGTTCATGCTGCTGGCCCTCATGGTGCTGGTGCTGCCCGCCCTGCTCAAGGTGATCGTCCCGGCCACCGCCGCGCTCGGCGCGGCATCCGGCGCTGGCCTCGCCCTCGGCGGGTCGGGAGCCGTCGCCACCGGGGCCATCAAGATCAGCCAGGGAGGCGTCCTCGGCTCCCTGCTCGGAGGGCGATCGAGCGGCGGGGCGCCCGGCGCCGACGCCACGGCGAGCAGCGACTCCCCCGCCGGCGCGGATGGCACGACCCCAACCGCCACACCCGGCAGCGCGGGGGCCGGGGACGCCAGCCAGGGTGACCCGCCGTCAGGGGACACAAGCGATTCCACCGAACGGGTCTCCGGTGACTCCCCCGACCCCGCCGCCTCCGGCAGCCCCAGGCCGCCCGCGGGATCGGGAGACCCAGCCGGGTCCGGGCCAGGGCCGTCATCCGGCGGCAACGACGCGGCCCCGGATGCCCCGCCGCCCGCCGCGCCGCCAGACGCCGGGGAATCCGGCGACGACGCTCCACCCGAGAACGGAGGATGACCATGCCAGAGTCCACATCGGCCCGCCCGACCTACGGGAACTGGAAGCTCCCGTCCCGGCCGGGCGTCGGGGCACTGGGCCTGCTGGGCACCGCCGTGCTGCTCGGCGGGATCATCGTGACGCTGCTGACCGCGCTGGCCTCCTGGGTGGCCGCGGCCGGCGTCGCGGTGACGGTGATCGCGGTGACGGTCCCGCTGGCCATCCGGACCCCAGATGGCAGGTCCGGGTTCGCGCTGGCCGCGGCCCGCGCCGGATGGACCATCCGCCGACTGTCCGGGCAGGCGGTGTACAGGTCGGGTCCGCTCTCCGGTGCCGGGGACGGCCGGTTCGGCCTGCCGGGTCCGCTGTCGGCGACGCGGATGCTCGACGGGCAGGATGCCCACGGCCGACCGTTCGGCGTGATCCACGATCCGGCCGTGAACACGTTCACCGTCGTCCTGGAGTGCGACCCCGACGGCGGCGCGCTCGTCGATCCCGGCCAGGCCGACACCTGGGTCGCCGGATGGGCAGGCTGGCTCGCCGGGCTCGCCCACGAGCCGGGCCTGCTGGGCGCGGCGGTGATCGTGGAGACCGCGCCCGACCCCGGCACCCGGCTGGCGTCCGGGGTCCTGGGCCAGCTCGACCCGGCCGCACCCCGGGCCGCCCGCGACGTGATGACCGAGGTGGTCAGCGCCTACCCCGCGGCCTCCAGCGAGACCAGCACCTACGTCACCCTCACGTTCCGTCCCGACGCGGCCCGCCTCGCCGGGAAGCCGGCCCGCCTCGCCGGGAAGGCCGAACGCGCGGCGGAGATGACCGCCGACCTGGCCGTCCGCGTCCCGCCGCTGGCCGC
>JAFMRC010000483.1 GCA_017354375.1 Nocardiopsaceae bacterium | reverse complement strand
AGCGCCACCAGTCGCGCCTCGGGCGCGTCGGCGCGGTCCCCGGCGCCGGCAGGGGTGGCAGCCGGGCCAACGTCCGCGGGCCGTCCGAAGGCGGCCGTGTTCTCCGCGGTGTCTGGCAGCTCGAAGACGATCTCATCCACCGACACCAGCCGGAACCCGCGCCAGAACGCCCCGCCGGTCCCGGGCGCGGCAAGCGGCCCGGCGATCCGGCCGAACAGTAGCGCCAGCGGTGCCTCGCCGAGCCGGTAGCGGGCCTTCGCGATCGCCGGGACGGTCGCGGCCTTCCCCGTCCACGGCCCGTCCCGGAGCCAGCTCAGGCCGTGGGTGAGCAGGCACATCACCTCGACGTAGCCCTTCGGCGCGAACATCGCGAGGGCGAGAACGTAATAGACCATGAACCGCGCGGGCAGCGTCCGGTACCGGCGTTCCCTGGCGCCCGCCTCGTCGATCACCGAGTCCACCAGGTCGCTGGGGAAGGCGGTCGCCAGGATCCCGATGCTCATCTGGTCGGGGAGCCAGGCGGGGGAGGGTCCGGATGGCGGGCCATCGCTGGTCATGCCGACGAGGCTACCGGGCGCGCCGACGATGACCTCGCGGAAATTTTTAAGTTACCTAGCGCATACCGGAAGATTCGCGCGCCGTCTGGCAGCACGGCACCGGGATCCGAGTCCGGTCCGCTATGGGCCATTTCGGAACCATTGAATTTCGTACCGCGCATACCCGGTGCCAACCGGACATATTACCGCTCTATGCAATCGCGCGAAGCGCGCGCCGAGCGTCACGCGTTTGCCGGGCCAATTGGCTTGTGTTAGAAATTGGCTCGCCGAATCCGGCATCACTCGGAACGACGAAAAGGAGACGCAGCCATGGATGCTGTCAACTTCGCCGAGCTCAACGAGCTCGCTGGCGAGCTTCTTCCGGAGCGCACGGTGCTGAGCACCATCACCACGCCCTTCAACAACTGGAACCCGGGCACCAACGGCACCAACGGTGCCGACGGCGGGTCGAGCAGCTCCGCCGCCGCCTCCGGCGGCAACGGCGCTGGTCTCGGCGGGGTCGTCACCACGCCGGACCACGGCTCGCAGACCGTGCAGTCCTGCAACGCGAACAACACGCCGTCGGGCAGTGGCGGCCTGCTGGGGCTCATGGGGCAGGCCCAGCAGAACAGCTTCGCCTGCCAGCCGGGCACCGAGTCGGGCAGCTTCTGAGTTATAGCGCTCCAATAGCTGGGAGGGCCCGGCGGTTTGGCCGGGCCCTCCCAGCGCATGCCAGGTCAAAGTGCATTCCAGGTCAAGCCGGTATGTGTTAGGCCGAACGCGGTTCATTCGGACGCCCGAATCCGGACACTGTACCCGTGAGAAGGGGAAATGATGGCCATCGTCAGCTATTCGGAACTCGAATCCCTCAACGCGGAGTTCCTGCCAAGACGAATCGCGCTTTCAATAATCAACGTTTCATACGTTCATAACACCTACACGACGAATGAGTTCCCGGCGCAGGGCGGCGGTCACGGGTCCACGGTGGACGCGTGCAACGTGGACGACTCGCCGGCGGGCAGCGGTGGCCTGCTCGGCCTGTTCGGGAACTCGCAGCAGGACACGATGCAGTGCGTTCCGGCCGCGACCAGCGGGGGCTGAGCGCGCCGATGGCACCCCAGCACCAGCCCGGGGACGGCATCCGCGGCGACGCGGACGGCGCGGGTCCGCCGGGGGACGGCGCGGGGCTCCCGAGGGGCGACGAGGACCTGCCGAGGGGCGATGCGGGCCTGCCGAGGCTGGCCGACGGCGCCGAGCTGGCCGGGGAATTCGTCGGCGCCGGATACCATGAGCCGCCGCTGCTGGTCTACCGCGCGGACGGCCAGGTGGTACGGCTGCCCGAGCTGCTGTACCGCACGATCCGCGCCCTGGATGACTGTTACCGGTTCGGCGACCCGGCCGCGGCCCGGCGTTCGTTCACGGACCGGCAACAGGTGCTGGAAGCTGTGGCGCGCGCGCTGAGCGAAGAGACCGGGCGCGGGTACACGGCCGGGCACGTCGAGTTCCTCCTCGACGAGAAGCTGGCGCCGCTGGGGGTCACGACATACTCCGACGGGTCGCCGCCAGAGACGGTCAAGCCGCAGCCGATGCTGTCGCTGACCTGCAAGGTGACGATGCTGTCCGCGCGGGCAACCTGGTTCCTCGCGGGCCTGTTCACCTGGCTCTTCAGGCCACCGGTGCTGGCGTGCGCGGTCATCGCGATCCTGTCCGGTGAGTCCTGGGTCTTCAGTACCCAGCCCCTCGCGGCGGCGATGGAGCAGACTCTCCAGTCTCCGGGCGGCATCCTGCTCGTGGTGCTGCTGGCGGTCGCGTCCACCGGGTTCCACGAGATAGGCCACGGCACCGCCTGCAGGTACGGGGGAGTGCGCCCTGGGGTCACCGGTTGCGGGTTCTACCTCGCGTGGCCGGTGTTCTACACCGACATCACCAACAGCTACCGGCTGGGCCGGGGAGGACGGCTCCGCACCGACCTCGGGGGCGTGTACTTCAACGGGGTCTTCATCCTCGTGCTCACCGGGATCTACCTCGTCACCGGGACGCCGCTGCTGCTGGTGGCCATCCTGTCCACCAGCCTGGAGGCAGCCCAGCAGTTGCTGCCCACGCTGCGATTCGACGGGTACTACATCATCGCCGACCTGGTCGGCATTCCTGATTTGTTCAAGTACGTGGGCCCGATCCTGCGGCGGGTGCTGCTCCGGCGGCCCGATGACGGGCGGCTGGCCGCCCTCCGTCGCTGGCCGCAGGTGATCGTCACGATATGGGTGCTTTGCGTGGTCCCGGTGCTGATCGGGCAACTCGGGCTGCTGGCCTTCAACTTCCCCCGCATCGTCCAGGCAGACTGGACCGGCGTCCAGTCGCTGGCCGCGAACTCCATGAACGGCGGGAGCCCGGTGCTCGGCGTCGCATCGGCGACGGTGAGGATCCTGTTGCTGCTGTTCCCGCTGGCCGCTATCACGCTGCTCGGCTTCCGGCTGCTGCGCGGACTGGCCCGGCTTGCGGTGCGGCTCACGATGCGACTCCTGCGCTGGGCACCTAGGGCACCTCACCGCGGCGAACGCCGCCGGCCCGTGGCGGCCCCGCCCTGGAGAGCCCGGCCCTGGATGGCGGCCCGGACCTGGATGGCCTGGCTCGAGACCCGGCCCGAGGTGGCACTGCCGCTGGCCGGCGCCATCGCGGTGGCTGGCCTGACCATAACCCTGGCCTGGGCGCTGGCGCCTCCGATGCGGGAAGGAACGGCCGCGGACCTGAGGCCGGACAAGATCGTGGGGACGCCGGCCACCAGGCACCCGCAGAGCGCGCCCGCCTCGCAGAGCGCGCCCGCCGCG
>JAFMRC010000234.1 GCA_017354375.1 Nocardiopsaceae bacterium | reverse complement strand
ACCGAGCGGCTCGCGGGGGCCGCCGCCACTACCGCCACCGCGAGAGTCACGGCCACGGGAGTCGCGGGGGCCGCCACGACGCTCTCCCGGGCCGCCGCCACGACCGCGAGAGGAGGGGGGCGCGGGGGAGTCACCTCGATCCGTTCGGGATGAACCGGGGCGGGATCGGCGAGCGGAGCCGTCACCCGGGTGACCGCCGCCACCCGGGCCGCCCTCGGCGGGATCGTCCAGCCGCATGGTCAGGCTGATCCGCTTGCGCGGGATGTCCACCGACAGCACCTTCACCCGCACCACGTCACCGGGCTTGGCGACGTCGCGCGGGTCGGCGACGAAGCCGCGGGACATCGCGGACACGTGCACGAGGCCGTCCTGGTGCACGCCGACGTCCACGAACGCGCCGAACGCCGCCACGTTCGTCACCTGGCCCTCCAGCACCATGCCGGGCTCCAGGTCCTCCAGGTTGTGCACGCCCTCGTCGAACGCCGCGGTCTGGAACTCCGGGCGCGGGTCGCGACCCGGCTTCTCCAGCTCCCTGAGGATGTCGTTGACCGTCGGGAGGCCGAATACCTCGTCGGTGAACCGCGCCGGGTTCAGGCCGCGCAGCACTGTGGTGTTGCCGATGAGGCCCGGCATGTCCGTGTGCGCGGAGTCCAGGATGCGGCGCACCACCGGGTACGCCTCGGGGTGCACTCCGGAGGCGTCCAGCGGGTCCGCGCCGCCGGGGATGCGCAGGAAGCCCGCGCACTGCTCGAATGCCTTCGGGCCGAGGCGGGGCACGCGGCGCAGTTCCTCGCGGGTGGCGAACGCGCCCTTGGCGTCGCGGTGCGCGACGATCGCGCCCGCCAGGCTGTCGGTGATGCCGGACACGCGGGCCAGCAGCGGCTTGCTCGCGGTGTTGAGGTCGACGCCCACCGCGTTCACGCAGTCCTCGACCACGGCGTCCAGGGACCGGTCCAGCTTGCCGCCGGAGACGTCGTGCTGGTACTGGCCGACGCCGATGGACTTCGGCTCGATCTTGACCAGCTCCGCCAGGGGGTCTTGCAGGCGCCGCGCGATGGAGACGGCGCCCCTGAGCGATACGTCGAGGTCGGGAAGCTCGCTGGACGCGTAGGCGGACGCGGAGTAGACCGAGGCGCCGGCCTCGGAGACGACGACCTTGGTGAGGTTCAGCTCGGGGTTCCGCTTGATCAGGTCAAGGGCGAGCTTGTCGGTCTCGCGGGAGGCGGTGCCGTTGCCGATGGCGATCAGCTCGACGTCGTGCTTCTCGGCCAGCTTTTTCAGGATATTTAGGGATTCATCCCATTTGTGGTGCGGGACGTGCGGGTAGATCGCGGTAGTCGCGACGACCTTGCCGGTATTGTCGACCACCGCGACCTTGACGCCCGTGCGGAAGCCGGGGTCCAGGCCCATGGTCGCTCGCTGCCCGGCCGGCGCGGCCAGCAGCAGGTCGCGGAGGTTGGCGGCGAACACGTCGACGGCCTCGGCCTCGGCCTCCTGCCACAGCCGCATCCGGGTGTCGATGCCCAGGTGGACGAGGATCCGGGTGCGCCACGCCCAGCGGACGGTGTCCTTCAGCCACCCGTCCGCCGGGCGGCCCTGGTCGGTGATGCCGAAGCGCTCCGCGACGGGCCGGGTGTAGTCGGCGTCGGGGTCGGCCAGCGGCTCGGCGGGCGATTTTGGCGGTTTGGCGGGCGGTTTGGCCGCCGCGCCCGTGCTCGGGAGCGCCGTCGCGCCGGTCACGGGGCTGAACGTGAGGTCGAGGACCTCCTCCTTCTCCGCGCGGAACATCGCGAGGGTCCGGTGCGCCTTCAGCCTCGTGTACGGCTCGGCGAAGTCGAAGTAGTCGGAGTACTTCCTGCCCGCTTCCTCCTTGCCCTCGCGGACCTTCGCGACCAGCTCGCCGCGGGACCACATCCGCTCGCGCAACTCGCCGATCAGGTCGGCGTCCTCCGCGAACCGCTCCACGAGGATGGCGCGGGCGCCGTCGAGGGCGGCGGCCTCGTCCTTGACATTCTCGGTTATGTACGCGGCCGCGGCCGTCTTCGGGTCATTGGTCGGGTCAGACAGGAGGAGGTCCGCCAGGGGCTCGAGTCCGTTCTCGCGGGCTACCTGGGCCTTGGTGCGCCGCTTGGGCTTGTACGGGAGGTACAGGTCCTCCAGGCGGGCCTTGGTCTCGGCGCTGTCGATCTGGTCGCGCAGCTCCTCGGTGAGCTTGCCCTGCTCTTCGATCGACGCCAGGATGGCCTGCCTGCGCTCGTTCAGCTCGCGCAGGTAGCGCAGCCGCTCCTCGAGGGTGCGCAGCTGGGCGTCGTCGAGGGTGCCGGTCGCCTCCTTGCGGTACCGGGCGATGAACGGGACGGTGGCGCCGCCGTCGAGCAGCCCGACCGCGGCGGCGACCTGCCAGTCGCGCACGGCGAGCTCCCCGGCGATCCGCTTGATCACCGAAGCCGTCGTTTCGGCCGTCTTCGCGGCGGGTCCGGTATCGGCGGCGGGCTCGGTATCGGTGGAGGTCTGCGTGCTCACGATCGGGTAATGCCTTCCTGGCGTCCGGTTTACACGGCAGAGCCTAGCCCCAGAGGCGGGCGCCCGCCCGCCGGTTCGCTTCCGCGGCGTTGACGGGTATCCCGCACTCTCCTACTCTTCCGGATATGGCGGGAAGTAGCGGGATAATTACCGCTGACTCAGGGGCGCTGGAGACCGGGTACGCCGATTTCGGGCGGACGCTGACGGCCCTGGTCAATGCACTCAGGGAACTGGACGGGCAGCTCACCACGTCCCTGGCCGAATGGTCCGGGTCCGCCCGGCAGGCCTACGACACCGCCCACGCCGAATGGTGGCAGTCCGCGGCCGAACTCGCCGGGACGTTGGCCTGGCTGCGTGGCGTGCTGTCGGTCGCCCAGGTCAACTACGGCCGGTGCGAGGACAGCGTGACCCGCGCCTTCACGGAGGGGTAGCCGTGAGTTACCGCTTTTCGGTAGACCTGTCGGCGCTGGAGCGCGCCTCAGCCGGCGTCAACCAAGTGCTCTACGAATTCGGCGAGGTGAGCCCCGGCTCCCTGACCACGGGTTCCGATGTGACCGGGAACGCCGAGTTGTCCGGGGTACTGGGCGACTTCTGCTCCCGGTGGCAGCGAGGAGTGGCGGATCTCGCCAGCGAGGGACAGCAAATCGCGCATCGGCTCGGCTACGCGGTTTACGCTTACTCGGCCTACGAGGAGGCGACCCGTCACGCGGCTGCCGAGGGCGGGACCGTGTCCGGCGAGGGCTCGGATCCGGCGGCGCAAGGGTGAGCGACGACATCGGCGCCTCCAGCCCGACCGGACTGGTCCCTGGCGACCCGGAAACGCTGGAGCAGACCGCCGGACAATTGAGTACATGGGGCGGCGCACTGGGGCAAGCCGCCGAGGGGCTGGGGCGGATCGACACGTCCGCGGGCTGGAGCGGGAAGGCCGCCGACCAGTTCCGGAAGGTCTTCGACAACCAGCCCGGCAAGTGGCTGCGGGCCGCCGACGGGTTCCGGCAGGCCGCCAGCGCACTCCAGCACTATGCGGAAGTACTGCGGTGGGCGCAGGGCCAGGCCGCCACCGCCATCACCACCTGGCACGCCGGGCCCGCGCACCACCAGGCCGCGCAGCAGATCCTGGGCTCCGCGCGGTCCCAGCTGGCCTCGGCCGCGCACACCGCCGCGCAAGCCATAGCCCAGGCCCGGGACATGGCTCCGCCCCCGCCGGGGCTGCTGTCGGAGATCGGCCACGACATCGGCGGCGTGCTGTCCAGCGCCTGGCACGGCACCGAGCAGCTAGGCGAAGACGCCATCGACGGGCTCGCGTCGATAGCCAACGCCGCCATCAACGACCCCAGCGCGACCCTGCAGACGGTCGGCGGCCTGCTGCTGGGCGGCGCCGGCGTCGTCGGCGAGGGCGTGGGAGGCCTGCTGGACGCGTCCGTCGTCGCATCGCCTGCCGGCGCCGCGCTCAACGCGCTGTCGGCGCCCGCGATAGCGTTCGGGGCGGGGCTGGCCGGGCACGGCATCGCCCAGATGGCATCTGACGCCACCGGCCCCGACCGCGTCAGCATGTCGCAGTCCAGCGGCGGCGGCAGCGGCCCGGGAAACCTAGATGACCTGCCGCCTTCCGCTCGAACAACAAGTAACGTGAAGTACATGTTCCAACGGCTGCAGCAATATAACGGAATCAGTCCTGAAACCGCGAGCGCGCGGTTGCACGCAATCAAGGCAGCCTTCGGCCTTGGCGGGGCAGACAATGTCACCTTCGATCTTTCGGGCGGAGTTTACAGTCCGTCGGGTGAATATCTCGGGAGTTTGACCCAAGGAGGTGCCGGATTATGGCGACTTCAAGTGATTTCATCCGGGCGGTGGCCGTCGTGCGCATCGACCTCCCCCAGGTGGAGAACGCGCCAGAGCTGAGCTTCAAGGTTGTCGAGATACTTCCGGATGAAGAAAATGCAGCAGCCGAGGTGGCCCGGCTTAATCAGCTAAACCAGGAAAAAGGCGCCAAGTATTTCGTTCAGGCTACTCGCTGGTATCCACGAGGGCGACACTAACGCAGACAACGTGAAGGATTCGCCCGGGCACTTGATGGCTAATAACGAAGGTTTGGGCGAGGAGGTAACCTATACATGCGCTATATGCTGCGACACCATCAACGGGCGCACGAGTGACTGGCTTAGCCTCCGAGCGTCATCCCCGGTGTCTCCTGCCACCCAGGAGCTTTTCGTCCACAAAAAGTGCATGATACGGGTGATTGGCTCATGTATCCAGGCCGCCCCGGAGTACGGGCGTGACGGGTGTGGCTGATGGAGCGGCGCGGGCGGGGAGGACGGGGCGGGCGAGGAGGACGGCGCGGGCTCCGGGGAGCGTCGGGGTACCGGACGGGGGCGCGGGTTCCGGGCAGGGGGACTGCTTGATTGTCGGAGCGTGAGGAGTAGTGTGCAGGTCAGCGCACGTTCCAACGTCGCGGGGCGGGGTGCCGCGCGGACACGGCTTCGGAGGTGGCGTATGCCTAGAGGCGCTGCTATTCGTTCTCTCAGCGGGCTCGGCAGGCCCGGGAAATTCCGGTGGCGTGTAACGGCCGTCGCCGCGGCAGCGGTAACAGTGTCGGGCACGCTTCTCAGCGTGTCCCCGGCGGCGGCGAGTGCGCAGGCACCGGAGGGGAGCGCACTGGCCGCCGTGGGCAGCGCCGCCCACAACAGCGCCGCCCACGACAGCGCGCGGCCCGGCAGCGCCACCTGCCCCTGGACGACCTCGAGGGCCCCGGTCGACCAGCGAGTCTCCGAGGTGATGGCCAAGATGACGCTGGCCGACAAGATCACCATGGTCGAGGGGCACGGCACGTCCAACCCCTACGTCTTCTACACGCCGGCGATCCCCTCGCTGTGCATCCCCGCGGTCGGCCTGGAGGACGGCCCCGCCGGGGTCGCCGACGGCCTCACCGGCGTCACCCAGCTCCCAGCCGGCGTCTCCCTCGCCGCCACCTGGGATCCCTCGCTGGCGAAGCGGTACGGCAGCGTCATCGGGGCCGAGGAGGCCGGCAAGGGCGCGAGCGCCAACCTCGGCCCGACCGTGAACATCGACCGCGACCCGCGCTGGGGCCGCTCGTTCGAGTCGCTGAGCGAGGATCCGTACCTCAACGGGCAGCTGGACGTCCCGGAGATCGACGGCATCCAGTCCCAGGGCGTCGAGGACCAGGTCAAGCACTATGACGCCTACAACCAGGAAACCTACCGCAACACGCCCGCCGACAACGTGACCGTGAGCGGCCGGGCACTGCACGAGATCTACATGCCATCGTTCTACGACGCGGTCACCCGCGGCCACGCCGCCTCCGTGATGTGCGCCTACTCCTACATCAACTCCAAGCCGAGCTGCGGCGACTCCGCCACCGAGAACACCGTCCTGCGCGACGAGTGGGGCTTCGGCGGCTTCGTGATGTCGGACTACGGCGCGGTGCACGGAACCGGTAACGCGCTGGACGGGACCGACCAGGAGCAGCCGGAGAACACGTACTTCGGCACCCCGCTGGAGACCGACGTGGAGAACGGCACGATTCCGGTCAGCGCGGTGAACACGATGGTGCAGCACGTGCTGACCGAGATGTTCCGGTTCAACCTGTTCAGCCAGCCGCGCACCGGCTCCACCACCTCCACCGTGACCACGCCCGAGCACCAGGGCATCGCCGACGAGGTCGCCGAGGCCGGCACGACGCTGCTCAAGAACGACCACTCCGCGCTCCCGCTCAGCGGCAACGGCAGCGTCGCCGTGATCGGCCCGTCCGCGTCCGCCTCCCCCACCTACGCCGGCGGGGGCAGCGCGTACGTGATCCCGTCGGCCACGACCAGCCCGCTGGACGGGATCAAGGCCGACGACTCCAACGTCAGCTACGCCCAGGGCCTGCCGTCCGACACCGCCCTCCCGGCGATCAGCTCGAGCGACCTGTCCCCCGCCTACCCGTCGGGCGGCACCCCGTCCGGCGGCAGCTACACCGGCACGCTGACCGCGCCGGAGACCGGCACGTACGTCCTGGCGATCACCAACCCGTGCGGCTGCTACTCCCCCACCTACCTGTCCCTCAACGGCAAGCACCTGATCGACGACCCGAGCACGCCGCCGGTGCACACCTATTCGGCGGCCGTGCACCTGGTCAAGGGCCAGTCCTACACGCTGTCGGTCAGCGGCCAGTCCTCGCAACTGCTATGGGCCACCCCGTCCGACCTCGCCCCCGGCATCGCCAGCGCGGTCGCCGCCGCGAAGAAGGCACAGACCGCTGTCGTCGTGGTGAGCGACGACACCGAGTCCGAGGCGACCGACCGGCCGTCGCTGAACCTGCCGTCCGCGCAGGACGAGCTGGTCCAGGCGGTCGCGGCGGCCAACCCGAACACGGTCGTCGTCGTCGATGCCGGCGCCCCGGTCGCGATGCCGTGGCTGGACAAGGTCGCGGGCGTGGTCGATGCCTGGTACCCCGGCCAGACCAGCGGCACGGCCCTGGCCAGCGTGCTGTTCGGCCACACCGACCCCGGCGGCCACCTTCCGGTGACGTTCCCGTCCTCGCTGGGCCAGGTGCCGGCGTCCACCACCGCGCAGTGGCCGGGCAACGGCAAGAACGAGGTCGATTACTCCGAAGGCGTCGACGTCGGCTACCGGTGGTACGACGCGAAGGACAAGAAGCCGATGTTCCCCTTCGGCTACGGGCTGTCCTATACCTCGTTCCACTTCAGCGACCTGCACGTCTCCAGCGATCTCCCGGGGGGACGATCCCCCGCGTCCCCCGGGTCCCCCGGGCCGGTAGCGACCGGCACCAGCGACGTGCGGGTGTCCGCGGTCGTCACCAACACCGGCTCACGAGCCGGCAGCGACGTGGCGCAGCTCTACACCGGTGATCCGCCCTCCACCGGCGAGCCCCCGCGCCAGCTGGAGGGATTCCAGAAGGTGACGCTCCAGCCGGGGCAGTCCAAGCGAGTGTCGTTCACGCTCACGCCCGCGCAGCTGTCGTGGTGGGACGACAGCGCGAACGGGTGGACCCAGTCTCCGGGACGCTACCAGGTGTACGTCGGTGACTCCTCGGCCCTCGCGAACCTCCCGCTGCGCGGCTCGTTCGCGGTGCCGGCCACCCCTGGTAACCGGCAGGTCAGCGTGAGCGCCCCCTCGACGGTGGCCCCGGGCCAGCCGTCGAAGGTGACGGTCACCCTCGGCGCCGGAGGCAACGAGACGCTGCCCGCGGCGAGCCTGGCGTTGCAGCTGCCGCAGGGCTGGACGGCGACGCCGGACGGGCCGACGACGCTGCGCGACGTGGCACCCGGGCAGCCGGTGACGGCGACGTTCACGGTGACCCCGCCCGCGGACGCGCCGAACGCCAGCGCCGTCGTGCACGCCACCGCGACCATGGGCGCCGCTACCCGGGAGAACGGCGCCACGGTCACGGTGACCGGATGAGGTGACCGCTGCCCCGCGCCGGCTACCGGACCCGGGGCAGCGGGCCGGTCAGGCCGGTCAGGCGGGGCAGCGGGCCCGTCGGCGGGCCGAACGACAGCACCGATCTCTCCTCGATCGGCTCGAAGCCGAGCCGGGTGGCTCGGCGCATCGGCCGCACCCCGTCGGAGATCAGCACCACCTCGCGGGCGCGGCACCTCAGCTCGGCCCGGCTGACCGCGACCAGCGCCGCGATGGCGTAGGCGTGCCCCCGGTGCCGTGGCGGCGTGTACAGGTTGCTGACCTCGACGACGCCGGCGATCGGGGGAGCCATCATCGCCACCGCCACCGGCCTGCCGTCGGCTTCCCAGAACACGGCGCCACCGTGGCCCAGCGTGTCGTCGGCGACCGCCTCGGGGACGGCCGTCAGGTTCCCGACCTCGTTCCCGAAGGCCCGCAGCCATTCCACCAGTAGCTCCCGGTCCGCCCGGGTGGCGGATCGCGCACGGCCGGGTGGCCCCTCGAACTCGCCGACCGTGCTCGCGAGCCGCCGCCCGTGGAGGCGCTGCACGTGGCTGTTGCGGTGCATCGTCACCGTCACCCCCGCCCGCTGCCGCCAGGCGTCCGCGAACGCGTCGGCGGCGGTCACGCTGGCGTCCACGCCGGACACGACCCTGCCCGCGCGGGCCAGCGG
>JAFMRC010000482.1 GCA_017354375.1 Nocardiopsaceae bacterium | reverse complement strand
ACGCCGTGACCGCAACGCGACACGGCGCCCGCATCCCGGCCAGCGGCACACCCGGAGCCTCGCGCTGACCAGCGGAAACCAGTTAAACGCTCAGGCAATAACGACTTTGCAGACGCCGTGCCGGGTCCGGCAAGGCGGAAATAGCCGGGTCGCGGCGTGCGTATTGCGGACTCGAGCACTCGCGTGCGCCCCGCCGGGGGTTCCGGAAGCACCCTTGCCGCGCATGAGGGCCGCAGCCGATGGGATGCCAGCCAGCAAATGACCGATTTGACAGCCTTATCCATAAATTTCAGTAAAACTGAAGCTATGGTGTATGCGCTGGTCGCGTTACGCGCACCGCCGGGCGCGGCGATGGGACCATCGCTGTCGCCCGCAGCCCGCCAGCCGCGACTCTCGCACCCGAGTCGCTCTTGCCGGGAAAACCCATGGAGGGTGTGCATATGCCGCAAGTCTTTGCGTTTGGCAATATTGCCAAACGCAAAGACTTGCCATTTCAGGAGCAATCGCAATTCTCAGACGTATTCGCCACATTGATCTTGTGGCGCGGCTAAGGTGAGCGCTGGAACCAATGGGGCAATTGGCCATCTGGGCGGCGCAAAGCATTCTCAGGCGGCCATGGAAGGGGAGGAATCAGTGCGCACAGGGGACCACGTCAAGGATCTTGAACTCCGGCTACAGAGGGTCGAGAACGCGCTCGGCAGCGGGCTATCCGAGGGCCAGCCCACGCCGACCGAGAAGCGCATCCAGGAGTGGCTGGACCGGCTCGAGGCCACGCTCACCGCAAGCCATTCAGATGAGATGACGGCACTGGACGACATGAGAGCACAACTGAACCGCCAACTCGCGGTCCAAGGCGATCGGCTCGCATCGCTGAACTTGAAGCTGGACATGACCCACTCTCGCGTAGAGCGAGTGGACCGGGTCCAGGATGAGGTCCGGCAGACCCAGGACGAGCACGAGGCCACGCTCACCGAAATCCTCGACCGGCTTCCGCATGACGATCATGTCGGCTGAGGCCCGCGCGCGGGCACGCGGACCGACTCGAATGTCGGCACCCCTCGTTACAGTCGGCGACGTTTAGGCAACCCGGGGATCCGCTTCCGGCCGCATGCTGGCAGCCGATCCCGCTACCCTTAAGGAGAACATCGTGAGTACCACGCTGGAAGAACGCGTCGAGCACCTGGAGCACACCGTGGCCTCGCTCAATGAACGGGTGAAGGCCCTGGAGGACTGGGTGGTATCCGAGCATAACCAGGCCTTCGACGTCGCCGCCTCAAGACCGACGTGACCCTCAAGGGCACGGCATGCGAGCGTGTCACCGTGACCGGGGAGTGATTGCGAGTACGCTCGACGGGACATGCCGGCTGCCGTTTTTGTCATCAATCACACCCTGCCCAGGGCACGAGGGCACCTTCCCGCGCTCTGCCGGGCCGCGGCGATCAGGGTCGGCTGGGAACCCGAGATCGTGCCGACCGACAAGGCCGATGCCGGCGTCACGGCGGCACGGGAGGCCGCGGCGAGTGGAGCCGGAGTAGTGATAGCCGTCGGCGGGGACGGGACCGTGCGCGGCTGTGCGGAAGCACTCGCGGGCACCAGCGTGCCGCTGGGCATCGTCCCGCTCGGTACGGGGAACCTGCTCGCCAGGACGCTGGGCATCCCGCCGTATCCCAGGGTCGCGCTGGACATCGCCCTCGGGCCGGGCGCCGTCACCCGGCGGATCGATCTCGCGACGGCCGACGGCGAGCCCTTCACCGCGATGGCGGGCATCGGGCTGGACGCCGCGGTAGTCGCGTCGACCAGGCTCAAGCACCGCCTCGGCTGGTTCGCCTACGCGGTGTCGGGCGCGACCCACCTCGCCGACTCGCCCGCCAGGTTCACGATCCGGCTAGACGGCGGCACGCCGCTGGAACGCCTGGCCAGATCGGTGGTGGCCGGCAACTCGGGGCTGCTGCCGGGCGGGTTCGCGCTGCTCCCCGACGCCCGGCCCGACGACGGGCTGCTCGACATCGGGATCCTGGCGCCGCGCGGGCCGCTCGGCTGGCCGCGGCTCGCGACGCGGGTACTCACCAACCGCGACGTCACCGACCGGCAACTGGAACGGCTCCAGGCGCGCACGGTCGAGATCACCACCGATGCCCCGCTCCCCCGCGAGGTAGACGGTGAGGTCATCGCGCCCTCCCGGACGCTGACCGTCACCGTCCGGCCCGCCGCCCTCACCGTCCGGGTTCCCGGCTAACGTCCCGGCTATCGTCCCGGCTAAGGCAGGCTCCGGACGGCCGGGACACGACCGTACTCATGGCAATCTATGGGTATGGCAGAGCCCCTTACCCTGATGGCAGTGCACGCCCACCCCGATGACGAGGCGTCCGGCGGCGGCATCCTGGCCGCCTACGCCGACCAGGGCATTCGAATCATCCTTGTCACCTGCACCAACGGCGAATTCGGCGACGCGCCAGGCGGGATCAAGCCCGGCGCGGACGGCCACGACACCGGCATGGTCGCCCAGATCCGGCTCGCGGAACTCCGCGAGTCGGTGAAAATCCTGAAGGTCAGCGAGCTGGAGACGCTCGGCTATCACGACTCCGGCATGGAGGACTGGGACTTCAAGAACCGCCCGGAGGCGTTCTGCAACATTCCGCTGGAAGAGGTCGCGGGCCGGATCGGCGACCTGATGGAGCGGTACCGGCCACAGGTTCTGGTCACCTACGACGACCGGGGTCTCTACCAGCACCCGGATCACGTGCACGCGAGCCGCGCGGCCCAGGCCGCGGCGACGGCGACGGGCATCCCGGCCAAGGTGTACCTGTCCACGATGCGCAGCTCTAACTGGCGGAAACTCTGGGAGGCGCTGCGCGAGGCCGGCGAGGAGATCCCGGATTTCCCCGAGGATCCCGAGCGGACCCGCCGGGCCCTGGAATCCGAGGAACGGATCACCACGACGATCGATATCCGCGCGACGCTGGAGCGCAAGTGGCGGGCGCTGATGGCGCACTCCAGCCAGACCAGCGAATCCCCGTTCAGCAAGATCACGCCGGAGATCGCGGAGGATGCGTTCGGCCACGAGTACTTCATCCGCGTGGCGGATACGACCGGCGCCCCGGTCCCGGAAGACGACCTGTTCGCGGGGCTGCGCAACCGGGCATGAGCCCTACGTGCCAAGCGATCGCGTTACCGCCGCCGCCACGGAACTGTACGGCGCGGATCCCGGGGCCTTCACCGCCCGCCGCAAGGAGCTGGCCGACGAGGCACGGGCCGCGGGCGACCGGGACGCGGCGAAGCGGATCACCGCGCTGCGCAAGCCGACCCGGGCGGCGTGGGCGGTGAACCGGCTGGCGCGGGCCGACCCCGGCGCGCCGGAACGGCTCGCCACCCTCGCCTC
>JAFMRC010000054.1 GCA_017354375.1 Nocardiopsaceae bacterium | reverse complement strand
CCACGCCACGCCGCATGCACCATCACCATCACCCCGCCCGGCACGACCACCCGAACCAGCCATGACCAGCCCGAACGCCCCAATGCCACCGCAAACCAGCCGCCTTAAACTCCTGGCATTGCGCTCTAGCCGGCCCGAGTGCGCACCTGGCACGTTGGGCGGGCGGGGGTCCGGGCGCGACGGCCTAGCCGCCGAGGGCACAGGTGACGAGGACGGCGGCGGTGGTGACCTCCACGATCGCGCCGAACACGTCGCCCGTGGTCCCGCCGAGGCGCCGCACCGCGATCATCCGCACCACCGACCCGGCGAGCAGGCCGACGATGGCCGCGCCCAGCCCGCGAACGGCGAGGTCCGCCCAGCCCAGGCCCGCGCTGGCCGCCAGGATCGCGCAGCCGAGGCCCACGACGCTCAGCACTCGCCAGCGGGTCGGCACCCGGCCCGCCACCAGCGCCCCGAACCCTCCGGGTCGAGCGGCGGGCCACGCGGTAGCGAGCACGACCGAGACACGGCCGGTGACCGCGGCCAGCACGAGGGCCAGCCCGGCCTCAGGCGCCGAACCTACCGCCGCGAGCGCCGTTACCTGGATCAGCAGCACCAGGACGAGCGCGGCCACGCCCATCGGCCCTACGTCCGAGCGGCGCATGACCTCCAGCGCGTCCGCCGCGGGCCGGCGGCTGCCCAGGCCATCGACGGTGTCGGCGAGCCCGTCCAGGTGCAGCCCGCCGGTGAGCAGCGCCATCAGCGCGACGGCGAGCACCGCCCCGAGCAGCCGTCGCCCGAAGTCGCTCCCGGTACCCGCACCGTCCCCGGTACCCACCCCAACCACCAAGCCGCCCCCGAGCCCCCCGACCAGCAGCCCGACGGCTGGCAGCCACAGCACCGCCGACGCCGCACGCCCCTCGTCAAGCCCGCCGCCGTCCCCGACCGGGATCGCGCTGAACAACCCCAGCGCGTCCCTCGCAGCGTGCCATGCGTTCCTCCCAACGTGCCAGGTGCGCATTCGGGTCGGCAAGAGTCTGCCCAAGTGCGCACTTGGGACTCCGCGGCGGCGGGTGCGGGGGCTCACTTGATCCGCCTGGGGATGCCCGCCACGCAGTACCAGGCCTGCTCGCACTCGGCGGCGATCCGCGCGTTCAGCGCTCCCAGCTCGTCCCGGTACCGGACGCCGGAACTGGTGGCGGGAACGACCCCGGATCCGACCTCGTTGGACACCGCCACGACGTGCCGCCTCGTGGCCCGCCAGGCATCGAGCAGGCCGTCAACCCGGGACGCCAGTTCCCCGTCGGCACCGTCGCGGCCCTCCCAGACGCCAAGGTCGTCCATTACCCCGGCGAGCCAGGTAGAGAGGCATTCGACGAGGACAGGCGCCACGATCCGTTCGGGAGGAGAAGGGGTAAGCACGGGCGCCAGATCCCGGGTTTCCAGAGTGGTCCAGCGCGCGGGGCGCCGTTGCCGGTGGGCGTTCACCCGGGCCGCCCACGCGGGGTCCGCGTCGTCGGGGACCGCGCCGGTCGCGACGTAGTCCACGCGATCGTGCCCGGCCAGCATTCGCTCCGCGGTCACCGACTTCCCGGACCGCGCCCCGCCGAGCACGAGCACCCGGAACGGCCTACCGCGCCGTGGCCGGTTGCGTCCCAGGAGCATCATGGATACAGACGATAATCGAACGCTGGAGGTGCGAATTGATCGACCTGGTCGGCCGCCGCGTGCTCGTCACGGGCGGAGCGAGCGGCATCGGTGCCGCCTGCGCGGAGAGGTTCGCCGCCGCGGGCGCCAGCGTCACCGTGGCCGACCTGGACGAGAGCGGCGCGAAGAAAGTCGCCGACCGCCTGGGCGGGCATGCGGTCGCCATCGGGGTCGACCTGGCGGATCCGGCGTTTGACGCCGCCGCGCTCGCGGGCGACGCGGACGTGATCGTGAACAACGCGGGCATCCAGCACGTGTCGCCGCTGGAGGAGTTCCCCGAGGACACGTTCGCCACGATCATCGCGCTGATGCTCCAGGCCCCGTTCCGCCTGGTCCGCGCGGCGCTGCCGCACATGTACGCCGGTGGCTGGGGCCGGATCGTGAACATCTCGTCGGTGCACGGCCTGCGCGCGTCGCCCTACAAGAGCGCGTACGTCGCCGCCAAGCACGGCCTGGAGGGCCTGTCCAAGACGATCGCGCTCGAGGGCGGCGGTCGCGGAGTCACCTCCAACACGATCTGCCCCGCCTACGTGCGCACCCCGCTGGTCGAAAAGCAGATCGCCGACCAGGCCCGGATCCACGGCATCCCGGAATCCGATGTCATCGAGAAGATCATGCTCACCGGGCCGGCCATCAAGCGCCTGGTCGAGCCCGCCGAAGTAGCCGACCTGGCCGTCTGGCTGTGCTCGCCTGGCATGTCCTTCGCGAACGGCTCCTCCTATGTCCTCGACGGCGGCTCGACCGCTCGCTGAGGTCCGATCGAGATAGGCACTCGATGCCTATTCTTTATCGTCTTCCTCTTCGTCGTCGCTGGGCTGGCTAGGATCCATGTGAGTGTTGCGGATGCCTGGATAATGGGCCTCGACGAGCAGGTTCAGCTGTGTCTCTATCCTGTCCAGCCTGGGCACCACAATCTCGTTGATACGGGCTAGGACTTCCTGCATGCCCCGCGCTATGACGTCGAGGACGGGCTGCTGCGGCTCGGCATCCGTGGCCGCAGGCTGGTTACCCACGTCTTTTTGTGGCGGATTCTCAAGATAATTGATGAGATAGTCACTCGGTAGATCGAGTGCTCGGGACAGCGCCATCAGAGTCGCACGACCGTGCCGCCTCGTATGTGGATAATTGCTTTCGATCGACCGGATGGTCGCTTCGGATACGCCCGACTTTTCGCGTAGCGTTCCCTGGCTCCAGCCGCGCTCTGCCCTGAGCGCGCGAAGGCGCCGTCCAAGCGCCTCGTCGCGTGCTCCTTCTGCCAGACCCCCCTCGTGACCCATTGGTATTGAGATTAACGGATCGCCACTCGAAGTGTCGGTTAAGCACTGCTTTCATCGAAATTCACCTATTTCATCGATCAACCGATTAAATTAGCGATACACGATCATATCCTCAGAGGCGGATTGCCATAGTCGCTATTCCTAGGAAGTGGTCAACCATATTCGCGATCGGTCGACGTTGTATAAATGAGTATTTATCGCCTCAATATCCCCATTTATCCCTTGTTGCTCATTGCAAATTGACCCTGTATCTTGCTGTGCTGTAGCTTCCGGGAAGGGGATTAATCGAAATCGATGTGCAGAGAGCGGAGGCGGCTGTGGGCGAGAAATTGGATGTGGATTCGGCATCGGGTTTCCGTAGGCGCCTCGGCAAGTCGCCCTTGGAACTCGGGAACACAGGGGCAGACAACACGTGTCCCGAAATCTGGGAGCTGGACAACGGCGACATCGCCGTGATCGGGACCGACCTGACCGCGAGCTATGCGGGCCGGCTGCCCAGCGGCGTTCTGATTAGCCCCGGTGAGAAGCTCGTCGTCATCCCGCGTGTCACAATGATCTCGGCGAAGCCGGACATTCCTGATGCCTAGGCCGCTTGACGGCGCGGTCGGCGAACGACTGGAACTGGCTCCCCAATCCGCGGAATTCCAAGAGCGTTACGAACGGGCTACGGAGTTCTGGAAGCTGGAGCGAGGCCAGGTGTACTCCGAGCCTGGAGATGAGAGCTGGGAGGCGTTCGACCGCGGAGACTGGGAGGAGTCACTGCGCCTGCTCGAGGACCGTCGCGCGGATTTCGCCGACCGTCAGCGCCAGAACGATGCCCGGGGCATGATGAGCCGCCGGGTCAGGATCGTTTCCCTGCCGCCGAGTCCTTACCTGCACTGGGAACTGTGCCTTCTGCGTATCCGGGACGAGTTCGAGCACCATACCCGTGTCGTGCTGGACCGTGACGTGGCCGGGCTTGAGGATCACGGGCCGCTGCCGGACCTCAACACCCTGGACACCGATGTCATGTACGAGATCGTCTACGACGGTAACGGCCTACCGGATCACGCGATCCGGTACACCGACACGGCGCTGGTAAGGCGCTGCCGGGACTTCATCGTCAGCCTGTACGAGAGCAGCGAGCCGATCAGCGATTTCTTCCAGCGGGAGATAGCGCCGCTTCCGCCACCGCGTCCAGACCGGCAGGCGGCACCCTGCGACTACGCGGGGAAGACGGGCCGACAGCGGTCGCTTCGTACTTAGCAGGGGACTGCCTTGGGAGAGCCGCCACGGCGCGATGATGCGGGCCAGGCGCGCAATGAGATGGACGCCCGTATCGGGGGCGACGTGGTGCAGGCGCGCGATGTGTCAGGCGGGGTGCATTTCCACGCAGACCACGGTGATCCGCCTGGCCCGCGGGTTCCGCTGCGCCAGTTGCCCGCCGATGTGCGTCTCTTCGTCAACCGACAGCCCGAACTGCGGGCGCTGACTCGTTTGGCCGGATCCACGGGAGCCGGGCCGCGTGCGCGCCCGGCGACGGTCGTGGTGATCGTCGGTTCGGCGGGGGTTGGGAAGACCGCGCTGGCGCTGCACTGGGCACACCGCATTCGTGATCGGTTCCCGGACGGGGAACTGTATGCGAACCTGCGAGGCTTCGATGAAGGGCTGCCAGCCAGCGCTGGGGCCGTGCTCGACAGGTTCTTGCGGGATCTCGGCGTGCCCGCGGAGACGATCCCTGCTGACCTGGATGAGCGGGCGGCGCTGTACCGCTCGCTGGTGGCCGGGCGCCGGATCCTGATTTTGCTAGACAATGCCGCTGATGTCGGCCAGGTCCGCCCGTTGATCCCCGGCGACAGCGGCCCGTTCGTGATCATCACGAGCCGGAACCAGCTTGGCAGCCTGGCAGTTCGCGACAGCGCCCAGCACATCAGGTTGGACATCTTTGCCGAATCCGACGCGGTGGCGTTGCTACGCCGGGTCACGAGGACTGGCGGCAGGCGGGATTCTCAAGGCGACCTGGCCGAGCTCGCGGGGCTCTGCGCGCGTCTCCCGCTGGCCCTGCGGATCGCTGCCGAGCACGCCGTATCCCGGCCGACGATGCGGCTGGCGGAACTCGTCGCCGACTTGCGGGATGACTCGTTGCTCTGGGACGCGCTGAGCACTGGTGAGGGTCCGGGCGGGGAGGCGGTGCGGACCGTGTTCGCTTGGTCCTATCGGGATCTGTCGCCGGAAGCCGCCCGGATGTTCCGTGCGCTGGGGCTGCACCCCGGGCAGGACGTCAGCCTGCCCGCAGCGGCAGCGGCGGCGGGCGTTTCCGTCCGGGCCGCCCGGCGGGCACTGGACATCTTGACCGGGTCATTCCTCGTCGAGTCGGTTCGTTCGCGCCGGTACCAGTTGCATGACCTGCTCCGGGCCTATGCCTTGGATCAGGCGCGTGCCATCGATTCTGTGGAAGAGCGCCGCGAGACGATCGACCGGATTCTCCGGTGGTACATAGTCACGGCGCTTCATGCCTGTCGGGTTCTGTTCCCAGGGAAAGCCTTCGAGGTAGACGCTCCGGTTGTCGCCGAGGTGGAATCGCCCTCCTTCGATAATTCGACCGTCGCGTTCGAGTGGTTCGATGCCGAGCGGCCCAACCTGGTGTCCAACGCCCAGTCCGCCATGGAATCGGGACTGGCCTCGCGGGCATGGGAACTGGCGATGGTCCTCAGCCCCATCCATGCGAACTATTTCACGTTCGATGACTGGTCGGCCCTCAGCGAGATAGGCGTAGCCGCCGCCGAGGAGATCACCGACCCGCCTGCGCTCGCGTCCGCACTGGATAACAGGGGACGGTTCCTGCTCCGGCGCAGGGCACTAGACGACGCGAAAGCAGCTCATTCTCGTGCGCTGGCGATCCAGCAGGAAATAGGCGACGAGCGAGGCATGCTGCGGTCACTGAATGCACTCGGCCTGGCCTCCCTCAAGGCACGCGACTTGCCGGCGGCCACGGCTTATTTCACGGATACCAGAGACAGGGCACATAGCGCGGGAGAACCATACTGGGAAGGCACTGCGCGACTCAATCTCGCGACGGCATTCCTGGAATCCGGCCGGGCAGCATGGGCCATGGAGATCTTGACGCCGCTGCCGCGATTCTTCGCCGACCAGAGGAGCCAGGTCGACGAAGGAGCCGCCCATTACCTGATCGCCGGAGCACACCGGCTGCTCGGTGACCATGCCGCCGCGCTAGCCGCGATAGACGCGGCGCTCAAGATCGCGGAAGACGCGGGTAACCGGATGTGGGAGGGGCATTGGCTGATCGAGGCGGCGCGTGTGCACCTGGCCCTGAACGATACGGGCGAAGCTATGCGGTGCTGTCAGATGGCCGCTTCCCTGCAACGCCAGATCGGAGATCCAAGCCGGGAGGCCACGGCGCTTGACTGCACCGGGGAGGTGATGCTGGCGATGGGGAATGCGGAGGACGCGTCAGCTTTCCACCGAGAGGCGGCCCGCATGCACCGCCAGCTAGGCGATGAGTGGCAGGAGGCCCTGGCTTTGGCGCACCTGGCCGGGTGCGAGGCAGCGCTCGGCCGGGACGGCGCCAGCCGTGAACAGGCCGTGCGAGCGCTCGCGCTTATCGACCGGTTCTCCGATGACCTGGCCGAGCGGCTCAAGGCTGACCTACGGGCGAGCCTGAGATGAGCGCGGAGCTACGAGTCGTAATCGCGTCCTGCAGTCCGGCGCAGTTCCAGGTCATGCACGAGACACTGGCCGGTGCCGGGCATGTCCCGGTCGCCTATGTCGTTAGCCTATCGCTGAAGCCTGATGAGGAGCCCGAGCCCTTCATTCTAGAAGAAACCAGGCGACTTCTCGGGGAGCTACCGCGGGGAATGGATTTGCTGCTGCCCAGCGGCCCGCTGGCCATGGCCAGCCTGCTGACCGGGTACAGGCCCGATGTCCTGCTGGTCTCCGGCTTCAACTGGAGGCTGCCGGACGAGGTGCTGAACCTGCCCCGTGTGGCCGCCCTCAACATCCATCCATCCCCGTTGCCGAGGTATCGTGGCCCCTCCCCGATCCTGCATGCCATCCGCAACGGTGACCCCTACCTCGGCATGACGATTCACCGGATGACGAGGAGACTGGACGCAGGCCCCGTTCTCGCGCAGGTAACCGACATCCCGATCCCTGAGAACCCCACCCGAGACAGCATCTGGGAATCGCAGAAACGAGCGCTTCCAGGCCTGATCGCGACGGCACTAGACCGTGCCGTCGCCGGAGATCCCGGCACGCCGCAGGACGAGGCCACGATGACCTATGCGGGTGCCCCGCCGCCTGAATGGTCCGCGGTTACCTGGGGCCATCCGCGCCGCGACGTCCACAACCAGCTCCGCCTGCTGCGCTACCTAAAGCGCCAGGCACCGGAAGTGACCTACCAAGGCCAAAACCTTCGCGCCGAACGGTCGAGCCTGATTCCCATCCCGTCCGCTTACCGCGTCGAGTGCGCCGACGGCCCGCTCTGGGTGCAGTTCACTCGTCGTGCCTGATGTCAACCTCGACAGCCTCTGCGGGGCCGAAAGCGTCCACGAGCACGCGTATCTGACGATCGATGGTGTCGAGCCGGGGCACGATGATTTTGTTGAGCCGGGCGTCGATTATCTCGGTCAGGCGTTCCTCGGTAGGACCCGGGGCGAGGGGGCGCAGGTCCTCAGGTCCGGCACCGGGGGGTTCTTCTGGCCGCGGGTTCAGCAGGTAGTCGCTCAGGTGGTCATCTGGGAGGCCGAATGTCCGGGATAGGGCCATCAGGGTTGCCTTAGAGCGTCGCCTTCCCGGCGGATAATCTCTCTCGATCGCCCTTATGGTGGGTACCGACACACCCGATTTTTCGCAGAGATCCTCTTGGGTCCAGCCGCGACGCTTCCGGAGCGCGCGGAGGTGCTGGCCCATTTTCTTCCGGCCCTCTTCCGTCACGGTGGGCTTCTCCGCGTGATTCATCGCTCCGGAGGCTATCGGATCGCACTATCCATCGCCATGTTTAGCGCTAACTTCAGCTGTTAATGGATATCTTTATCTTTAAATCGATAGGAGTAATGATCACTAGCCCTAACGTAAACGGTCGACTATTGTCGTCATTTATAGTTGGTGCTACGCTCGCACGCGTGCGTGTTCCAGCGGCACTTCGGGAAATCGGCGTCAAGACCGTCCGCGATGTCGGCGGGCAGCATGGGTACCGGCACCTGGTCGCGGACCTGGGGGACGGGCGGCAGGCGTTCGTGAAGGTGGCGGACGCGCCCGGGGGTCGTGCGGGCGGGCCGGAATCGGGCCAGGCGGAGGCGTTCGCCGCGGAGGCGAACGGGTTGCGGTGGCTCGGCGAGGCGGGCGGGGTGCCCGTTCCCGGGGTGCTCGCGAGCACCGAGAGCTTGCTGGCCATCGAGTACCTGCCGCCGGGGCGGGCGACGGCGGAGGCGGCGGAGGATTTCGGCGTGGCGCTGGCGCGGACGCACGCGGCGGGAGCGCCCGCCTTCGGGGCGCGGTGGCCCGGCCGCATCGCGAGCCTGCCGCTGGATAACACCCTGACCCCGGCGAGCACAGGATGGGGGGAGTGGTGGCAGTCGCGACGGATCGTTCCGTATATCAAGAGGGCGGCCGACGACCACCTGCTGCCGGCCGCGGACGCGAGGCTCGTGGAGACCGTCGCGGAGCGGGCGGGTGAGCTGGGCGGGCCGCCGGAGCCGCCCAGCCGCATCCACGGCGACCTGTGGTCGGGGAACGTGCTGTGGTCCGGCGGTCGGGGCTGGCTGATCGACCCGGCCGCGCACGGCGGTCACCGGGAGTCCGACCTGGCCATGCTGGCGCTGTTCGGCGCGACGCACCTGGAGCGGATCCTGGCCGCGTACGACGAGGCGTTCCCGCTGGCCGACGGGTGGCGGGCGCGGATCCCGCTGCACCAGGTGCATCCGCTGCTGGTGCACGTGTGCCTGTTCGGCGGCGGCTACGCGAGCCAGCTCCGAGCCGCCGCCCGTGCCGCGCTGGCCGCGTTACTGGTCCGCGGTGGTTACTGGTCCGGGGTGGTTTACTGCCCGGGGGGCGGGGTCATGTCATGGCGCGGCGGGAAGGTCACCGGGAGAGCCGAGGGGCAGCGAGTCCACGGTGATGGCCGCGGGCTAAGATCCTCGTCCGACCATGCCATCTGGAGGCCGGGCAGCAGGCTCAGTACGGTATCGACCGCGCCGCGCGTGATGATCCGGGCGGGGATCTGGGCCGGGCAGGTGTGCGGTCCCGCACTCCAGGCCAGGTGGGACTGGTTGCCCAGCTCCATGTAGATGTCGCTGGTATGGATCCGCGGGTCGCCATTCGCCGCGGCGAAGCCCAGGATGATCGCATCGCCCCGCTGGATCGGCTGGCCACCCACCTCCGTATCGCGCAGCGCGTAACGGGCGGGCATGTTGGCCATCGGCGGTTCCCGCCACAGGACCTCGTCCAGGGCGTCGTCCACCCCCGGCCGCCAGCCCCCCAGCTGGCCGGCGAAACGGGGGTCAGAGAGCATCATCCGCAGCGAGTGCGCGATCCACGTGAGGGTTGTCTCATAGCCGGCGGTGATCATCAGGACCATGGACTGGGCGACCTCGCCAGCGTCGCGGAGGTTCGGGTGGTTGAGGAACACGGTGGTGAGATCATCCTGCGGATCCGCCATGTGGGACTGCATGGCCCGTCCCATGATCTCCTCGAACGCGCGGTTCCCGTCCTGGGCGTCCTCGCCCACCCCGAACACCGCTACCAGGGCGCGCTGCAGTTTACGACCTTCCGCGATGTCCAGCCCGAACAGGTCGGTAACGGCCAGCATCGGGATGAGCGCCGCGTATTCCGATATCAGGTCGGCCTCGCCCCTGGCGGCGAAGCTGGCGATCAGGTCGGCGCACATCTTGTTCACCGAGCGCCGCATCCGGCGCTGGTCGATCCGCGCGAGCCCGTCGTCGATCGGTGTGCGCAACCGGTAGTGCTCCACGCCGTCGTTGTAGTAGGCGCTGTCCCTCGGGAACATAATCGGCCCTAGCGGGGAGTCCGGTGCGACGACCTTCTCCTGCCACAGGCGCCAGTTGCGCGGGTTCCGGGAAAACAGCGGCTCACGGCGGACTACGTGGCAGATCTCCTCCCAGCCCATCAGCAGCCACGCGTTCACCCCGGGCTCGAGCTCGACCGGAGCTACCTCCCCCCATTCCTCCCGCAGCCGCCGGTAGGCGCCGCGCGGGTCGGAGGTGAGCGTGGTGGCCATCAGCGGGGTCAGGCCTTCTAGGTCCAGGCTCGCCACTCGCCGGCTGGAAGTCTCTGACGTGCTCACGCGAAACCTTTCTCTGTGGCAAGGGCGTATGAGGTGAGGGCGATCAGCGCGTCCACCGACGACTTGGGGTCGCGGGCGTCACAGTGAACGATGGGCGTCTCTGGCAGCAGGTCCAGCGCCTCGCGTAGCTCCGCCGTGCTGTAACTTCTTTCCTGGGGAAAGACGTTGACCGCCACCGCGAAGGGCAGGCCGTCCTTCCTCAGCTCAAGCTGGTCGAGCACCTCGAAGCTGCCCTCTAGCCGCCGGGTATCGACGATGACGAGGGCGCCGATCGCCCCGTCGGCCAGTCCTTCCCACAGGTCCCAGAACCGGCGCTGCCCCGGAGTACCGAATAGGTACAGCACTACCTGCTGGTTGAGGGTGATGCGGCCGAAGTCCATCGCGACCGTTGTGGTGGACTTCTCCTCCAGGCCCGCGAGGTCATCGATCCCCATGCTGGCAACGGTCATCGTCTCTTCGGTCTGAAGCGGGCTGATCTCGCTCACCGAGCCGATCAGCGTGGTTTTGCCCACGCCAAACGGCCCGACGACCAGGATCTTGGCGGAGCGCCGGACGGTACCGGCCAGGTAACGGTCACCTGAGCTTGCGGAGACCATCAAGCACCTCCTGAAGGAACTTCCGATCCGGCCTGGCGCGTCCCGGGGTTTCCTCCTGCCCGGCCCCGAACTGCGACCCTTCCACGTTCATCCTGCGGGCCGCGAGGAACCCGCTATCGATCAGGTCCGACGCGACCACGCTGACCACGCTGACCGGCAATCCCAGGTGAACCGCGGCTTCGACCAGGGACAGTAGCCGATGGCACATCCGCAGCAGCGCACGCTCCTCGCTGCTGGCCGAGACCGGCAGCGGCCGTTCGGCGTCAGCCACGACCAGTAGTGTCTCAGGCCTGATCGTGTTACGGGACGGGCGCGCGCGCCCCCCGGTCACGACGTAGGGGCGTACCGGGCGATCGTGATAACTGTCATATTCGTTCATGTCGTGGTGCGATGGATCGAGGTGTGGTTGGAGGGCCGTGGCGGAGCCGAGAGATTCCGCTGCCCGATCTTGACTACTTGTGCCTGCATCTGCTGGCCGACAAGTGCCGGATCGACAACTTGCTCCGTGATCACGGCCAGGTGCGAGCCATCCCCGGCCCGCCGCACGAACAGGTAGCCGCCGTCGAAGCCCACCATGACCTGCTGAACGCCCCGGCCGGAAGTCCCGAATTCCCTCCCTATGCTTCGGCCCAGCGAGTGCAGGCCCGCGCAAGCGGCCGCTACCCGGTCAGCAACGTCCTCACTAGTTCCCTCAGAACGCGCCGTTACCAGCCCGTCCGAGGTGGCCACCAAGACGTGACGTACGCCTTTCACCCAGGTGACCTCATCGATCATCCAGTTCCCGACCTGCATATCCTCGTTCGTCTCCGTCCGGATGCCTAGACTGACTCGTTCTCAGGGCCGTCAGTGCCGCCGCTAGGGGAATCGCCGTAGCCGGGGTCCGGTCGGCTCATCGGCTCCGCCGGCCCATCGGCCTGGCTGCCTGAGCCGCTGTGTGGGGTGCTGCTCGAACCACTACCCGAACCGCTACCCGAACCCTGGAAGTACGCGGCCATCCACTGGCCGACCTGTTCCGGCGTTTGCTGGGGGAGGGCCGACTCGGCGGACGGCTCGGTTCCGGTCAGGGGCTGCTCGGATTCCCCTCGCCGCGACCGCCGCCGGGGCAGCCCGTCGGAACCCGTCACGGGCGCCGACGCGGGTGACGCGGCGGCACCGGCCTGCTCTCTCCGTGAGGTTCGGGTGACCCGAGGCTCCGGCGAGGTCGGCGAGGTCGATCCAGTAGGGGGCATCGAAACCGGGGACGGGGGAGAGGGCGGAGGCGTGTACGGCGTCTCCGATGCCAGGGGCCTGACGGGCGCGGCGGGCGGCGTGACCTCGGGGAATGCCGATATGCCGCCCGGCTCCAGGCTCACCACCATTTCGGCGGGCACCAGGATCACCGCGCGCACACCGCCGTACGGCGAGGGCATCAGGTCTACCCGGAAACGGTGGCGGCGGACATACTGCCCGATCACCGCCATGCCGGTCTGCGGAACCTCTCCGAGGTCGCCCAGCCTGAGCAGCCGCTTCCCGGAGATGATCTCCCGCGCCTGGTCGAGCCGGTGCTCTTCCATGCCGACACCGCCGTCGTCGATCTCGATGACAGCGCCACGCTGCACCGTCCGGATCGTGACGAGAACCTGGGTCGTGGGCGGTGACGACTGTGTCGCGTTGGCGAGCAACTCGGCGACCAGGTGGATCAGCGGCTCGACGATGCTGGCGCTCGCGGCGGTCTCGGGCTCGCCCGATACCGTGACCCGCTGGTAGGCAACGATCCGGCTGGAGGCAGCGCGAGCCACGTCCACCAGGGCTAGTGGCTGCGGCCACTGCTGGCCCGGCCATTCCCCGCACAGCACGGCGACGCTCTGCGCGTGCCGTGCCTGCTGGGCCGCCGCGTGGTCCACCCGCATGCTGGATTCCAGGACGTCGGGATCGCCCGGGTGGCGGTCTGCCATGCGGGTCGTTTCTTCCTGGATGCGGTGCGCGGATGCCTGGACTCGCCTGGCCAGCGTCACTACCGCCAGCCGGGAGGACTCGATCTGGTCATCGAGGTGTTCCCTGAGCTTCGCGGCGCTGTCCGCCACGGCGGTCGCGATGCGGTTGCCCAGTGCGGCTACTTCGCTGTCATCCGCGATGGTCTGGGGCAGTGGGGGAACTTCCTCGGACCCGCTCAGCATGGCGGGAAGCTGCACATTGATCACATGGCCGACCATGTCCGACATTTCTGTCATCACCTTGGCGTAGTGGGCCTGGCGCTCGTCGGCACGCCGGGCCATTTCCACGGCTTGCCGTTGCAGTTCGGCGGCCTGGCGCTCTCGCTGCGCGGCGACGCCGTGCCGTTGCAGTTCGGCGGCCTGATGCTCACCGTGCAGGGCGGCACTGTACCGCTGACGGAGCACGGCGAGCAGTACCACCAGGACCACCGTGGCGACGGCACCGACTGCCGTGACCACCGTCGTGGTGGACCTGCTGCTGTTCCCCCCCAGCACCGCCATGATCAGGAGCGTCACCAGCGCGCATGCTGCCAGCACGAACGTGCCGACCCATAGCGCCGATCCCCCGGTGCTGGACGGGACGGGGGGAGCGGCCTGGGCATCACTGCGTAGGAACGGGGCATCGCCTCGGGCGGGTAGGGAAGGCAGGGGCGGACCGGTGTCCGGCTGCCCAAGTTGATCGCTCCCGAGGGATCCGGAGAGCACCCGCGGGGCGGGCGCGGGGACCGGGTCGAACGGGGAAGAGGT
This sequence comes from Nocardiopsaceae bacterium, assembly GCA_017354375.1. Taxonomy (GTDB): domain Bacteria; phylum Actinomycetota; class Actinomycetes; order Streptosporangiales; family Streptosporangiaceae; genus Trebonia. The sequence continues at coordinate 6,372 of JAFMRC010000054.1, read as the reverse complement.
ACGGGACTCGACGGGGGAACGAGCCATTGCCACCTTCACCTAATTGAGTTAGACAGGCCGGATTGATGGTTCAGCGGGCAGCAGGGACCCAGGCCCTGGCGCGGCCATCAAATCACTTAATTGACCAAGGTGCATACTTCACAAAGCACGCACAGGCCACAGGCCTAGCGGGCGTACAACTGTCGTATATGCTAGCTATGTGCGGACCTCAGATACCGTAGCATAGACGGGCCTGGCCACAATCACTTGTGACATTTTCCTGCGGGCCATATATGGACTACGCAAAGATGGCCATGCGCCGTAGCTATTCGTTGGCAAGCACGCGGGGCTATTACTGGTTACGAAAACGTAGCCTTCCGGGGCTGTAGCGGGGGCCGTAGCCCGGTCAGCAGGCGGTCGAGCACCGTGCCGAAGTCGTCGCGGGCGGTCGCCGGGTCGGGAGAGCGGGGGATCGCCAGGCTGGCCTCGGTGAGCATCGCGATCAGTAGCCGGGCGAGCGGCCCCGTGGGAACGGCCTGCAACTCACCGGCCTCCACGCAGCGGTCGAGCCACTCCTCCAGAAGCTGCCGACCGTAGGAGTCGACGAGCTCCTCCCAGGCGTCGGAGCCGAGGACTCGCGGCCCGTCCACGAGCACGATCCGCTGGAAATCACCTCCGACGCACACGTCGAGGAAGGCGGATACGCCGTTCCGGATCTCGGTCAGGGGGGAGGGGGACTCCGATGCCAGTTGCTCGTCCACAAGCTGCTGGGCCACCATCCCGGCGGCTTCTGCCATCGCCGCCCGGAACAGGTCCGCCTTGTCGCGGAAATGGTGGTACAGCGCCCCCCGGGTGACGCGAGCGTCAGCGACGATTTGCTCCGTTCCCGTGGCGTCATAGCCCTGAGCTGCGAAAAGGCGGCGCGCGGAGGCGACGAGCGCGGCGCGGGTGTCGGAGGCGTGCTCGGCACGCCGAGGTTGCGAGCGGGAGGCCATACAGCCATCATGGGACATACACGCTGTATGTTCCATGCGCGGTGCATGAAACGGCGGCGCACGAGAGGGAGGCAAGCAGACCTATGGCGATGCCACTCCACCTCACGGTGAAGCTGGGAACGTACCTGATGAAGCAGAAGATCAAGCGCGTCGAGAAGTACCCGCTGATCATGGAGCTGGAGCCCCTGTTCGCGTGCAACCTCAAGTGCGCCGGGTGCGGCAAGATCCAGCACCCGGCCTCGACGCTCAAGCAGCGGATGCCGGTGGAGCAGGCGGTGGCGGCCGTCGAGGAGTGCGGTGCGCCGATGGTATCCATCGCCGGCGGCGAGCCCCTGATGCACCCGCAGGTCCACGTGATCACCAGCGAACTGCTCAAGCGCAAGAAGTTCGTCGTGCTGTGCACGAACGCGGTCCTGCTGCCGAAGCACATCGGCAAGTTCAAGCCGGACAAGAACTTCGCCTGGATGGTGCACCTGGACGGCATCGGGGCCAAGCACGATGAGGCCGTCTCCAAGGACGGGGTCTTCGAGCAGGCCGTCGAGGCGATCAAGCTGGCCAAGCAGAAGGGCTTCCAGGTCTACACGAACACCACCGTGTTCAACACGGAAACGCCTCAGGACCTCATCGACACCCTCAACTACATCAACGACGACCTCGGCGTGGACCGCCTGGAGATCGCCCCCGGCTATGCCTATAGCAAGGCACCCGACCAGGACCGGTTCCTGGGAGTGACGCAGACCCGGGAGCTGTTCAGCAAGGCGTTCGCGGACGGCCGCCGCAAGAAGTGGCGGTTCAACCACTCCCAGCTGTACCTGGACTTCCTCGAGGGCAAGAAGGACTTCCAGTGCACCCCGTGGGGCGTTCCGCTGTACTGCCTCAAGGGCTGGCAGAAGCCCTGCTACCTGCTCGACGACGGCTACGCCCAGACGTGGCAGGAACTGCTGGACACCACGGACTGGGACAACTTCGGCCGCGGCAGGGATCCGCGCTGCGACAACTGCATGGCGCACTGCGGCTACGAGCCCACCGCCGTCCTGGCCACGATGAGTTCCCTCAAGGAGAGCCTCCGCGCCATGACGGGGTAGCCCGCGGTTAGCCCCCCGCCCCGCGCCCGCTTGCCCCCGACCCCGCCTGTCCCCGCGCCCGCACTCGCGCCCCGCGCCCGCGCCCCGCACTCACCCAACGTGCCGAGTGCGCGTTTGGGCCGGCAAGAGCTTGCCCAAGTGCGCACTCGGGCCGCAGCGGGAGGGAGGGTGACGCGAAACGAGGCACCCCGCCTAATGTGCCAGGTGCGCTTTTGGGTCAGCAAGAGCGTGCCCAAGTGCGCACCTGGCATCTTCTGGGCGACCGTGCTACCGCGCCGTGCCGCGGCGGGCCTACTCGAACGAGGGCTTGCGGTCGCGGGTGCGCTTGAGCTCGAAGAAGCCGTCCGTCTGGCAGACCAGCGCCACCCCATCGAACAGCGTCCCGGCGGCCTCGCCCTTGGGGGCGGGCGTTACGACCGGGCCGAATATCGTCTTGCCGCGGACCCGGATTACCGGCGTCCCGACGTCGATGCCCACCTCGTCGAACGCCTCGTTGTGCGACGTCTTGATCAGCTCGTCGTACTCCTCGCTCTCGGCGGCGGACGCCAGCGACGCCGGCAGCCCGACCTCCTCAAGCGCTTCCGGGATCACCGCGGGATCCTCGCGGCGTCCCTCGTTGTGGAGCCTGGTGCCGATCGCCGTGTACAAGGGTCCGTAGACGTCGTGTCCCTTCCGCTCGCCGGCCGCGGCCACGACCCGGATCGGCCCCCAGGCCTTGTGCATGTTGGCGAGGTACTCCTCGGACAGGCCCTTGCCCTCGTGCTGGATGAGGTTGAGGTAGGCCAGCGACATGACCTTCCACTCGGTCTTCACCGGACGGACCTTCTCGACCTCCAGCATCCACCGGGAGGTGATCCACGCCCACGGGCATCGCGGATCGAACCAGAACTGCACCGTCTCCTGCGATTGCGACTGCGACTCCACACTCATGCCATCGCCAACCAGCCCCGCCATTCCGCTATTCCACGGTCCGCACGCTCACGGCCCGCATGGTGACGGACGGCTATTCCAGGGGCCGCACGGTGACGGGCGTGCCGAGCACCCGGTCCGCCCCCACCGAGCGCGCCGGCCCGGTGATCGTGAACGACCCGGTCAGCGGCAGGTCATCGGAGGCGCCGCCGATCGCCACCCCGATCTCGCCGGGCTCGGTGATCCGGGTGCCGTAAAGCCCGGTGAACGAGGTCTGGTCGGCGTGCACCGTGAACGTCACCCGCTTCGCCTCGCCCGCCGCCAGCGGCACCCGCGCGAATCCGGCGAGCCACCGTCGCGGCCGTGTCACCTGAGCGACCGGATCCGATAGGTACAGCTGCACCACCTCGTCGCCGGACCGCGACCCGGTGTTCCGCACCGTGCAGGAGATCTCCGCCGAGCCGTCCCCCCGCACCGCCGGCGACGACAGGGCCAGGTCCGAGTACCCGAACGTGGTATACGACAGCCCGTGACCGAACGCGAACAGCGGTTCCGGATCGACCGAACTGCCCGAATGCGAGGCCGCGTTGGCCGTCCGTAGGTACACCGACGGCTGCGGCGCGCCCGGCCCGGGGATCTCCGTCGGTAGCCTGCCGCTGGGATTGACCCTCCCGGTGAGCACCCCGGCGATGGCGGTCCCGCCCTCCTCGCCGGGGAAGAACGCCTGCACCAGCGCGGCCAGCCGCCCGGCCACGGACCCGATCGAGTACGGACGCCCAGTCACGAGCACGGCTACTAGGGGCTTGCCGGTGTCCGCGAGCGCGTGCAGCAGTGCCTCCTGCACCCCGGGCAACCGCAGGTCCGCCACGTCGCAGCCCTCCCCGGAGGTGCCGCGCCCGAACAAGCCGGCCACGTCCCCCACAACGGCCACAACCACATCTGCCGAACGGGTGGTAGCGACTGCCTCCGCGAATCCCGACTCGTCCGACCCGGTCACGGCGCAGCCGGGGGCGTGCGCCACGTCGCCGATCTCGGCGCGCAGCGCGCCGAGCAGGGACGTGACATCGACGCTGTCGGCGGCCTCGGGGTGGGCCTGGCCGAGGTGCCGAGGCATCGAGTAGCAGCCGAAGAACGCGAGCTTGTCGTCGGCGAGCGGCCCGACCACGGCGACCTTCGCGCCGGGCGCGAGGGGGAGCGCGCCGCGGTCGTTGCCGAGCAGGACGACGGACTCCTCGGCGAGCCGCCGCGCGATAGCGCGGCTGGCGGGCGGATCCAGGTCGGGCGCGGCGGTCGGCCCCCGGGAAGCACTGTGGTCCGACCCCGGACGGAGTCCGGGGACCGGGGTCCAGCCCGGGTCGAGCAGCCCCAGTTCGCACTTCTGGGTGAGCACCCGGGCGGCGGCGCGGTCGATGATCTCCTCGGGCACCTCTCCGGAGAGGGCGGCCTCGCGCAGCGGCGGGCCGTAGCAGCGGACGCTGGGCAACTCGACGTCGATTCCGGCGGAGAGGGCCAGCGCGGCGGCCGCGCCGGGCGAGCCGGCGACCGCGTGCTGCAGCTCAAGGAAGGAGACCGCGTAGTAGTCGGACACCACGAGGCCGTCGAAGCCGAGCCGGTCGCGCAGCAGCCGGGTCAGCAGTTCCGGGTCGCCGCTGGCGGGCGCGCCGTCGATGTCGTTATAGGCGGGCATCACGGACCTGGCGCCGGCCCTTATGGCCATCTCGAACGGCGGCAGGATCACGTCGGCGAACTCCCGCGGCCCCATCGACACCGGGGCCATGTTGCGTCCGGCCCGGCTCGCGGAGTACCCGGCGAAGTGCTTGAGCGTGGCGTACACGCCGGATTCCTGCAGGCCCGATACGTAGGCGGCGCCCATGGTGCCGACCAGGTACGGGTCCTCGCCAATGGTCTCCTCGGTGCGGCCCCACCGCGGATCCCTGGTGACGTCGAGCACCGGCGCGAGCCCCTGGTGCACGCCGACCGCGTGCATCCCGGCACCGAACGACCTCGCCATCGCCCGCACCAGTTCCGGGTCGAACGCCGCGCCCCAGGAGAGCGGTGCCGGGAAGATGGTGGCCCTGCAGGCGGCGAACCCGGTGAGGCACTCCTCGTGCGCGACCGCGGGAATGCCGAACCGGTTCGCGGCGACGATCTGCTCCTGCAGCCCGGCGAGGGCGCGCATCCCGGCGGACGGCTCCACGGGCCGGGTGCCGAACACCCTGGTCAGCTGCCCGAGCCCGTCCTTGATCAGCTCGTCGAGCGGGGGCAGCTCGTCGCTGAACTGGTCCTGCATGGGAGCGATGCCGTCCCCGTCTCCGGAGGCACCCATCCAGACGCTGCCGAGCTGCGCGAGCTTCTCGTCCAGCGTCATGCGGGCCAGCAGGTCCGCGACCCGTTCCGCGACGGGCTTGGAGGGATCGCGCCAGGGGCCGGACGGCCCGGATAGCTCAGTGTCAAACGATGGTTCCGCGCGCTCCGTTCTCCGCTGCCGCACCGGCATACCCTTCCTGGCCGTTTCCGAAACCTTTCGGACCAGGTCGCCCTCAGGACGACCGTTGCTTCCCACTGCATCGTACGCGAATCGCTCGGATGACGGTATATCTGCCGCATGTTCGCCGAGATCCCCCGCCTGCTCACCGAAACTCCTCATGAAAACTTTCGAAATACCCGATCCCTTGACGCGCGCCATGAGGACGTCAAGAATTTTCATGTCTTCCGCGACCCGGGCAAGTAAGCCACGCTTTCCCTTGGCCGGGGATCCCGGCCAAGGGAAAGGCCCGGAGGAAGAATCCAGCCCAAGGGAAGGACCATAGGGTGACGCGTAACCGATTCGGCCGTCTAGTACGGCGCGTGCCCGCGCCCGTTCTCGCGGGCCTGGCGCTTATCTCCGCCATCACCGCGATCGTGGCTGGCTCGGCGGCCAGCGCGGCTAGCACGGCGAGTCCCGCATCGGCCGCGACCGTGCCGGCTAAGACCGTGTCAGCGCTATCGCCGCTCGCGGCAGCGCTGACGCGGGCGTTCGAGGCGAGCCGACACGTGCCCGGCCAGGTCATCGGCGGCATCCGGGCCGGCACCCTGCACGTCGGCACCGCGAACGGCGGCCAGTGGGCGATCGCCACCTTCGCCCCGGCGGCCTCCGCCACGCCGGAGGTCGCCACCGCGTTCCAGGACGGTGCCGCCACCGGGGTGTTCACGAAGGCCAACGGGGTATGGCGACTAGTGCGAACGGGCTCGTACGCGTGCGGGGACGGGCTGCCGGCCGCTCTCAAGGCGGCGTGGCATATCACGGCGCCGGCCTCGACTTGCTCCGCGTCGGCCGCATCGCAGCGCACCGCCGCCCAGCGTGCCCTGGCCGCCCTTCCCGCTTCGGCCAGGGCCTCGGCCTCGTCGGCGACCCGGGCCGCCAC
>JAFMRC010000233.1 GCA_017354375.1 Nocardiopsaceae bacterium | reverse complement strand
CCCGCTCGGCCTGGCCCGCGGCGCCCGGCTGGGGGCCGCCGAGCGCGACGACCTCGCCCGCCGGGTCGCCGCCGTGACCGGCCTGTCCGAGGACTACGTGCGGCGGGTGAACCTGCGGATCGAGCACCAGCGGTTCTTCCGCGAGCTGCTCCGCCATCGCGGGCTGGTCACCGGGCGCCTGGACGGGCGGTTCACCGGCACCGAGCCCGACGACGGCGGCGAGCGCCCGTCCGCCGACCCGAGCAGCGTCGCGCTCACCGGCCCGTACTCGGCCGCCCTCAACCACTACGTCCGGGCCGAGCTGGGCTACTCCTCCGACCTGCCGTACGAGACGCTGACCGGCAACGTCCAGCCGTGGAGCTACGCCGAGTTCGAGGGCCGCCACGTGTCGGTCTCCTCGATGCTGGGCGAGGCCATGCGCCACAACCCGCACCTGCGGGTCTACGTGGCCTGCGGCTACCACGACGGGGCGACCCCGTTCCTCGCCGCCGAGCACGCGTTCGCGCACCTCCAGATCCCGGACGAGCTGCGGTCCAACATCAGCTTCGCCTACTACGAGGCGGGCCACATGATGTACGTGCACGAGCCGAGCCGCCTGCGCCAGAGCGCCGACCTCGCCGCCTTCGTCACCACGTCCGCGGGAGGCCGGGGCGGGGCAGGCGCGACCACCCGTTAGGGATGAAGATCGTGATTGTCCGAACGGATCGTGGCGTCTAGGGTCGTTCCATGGCTGCTGTCCTGGTGACCGGAGGGTCCAGCGGGATCGGCCTCGCGACGGCGCGGCGGCTCGCCGCGGACGGGGACCGGGTGTTCTACGGATCGCGGACCGCGGCGCCCGCCGGATCATTCGGTGACGCGGACGTGATGCACGTGCCACTCGACCTGGCCGATCCCGCGTCGTGCGAGGCCGCGGTCCGGGGCGTGGCCGCGGCGGCGGGTCGGCTGGACGCGCTGGTCAACTGCGCGGGGACCGGCGGGCTCGCGCCGCTGGAGGAGGCGACCGACGCCGACGCGCACCGGATCTTCGAGGTGAACGTGTTCGGGCCGATGCGGCTGGTCCGCGCCGCGGTGCCGGTGATGCGGGCGGGCGGCGGCGGGCGGATCGTGAACGTGACGTCGGTGAACGACATCGCGCCCGCCCCGTTCGGCGGCTGGTACTCGGCATCGAAGTCGGCGCTGATGAGCCTGTCCTACGTGCTCGGGGCGGAGCTGGCCGGGACCGGGATCGCGGTGACGGTGGTGGCGCCCGGGTTGTTCCGCACCGCGATGTCGGAGGCCATGCCGTCGCAGCTGGCGCCGCCCGGCTCGCGGTTCGCCGACGCGTTCGAGACGCTGGCCCGCGCGAGCGCGCAGCGGCTGCGGACCGCCGGGGACCCGGACGATGCCGCGCGCGTGATCGCCGACTGCGTCCGGTCGGATTCCCCGCCCGCGCGGGTGGTGGCCGGCGAGGACGGCGTGGCGATGGAGAACGCGGTCCGCGCCGCCACCCCCGAGGAACTGGCGCGGATGCTCGGCGAGGCCGTCGGCAAGCTGACCGCCGGCAACGACGAGACGCTCACCTGACCAGCGGCGGGTCGCGGTATCAGGCCACGCATCGATCACGAAACGGATACGCTTAGCATCGACAGGGGCACAGATGGCAAAAATGGACCCCGGCGGCATGCTTAGCAGAGGCGACCGGGGTTTTCGTCTTCTAGGGTAAAGGATCCCGGGCTTGACGGCAACCGAGGGAGTCGTCCTTGAACGCAGGATCTCGGCGGAGCGCCTGGCTCCATATCGGCAGGCCGTCCGTGGCGATGTCGCACGGGCTCTCGATCTATACCAGTGGAACGCGCAAGCAGGCGCCGCATTCTGGGTCGTGCTGGGGCACCTTGAGATCCTGCTCCGCAACGCGATGCACGATCAGCTCACGGTACTATCTCGCAGCAGGCACGGGTCGCCGATCTGGTATCTCGGCTTGAGCGGGCTCTTCAGCTCCGAAGCGTGCCGCGCGATAGCCGATGCCCGGCGACAGGCCACTTCCAGCGGCAGGCCCGAAACCCCCGGACGGGTGATCGCCGAAATTCCCATCGGATTCTGGCGATACCTGCTCGCAAGCCGCTACGAGCGAACCCTGTGGCGGACGTGCCTGTACCGTTCGTTCCCAGGTCAGGGCCGTCGTCGTGCCGTGCATGACAAACTCGCGAGGATCCACCGGCTGCGCAACCGCATCGCTCACCACGAGCCGATCCACAACCGTCCCCTGGAATCGCTGCATGATGACATCCTGCTCGTGGCGGGCTGGATCTGCCCTGTGACCCGGACCTGGATAGACAGGCAATCCACGGTCCGCCAAGTCCTCAGCCAACGCCCCCGGCCCTAAACTGATGAGATCGGAGGCGGTCCGGTGCTTACTCGCCGGTCCCGGGGGCGTCCGGCGCCGGTTTCCATGGGGAGGCCAGGGCATAGCGGTAGGACGGGTGACCTGGTCGCCCGTGGGAGGGGAACCGGTCCGCGGTGCCGTCGGCGTACAGGTAGATCAGGTACCGGTTGGCGGTCTCCCGCGACACGCCGAGCCGCTCCGCGACGTCGGCCGCGCGCAGCGGCTCGTCGGCCGCCCGCAGCACCTCGATGACCGCCGCCAGCCTCTGTTCCTCGATGCCGGGAGGCAGCTGGCAGGGCCGGGCGCGCCAGCGCAGGAAGATCTTGTCGATGGACTTCTGGGCTAGTTCCGCCTGCAGGCCCGCGAGGTAGCGATGGAAGGTGGCGTAGCCGGCGAGCCTGGCCTTGACGTCGGCCGCGGTGAAGGGCTTGACGATGAAGTCGTAGGCGCCGTAGCGCATCGCCCTGACCATCGTGCGGGGGTTCCGGGTCCCGGTCACGGCGATCACGGCCGGCGGCTCGGGCAGGTGGTGCAGGACGTCCCAGACGGCGAACCCCTCGTCGGCGACGCCGTGGAGGCCGAAGTCGAGCAGGACGAGGTCCGGGTGCACCCGGCGCGCCATCTCGACGGCCTGCTGCCTCGTGGCGGCCGAGCCGGCCGGCTCCAGCCACCTGGTCTCCGCCACGCAGCACTCAAGCCGCCGGGCCTGGGCCGGCTCGTCTTCCACGATGATCGCCTTCACGGTGTCACTCCACGTTTCTCCCGGCCCGCCGCGTCAAGCGGGATGCTGACCAGGAAGACGGCACCGCCGCCGTCGCCGCCGTCGTTGAACGCGCGAACCTCACCGCCCATCTCCCTGGCCTTCTCGCGCGTCAGCGCGAGGCCGTACCCGTGCTCGCCGCCCTTGGTGGTATAGCCGGGCTCGGATATCTTCTCCCAGCCCTCCGCCGGGATCCCCGGGCCGTTGTCGCGCACCTCGACGTGGATCGACCCGTCGGCGCCGCGCTCGAGGCGCAACCGCGCCCACCTGTCGCTCCCCCCGCTCCCCCCGCTCCCCACGCGCCCGGCCTGGGCGGCGACCGCCTCGACCGCGTTCCTGAGCAGGTTCCCGACGACGTCCGCCAGGCCGTAGCAGAGATCCTGCGGCACCGCGCCCAGCGTGCCGGCCAGCCTGAGCTCCACGCCGCCGCGCCCGGCCCGCTCCAGCAGGGCCGGCAGGCGGGAGGCCAGCACGAGGTCCGCGACGTGGCTCAGCCTCCGGCCGCCGGGCGCCGTCGGCGCCTCGTCCTCCGCCACGCAGGCCTCGACCGCGTCGTCGTAGTGACCCTCCTCGATCAGGGCGATGACCGTCTGGAGGTGGTTCCTGTGGTCGTGGGCACGCGTGAGCAGCTCGTCGGTGCGGACGAGCGAGTCCTGCAACTTGTCCAGCATCTCGTCATAGCCCTGGTAGCGCCGGGCGATCTCGGCCGGCGGCATCCCGAACGTCTGCCGCTCCACCCGGTCGGCGATGTAGAGCGAGCCCGCGATCCCGACGAGCAGCGCCACCTCGGTGAGCGTCACCAGCCCGAGCACCTGGCGCTGCCGCCAGTCCCCGCCGCTGCCCGGCCCGCGGTAGACCGCGATCGTCGCCTCGATGACCACGGCGACCACCACGACGCCCAGCTGCAGCGTGACCAGCTGCCGGGCCAGGCTCCAGCGCCGTGGATCGGTGATTACGCTACGCATGTCGTAAATGGTAAGGTGACCCGCGTCACATTCCAGGGTCTCCGGCGGATTCCGGGGTTTCCGGCCGACCGCAATGCCCGCAATCCCCGGTGTGTGACCGCTTCGCCCGCATGACTTCCCGGACCAGCATGCCCCCGGGAAGCTGGCCGCACGAACGAGCGAAGGGAAGCGGCCATGCCCCTCACAGTCATCAGGCCCTCCGGGCTCCCCCGGCTCTCCGGGCTTGCCGGGCTCTCCGGCGATCAGCGGAACTCGTTCCTCGCCGCCCTGCTCGCCTGGTCCATGGACACGTTCGACTACTTCCTGGTCGTCCTGGTCTTGTCCGACATCGCCCGCGACCCCTCCTTCGGGGCCAGCGCCACCGAGCTGGCGTTCCTGACGACCGCCACGCTGGTGATGCGGCCCTTCGGCGCCCTGTTCTTCGGGATCTGGGCCGACCGGTCCGGCCGCCGCGGCCCGCTGATCGCCGACGTGCTGCTGTACTCCGGCGCCGGCATCCTCTGCGCGATCGCGCCGAACATCACCGTGCTGATCATCCTGCGCGCCGTCTACGGGTTCGGGATGGGCGGCGAGTGGGGGCTCGGTGCCGCGCTGGCCATGGAGAAGCTGCCCCCGGAGCGGCGCGGGTTCTTCTCCGGGCTGCTGCAGGAAGGGTACCCGCTCGGCTACCTGCTCGCCGCCCTCGCGTACCTGGCGATCACCGCCCTCGGCCTGAGCTGGCGGTGGATCTTCGTGCTGTCCTTCCTCCCCGCGCTGGCCGCGCTGCTGCTGCGCAGGCGGGTGGCGGAATCGGAGGCGTGGCAGGACACCCGGCGAGTGATGCGCGACAACCGCATCACCGTGCGGGATGTCGTGGGCGACCGCTCGGTCATGCGACGGTTCGGCTACCTCGTCGTGCTGATGACCGCGCTCAACTGGATGGCGCATTCCGCTCAGGACTTCTACCCGGCGTTCCTCAAGTCCCCCGCGGGCAACGGCGGGGCCGGCCTCCACCCGATCCCCGCGACGTGGGTCACCGTGTGCTACGCCCTCGGCGCGATCGCCGGGAGCGTGGCGTTCGGCACGCTGTCCGAGCGGGCGGGCCGCCGCCGCACGATCGCGTGCGCCGCCGCGCTCGGGCTCCCCGTCATCCCGCTTTTCGTCTTCCCGCAGAACGGATTGCCGCTCCTGATCCTGGGCTCGGTCCTCATGCAGTTCGTGGTCCAGGGGGCCTGGGGAGTGGTCCCCGCCCACCTCACCGAGATGTCGCCGGACGCCATCCGCGGGTCGTATCCCGGCGTCACCTACCAGGTCGGCAACCTGCTCGCGTCGCTGAACCTGCCGCTCCAGCAGTACCTCGCCACCACCCACGGCTACCCGTTCGCGCTGGCCGCGACGGTGGGGCCGACGCTGCTCTCGGTGGCGGTGGTGACCCTGCTCGGCCCGGAGTTCAAGGGCGTCGTCTTCGGTGCTCGCGGTGTCCCGCGCCCGGCGGAAAATGGGGTCCGTGGACATTGAGGTGCGGCCCGTCGGGGATGACGAGATGGAACGCTTCCTGGACGTCTTCGACGCCGCCTGGGGTTTCGTGCACGACGAGGGCCAGCGGCGGCATACCCGATCGGTCGTCGCCGCCGAGAGCCCGCTGGGCGCCTTCGCCGACGGGCACATGGCGGGGACGGCGATGTCATTCTCGATGGAGCTGACCGTGCCGGGCCAGCAGCGGGTGCCGATGGCCGGGGTCTCGTACGTCGCCGTGCACCCGCTGCGCCGCCGCCGCGGCGTCCTGCGGTCCTTGATGCGCGCCCAGCTCGACGACCTGCACGCGCGGGGAGTCCCGCTGGCGGGCCTGGGAGCCAGCGAGGCGGGCATCTACGGCCGGTTCGGGTACGGCCCGGCCACCTGGGACAGTTCCTGGCGGCTACCTCGCGGCGCCGCCCGCGGGCTAGCGAGCGGCGATCACGACTGCGGCCTGGAGCTGATCGACGCGCGGACGGCGCGGGAACTGCTTCCCGCCATCCACGAGCGGGTCCGCCGGGACCAGGTGGGCGACGTGCGCACCTACTCCGGCCGATGGCACGACCTGGCGGGCGACGGCGCGCCACCCGGAACGCGGTTCCTGCTGTGCCGGGACGCCTGCGGGCATCCGAGCGGATACGCGGTCTACCGGATCCGGCGGGAGGACCGGTACTCCGCGCATGCCTCGGTGATCGTGGACCACCTCATCGCGCTGACCGGCGCCGCCTACCGCGGGCTGTGGGCGTACCTGGCCGACCTGGACCTGACCGACCAGGTGATCGCGAGCGGCCGCCCGGAGCGCGAGCCGTTGCGCTGGGGGCTGGCCGACGGCCGCCAGCTGGTGGTCACTGGCGTGCACGACCACCTGTGGGTCCGGCTGGTTGACCTTCCGGCCGCGCTGCGCCGCAGGCGCTACGCCGCCGAGGGCAGCCTGATCCTCGACATCGCCGATCCCTTCTGCCCGTGGAACGAGGGCCGGTGGCTGCTGGAGGGCGGACCGGACGGCGCCGCGTGCCGGCCCGCCGGGCAGTCGCCCGGTCCCGTCCTGAGGTTGGACGCCGCCACCCTCGGCTCGCTGTACCTGGGTGGCGCGTCCGTCATGGACCTGGCCCGCGCGGGACGGATCGGCGGGGATCCCGATGCGCTGCGCCAGGCCCGGCTGATGCTCGGGACCGGAACCACCCCGTGGTGCTCCACCGAGTTCTGAGCCGAGCCCTAGCGGGGCGGTGAGGTCGCCAGGTCAGGCGGTCTCGGCGAGGTAGCCGAGGGCGGCGCGGACGCCGTCGGGGGCGATGGGAACCCCGGCCAGGGCCAGCCCCATCTCCACCCCGCACAGGGCGCCGGCCAGCGACAGGTCGTTCAGGTCCCCGAGGTGGCCGATGCGGAACGCCCGCCCGGCCAGCCGGCCGAGGCCGGTGCCGAGCGACATGTCGAACCGGTCCAGGATCACCTGGCGCACCCGGTCCGCGTCGTGCCCGTCGGGGACCAGGACGGCGGTGAGCGTGCGGGAGTAGTCGTCCGGGTGCTGGCAGACGAGGTCCAGGCCCCAGCCGCGGACCGCCCGGCGGGTGGCCTCCGCGTGCCTTTCGTGCCGGGCGAATACCGCGGGCAGCCCCTCCTCATCGAGCATTGTCAGGGCCTCGCGCAGCCCGAACAGCAGGTTGGTGGGGGGCGTATAGGGGAACGCGCCGGTGTCCGCTGCGGCGAGCACCGGCGGCCAGTCCCAGTAGCTGCGCGGCAGGCGGGCGTCGCCCGAGGCGGCCAGGGCCTTCTCGCTGACCGCGTTCAGGCCCAGGCCGGGGGGCAGCATCATGCCCTTCTGCGAGGACCAGATCGTGACGTCCACGCCCCACTCGTCGTGCCGGTAGTCCACCGAGCCGAGCGAGGAGATCGCGTCGACGAGCAGCAGCGCCGGGTGCCCGGCGCGATCGATCGCGGCCCGGATCGGCGGGATCTGGCTGGCCGAGCCGGTCGACGTCTCGTTGTGGACGATGGTCACGGCCTTGACCTGGTGCCCGGGGTCGGCGGCCAGCTTCTGGTAGACCTGCTCAGGCTGGACGCCACGGCGCCAGTCACCGGCGACCAGATCGACGTCCAGGCCGAGCTTGGACGCCATCCGCGCCCACTGCGAGGCGAAGTGCCCGGTGTCGAAGGCGAGCACCCGGTCCCCCGGCGACAGCGTGTTCACCAGCGCCGCCTCCCAGGCGCCGGTTCCCGAGGAGGGATACAGGGCGACCGGCCCGGCGGCGCCGCACAGCTTCCCGGCTCCGGCGAGCACCTGCCTGGCCAGCTCGGCGAACTCGGCTCCCCGGTGGTCGATCGTGGGCGCGGCCATCGCGCGCAGCACCCGCTCGGGGACGTTCGTCGGCCCGGGGATCTGGAGGAAGTGCCTGCCGCTGCGGTATGTCATGCTTCATGTCCTATCAGCATGTCCAATCAGCGGCTCGCCGGTCTCAGTCCGGATAGCTCTTCGGCCCCTTTGTGTAGGTGCGGCCGGAGGGTGCGCGCCATTGGTGCCAGCCGGGCTCGGGCTGGGTGACGGTCCAGCCCCTGGACTGCTTGACCTTGTGGCAGCGCCTGGATCGCATGGCGCCGTTGCAGCCGTCCGTGGCGCCGCCTTCGTGCCAGGGGACCGTGTGCTCGAAGTCGCACTGGGTGGCATTGTGGGAGCACCCGGTGAAGGAGCACTCGCCGTCGCGTACCTGGACCAGGTGCCGGAGCAGGTCACCGGGCTGGTAGGCATCGGTGGCGTACCTGTGGTCGCAGTCGCGCAGCGGGATCTTGTGCATCTCGACGCGGTATTCCCTGCCTTCGGACCGCCCGCCGTCGGCGTTCCTGCTCCCGGGCTGCCCAGTTCCGGGCTGCCCGCTTCCGGGCATGGTGAGGATCCAGCTCCCGTACCCGCCGTCGGGCCCCGGCCTGGTCGCGTCGCGTGTGAAGTCCCATCCGGCGCCGGGCGGGCCGTCGCGGGCCAGGCCCCCGTTGCTCCCGCTTTTGCTTCCGGTTTCCCGGATGAGCCGGGCGCACCCGTGACCGACCGCGTGCCCTTCGTGGTCGGTGATTATCTCCAGC
>JAFMRC010000232.1 GCA_017354375.1 Nocardiopsaceae bacterium | reverse complement strand
CGCCGGCGAGAGCCGCGGCGCCGGTCCCACCCGCCGCTACCGCGATCAGCGTCCGGGACTGCGGAACGCCGGCCGCCCGTCCGAGGCCGTCAGCGGTCCCGGCTGTCAGGGCCATGAACGAGGCGATGCCCGCGACGACCGTCAGTGCCGCCGCCCACCCGGCCGGGCTCAGCGGCTGGCGGTACCGGCAGCGCACGATGAGCACGGCGACGATCAGCTCGCCGGCCACCATCATCTGCACGACGGCCAGCTGCCCGGAGCGCAGCGCCACGGCGTGCGCCGCGAACCCGCCGGACTGCGCCGCGATGCCCAGCAACCAGGTCGGCCGCCGCGCCAGCACCGCGAGCAGTCGCGGCTTGCCCGCCGACTCCTCCGGAACGGTCGCTGCCTGCCGTTGTTCCACGGCCGCTCCGATTCCGTAGAGGATGGCGGAGAACAGCGCGCTTATCATCACCAGCGTCACGCGCTCGACGCTAGGGAGAAGCGCTCGCGCGGGTAATGGGGCAAGTCCCCCAGTCGCGCCGGGGAGATAGCTTCCCGAATGCGGGGGAAATCCCTACCGCCCGGGGCCGCCCGCGTCGCTTATGGTCGAGGAGTGAGAGCCGAGACGCGGACGGATCGCGCCCCGCGATGGTACCTACGCTGGGGGACCTTCCTGCGCCTGGAGGCAGCCGCCTCGGCGGTCCTGGGAACGATCGGCCTCGTCGGCTGGGGGCTGTCCGGGGGAGGTTATTTCTGGCCGGCCTGGCAGTGGTTCGCGCTGAGCGTGCCGCTGGCCTTGCAGGCCGCCGTCCGCCGTGGCCTGCTGGAGGAAGCGGGTCATCGGGTGCTCGCCGTGCACGGATGGGTGTCCGGGGTGCTGGCGCTGGGCCTGCTGATCATCTGGGCGCTGGCGGGGGCCGGCCCGTTCTGGCCGGCGTGGCCGTGCCTGGTGCTGGGGCTGCTGCTCTGCTGCCACATGGCGGTCAGGGCACGCGTGCGCGGTGGCCGGGAGCGCGAGCTGGCGGACCGGATCGACGTGCTGACCCGGACCCGGAGCAGCGCGGTCGATGTGCAGGCGGCCGAGTTGCGGCGCATCGAGCGGGACTTGCACGACGGCACCCAGGCCAGGCTCGTCTCGGTGGCGATGAGCCTCGGGCTGGCCGAGGAACTGCTCGGATGTGATCCGGAGGCGCTGGCGGACCTGCTCGCGGAGGCGCGGACGAGCACGCTGTCCGCCCTGGAGGACCTGCGGACCGTGATGAAGGGCATCCGGCAGGTCCAACGCGGCGATCGCCGGCAGGCTGGTCGTCACGGGAAAGGCCGTCGGCAAGCACATCAACAGCATCTTCATGAAGCTAGACCTGCCACTGGACGCGGACGACAACCGCCGCGTGCTCGCCGTCCTGCGTTACCTCCAGCGAAACTGAACCTCCAGGGGGACCGGGCTTGTAGAGAGCTGAGCCATGAGCGCGGGGTGTTGCGGGGCGGGGCGCGGGGGGATGATTGTCCCGTGACAGACGTCAGGGCGCCGCGGAGCGCCGCGCTTACGTGCAAGGGGTGGCCGCAGGAGGCCGCCATGCGGATGCTGATGAACAACCTCGACCCCGAGGTCGCCGAGCATCCGGACCAGCTCGTCGTCTACGGCGGCTCCGGGCGCGCCGCGCGAAGCTGGGGCGCCTACCACGCCATCGTGGAGGCGCTGAGACAGCTTAACCACGACGAGACCCTGCTCGTCCAGTCCGGCAAGCCCGTCGGCGTGCTGCGCACGCACGAGTGGGCGCCCCGGGTGCTGATCGCGAACGCGAACCTGGTGCCACAGTGGGCGACCTGGGAGGAGTTCCGCCGCCTGGAGCAACTCGGCCTGACCATGTACGGGCAGATGACCGCGGGCTCGTGGATCTACATCGGCACCCAGGGCATCCTGCAGGGCACCTACGAGACGTTCGCCGCCGTCGCGGCCAAGCGCTTCGGCGGCACGCTGGCCGGCACGATCACCCTCACCGCCGGCCTCGGCGGCATGGGCGGCGCGCAGCCCCTCGCGGTCACGATGAACGGCGGGGTGGCGATCTGCGTCGAGTGCGACCCGTCCCGGGTGGCGCGAAGGATCGAGCAGGGGTACCTCGACGAGGTAGCCGACGACGTCGACGATGCCGTGCGGAAGGCAGTCAGGGCGCGGGATGACAGGCGCCCCCGCTCGTTCGGGATAATAGGGAACGCGGCCGAAGTCCTGCCGCACCTGCTCGCCACCTCAGCCCCGGTCGACGTGGTGACCGACCAGACCTCCGCGCACGACCCGCTGACCTACCTGCCGCGCGGGGTGGCGCTGGAGGACATGGCGGCGCTGCGCGCGGAAGACGCCAGCGGGTTCACCCGGCGGGCGCGCGAGTCGATGGCCGCGCACGTCGCGGCCATGGTCGGCTTTCTCGACCGCGGCGCCGAGGTGTTCGACTACGGCAACTCGATCCGCGGCGAGGCGCGGCTCGCCGGGTACGAGCGCGCGTTCGCCTTCCCCGGGTTCGTGCCCGCCTACATCCGGCCGATGTTCTGCGAGGGCAAGGGGCCGTTCCGGTGGGCGGCGCTGTCCGGCTCGCCTGAGGACATCGCGGCCACCGACCGCGCGGTCGCGGAGCTCTTCCCGGACAACGAGCCGCTGAACCGCTGGCTGAAGCTCGCCGGGGAAAGGGTGAAATTCCAGGGCCTACCCGCGCGGATCTGCTGGCTCGGCTACGGCGAGCGGCACCTGGCCGGACTGCGGTTCAACGAGCTCGTCGCCCGCGGCGACCTCGCGGCGCCGCTCGCGATCGGCCGCGACCACCTGGACACCGGGTCGGTCGCCTCCCCGTACCGGGAGACCGAGGGAATGGCCGACGGCTCCGACGCGATCGCCGACTGGCCGCTGCTGAACGCGCTGGTCAACACGGCTTCCGGCGCGTCGTGGGTGTCGATCCACCACGGCGGGGGCGTCGGCATCGGGCGGTCCATCCACGCCGGGCAGGTGTGCGTCGCGGACGGATCCGGGCTGGCCGCCCAGAAGCTGGAGCGGGTGCTCACCAACGACCCGGGGACGGGGGTCATCAGGCACGCGGACGCCGGCTACCCGGAGGCGCGGCGGATCGCCGACGCGAACTCGCTGGGCGTCGATTTCGCGCCGGAACAATGACCGCGGTCCGGCGCTGGCACGCCGAGCTGGCGTGGCTTGGCGGCGGGGGGTTCGGCGGGGATGCCGGCGGGCTCGCGCATGACGTGCTGGTCGAGGCGTCCGGGGAGCGGTTCACCGCGGTCACGGCGGGGATCGCGGCTGACGGCGTGCCGCCGGGCACGGAGAGGCTGTCAGGGCTCACGCTGCCGGGCCTGGCGAACGCGCACTCGCACGCCTTCCACCGGGCGCTGCGCGGGCAGGCGGCCGGAAGCACGTTCTGGGCCTGGCGGGAGCGGATGTACGACGTCGCGTCCCGGCTGACGCCCGATTCCTACTACGCGCTGGCCCGCGCGGTCTACGCGGAGATGGCCCTGGCCGGGGTCACCTGCGTCGGCGAGTTCCACTACCTGCACCACGATGGCGGCGGGAGGCCCTATTCCGATCCGAACGAGATGGGGCGGCTCCTCGTGTCCGCCGCTCGGGACGCTGGCGTCAGGATCACCTTGCTGGATACGTGCTATCTCGCCGCCGGCTTCGCGCCGGGCGGATCGGCGCTGCCGTTGTCCGGCGCCCAGCTGCGGTTCGGTGACGGTTCGGCGGCGTCGTGGGCGTCCCGGATGGCGGAGTTCGGCTGCGACGCCCTCGGCATGGCGGCCCCGCACGCCCGGCTCGGCGCGGCGATCCACTCGGTCCGCGCGGTGCCGCCCGGCCAGATGGGCGAGGTGATGGCCTGGTCCCGTGCGCACGGCGCCCCGGTGCACGCGCACCTGTCGGAGCAGCCGCGGGAGAACTCGGAGTGCCAGGCCGCTTTCGGGGGGACGCCGGCCGAGGTGCTCGACGGGGCGGGCGTGCTCGGGCCGAGGACGAGCCTCGTGCACGCGACGCACGTCTCGCCGCCGGACGTGGCGCGGCTCGGGGCGGCGCAGTCCACGGTGTGCGCGTGCCCGCTGACCGAGGCGGACCTGGCCGACGGCGTGGGGCCGTTCGGCGACCTGGCGGCGGCCGGCTGCCCGGTCGCACTGGGGTCCGACGGCCACAGCGTGGTGGACCTCCTTGAGGAGGCACGCTGGCTGGAGCTGGGGCAGCGGCTGGTGTCGCGTCGCCGCGGGCACTTCGCGCCGTCATCGCTGATGGGTTTCCTGACCGCGGGCGGGCACGCCTGCCTGGGCTGGCCGGAAGCGGGGGAGATCGTGCCCGGCGCGTACGCGGACCTGGTGACGGTGCCGCTGGACAGCCCGCGGCTGGCGGGGGCGGATCCGGATCCGGGCGCGGGCGCGGACCCGCTGGGCGTGCTGGTCGCGGCCGGGACCGCGGCGGACGTGCGGCACGTGGTCGCCTCGGGGGCCGATGTGGTGCGGGACGGGCGGCACCTGCTGGTGGACGATGTGCCGCATGCGCTAGCGGCCAGTATCGACGCGGTGCTCGGTTAAGATGCGGTGCTTGGTTGGGATGCCGTGCTCGGTTAGGACGCGGTGCTCGGTAAAGGGGCGACGGTGGCCAAAAGCCTGCTGGTTACGCGGATCGGCGAGCTGGTGACGAACGTCGGGCCAGACGGTTGTCCCGGCTTCGCGGCGCTGCCGGAGTCGGCCCTGGTGATCGAGGACGACCGGGTGGCGTGGACCGGCCCGGCGTCCCGCGCGCCCGCGGCCGACACGGTGGTGGACGCGGGCGGGCGGGCGGTGCTGCCGGGCTTCGTCGATTCGCACGCGCACCTGGTGTTCGCGGGGGAGCGAGGCGGCGAGTTCGCCGCGAGGATGGCGGGATCGCCGTACTCAGCGGGCGGTATCCGGTCGACGGTGGCCGCGACGCGGGGCGCGTCCGACACGGTGCTGCGCGGGCAGTTGCGGCGGCTCGCCGCGGAGATGCTGCGGCAGGGTACGACGACCTTCGAGTGCAAGTCCGGGTACGGGCTCACGGTGGCCGACGAGGCGCGCTCGGTCGCCCTGGCCGCGGAGGTCACCCCTGAGGTGACCTACCTCGGCGCGCATGTGGTGCCATCCGAGTTCTCCGGGTCCGCGGACGCGTACGTGTCGCTGGCCTGCGGGCCGATGCTGGACGCGTGCGCGCCGCATTCGCGCTGGGTGGACGTGTTCTGCGAGCGTGGCGCGTTCTCCGCCGACCAGGCGCGGGCGGTGCTGCGCGCGGGGGTCGCCCGCGGGCTGACGCCGAGGGTGCACGCGAATCAGCTTGGCCCCGGACCGGGCGTGTCCGTTGCCGTGGAGATGGGCGCGGCGTCGGCCGACCACTGCACGTTCCTGTCGGACGCCGACGTCGACGCCCTCGCGTCGTCGAGCCCGGCGGTGCCGCCTGGTGGAGGGAGAGAGGCGTCGCCCGGTGGCGGGGGATACCGGGGCACGGTGGCGACGTTGCTGCCGGGCGCGGAGTTCGGGACCCGGCAGCCGTACCCGGACGCCCGGCGGCTGCTGGACGCCGGGGCGGTAGTGGCCCTGGCCACCGACTGTAACCCAGGATCGTCGTACACCTCGTCGATGGCGTTCTGCATAGCACTGGCCGTCCGGGACATGCGGATGACGACCGCCGAGGCGGTCTGGTCCGCGACCGCGGGCGGCGCACTGGCTCTTCGCCGGGGTGACGTGGGCTGGCTGGGTCCGGGCGCCCGCGCCGACCTGGTCATGCTGGACGCTCCGTCGCACGCCTACCTGGCCTACCGCCCCGGCGTCCCCCTCATCCGCGCCGTCTGGCAATCCGGTCGCCGCATCCCCCGCAGTTACGTCGAATGACCAGCCATAAGGTGAATGATCAGCTATGAACCGATATGTCTAGCGAGTAATTTAACGCCATATATGGCATTTGTGCGGCTGATTGGCGATCAATGAGAAAGGGCTGCTATCGTGACTTCCTGACGTTAAGTTGCTTCGCAATCCGAGGTGGCTTATGCCTTCAGGTTCCGTGGAAGAAATCGTGCGCGTACCGTTGAAGTATCCGACCGCTCTTATTTTCGTGGATGAGAGCGCTGTCCGGGCAAGCGCGGGTCGCTTCTTTGTCGTCGGTGCAGTTAAATTGCGTCATCCTGGCAAGCTGATGCGGTCCATCCGAGACATCAGGGACCGCCATTCAGCCCAGGATGAGTTCAAGTTCAGCAAGATCACGCGAGGTAGCTTCTCGATATACTGCGAACTTATCGACGCCCTTGAGTGGTCTGACGCTCACATCGCCGCGACCGTGGTAGATCGAACCCGTGGCGCGGATCCTTTCAAGGAAGGTAGTCCAAGCTGGATCGCGCAGGCCAGAGTCACGTCCAGGCTTCTGGTGGGTATTATAAACCGGCGGGAACTGGCGTGCGCGTTGATCGACGAGATTTCAACCCCGAGAGGCTTCGCCTTTGATGACACAGTGCGTGAAATGGTTAACCGTCGTATGAACTCGACCGTATTGGTCGCCGCTGCGTGCATGGACTCGGGATGTAACAATGGACTCCAGTTGGCTGATCTTGTGGCAGGCGCCGTCGCGCATCAGAGAGGTCAGGAGAATATGGCGGCGAGCCCAACCTCGCACAAGGGAAAGATCGCGGCCAGGCTTGCTGCGGCCTTCAGGGTCGGTAGTTTTGGCAACGATGTGCGGAATACTCGCGTGAATGTTGCGACGTTCAGAAGTAGGGCGCCCGAAGATGGGGGGCGACCGCGCCTCTTGGTGCCTATGGAACGTTGAGTTGAAACTATTTGGCCATACGGCTAGCATGTACTTGAGGCAAGAGCTTCAGGCTCTCAGCTGCGGAGGCTTCACCACCAAACGCAGCGAGGGCGCCCCGGGTTTCCTGGGGCGCCACTCGTCTTTATGTAGGTTGGCGTTCCCGGCCCTGCCCGGCGACAGCACCGTCGCAATCGCCGCCGACCGGTAGGGTACGCGGCTACGCCATCGCGTACAGCAGGGCCACAGCAGTATCGGCACCACGTACACGGTCCCGCAGCAGCAGGGGTACCAACGGGGTTGTCGCTCAGAGGCTGCGCTCCATGACCAGGTCTACCGCGAAGCCGATGAATACCAGCCCGCTGAGCTGCTCCATCCTTCGCCGGAAGGACATTCGGTGGAGCCGGTCGCTCAGCGCAGCCGCCGCCATGGACACGACGCAGAACCAGACCAGCAACTCGGCGACATCGACCAGGGTCAGCAGCATCGAGGTGCTGAACACGGACGATCCGTGCGGGATGAACTGCGGGAGCAGGCTCATGTAGAAGATCCCGGCCTTCGGGTTCAGCAGGTTCGTCAGCACCCCGGAGCGGAAGGCGGCGAATCGTCGCGGAGTGGGCTCGCGAGGTTCCCTGGCCGGGCGCTGGGGAGGCGCGTCCTCGCCGGGCCGACGCCGCGACTGCCACAGCGCGCGGCAGCCCATCCAGGTCAGGTACGCGGCCCCGGCGACCCGCAGCGCGTCGTAGGCGTCCCTGGAGGCAAGAAGGAGCCCGCTGGCCCCGGCCGCGGCGGCCAGCCCCCACGCGAGGCACCCCACGTTGATTCCGATGCCGCTTACGAACCCGGTGAGCCGGCCGCCGGAGACGGAGGAGCGCAGGACCATCATCGTGTCGAGACCCGGCGTGACGTTGATGATCGCGGCAACGCCGGCGAACGCTAGAACCGCTGCGAGCAACCGTCACCCCAGAGCCGGGTAGCGGCCACGGAAGCGAATCAGGGGGTCGCCATCCTCCACGGCGTAGGCGACGTCCTCGACCGCGGAGATCACCAGCAGGTGGTCGCCCGCCGGGACGCGGCGGGCGACCGAGCATTCCAGCGCCGCGAGTCCCTCGGACGGGATCAGCGCGCCGGACTCCTCGCCGCGAGTATGCGGCACGTCATCCAGGGCCAGCCGCGCGCTCGGCCGCCCGGACGCGGCGAACCGCCCCGCGAGCACTCGCTGGGAAGAAGACAGCAGCGTCACCGCGAACCGCGCGGCGGGTAGCGACGGCCTGCTCAGCACCTCGGCCGGGTAGGAGTCCCCGATCAGCGAGATCAGCACCAGCGGCGGGTCCAGCGACACCGGGCAGAAGGCGCTCACCGTCGTCCCGATGTCGTCACGCCCGTCCGCGATCGTCACCAGCGTGACCCCCGCCGCCCATCCGGATAGCGCATCCCGCAACCCAGCTTCCACAGCCCTCCTCAGCCGATCTTCACAGTCAACGCGCTCGATTGCGCATTTGAGCGCGCCATAACGCCATCGATTGCGCAATCGAGCGCATGCTGGGACGCTCGAACGGGGGCGCTCATGTGATCCGCAGGGGGCCGGGGAGCATCAGCGGGCCGTATGGGGGCAGGCCCGCCTGGGCGGCGAACTGCCACGCCGGGCCCCAGCCGTCGGTGAACGCCGCCAGCAGCGCCCCGGCCGCCACGCCAGCCGGGTCGATGGACGGGGCCGCGGCGGGTCGCGCCTCGCTGGATTCGGCCGGGCGGAACTGGTCCAGCGGTCCCAGCCGCGGGTAGGCCCGTACCGGAGCGCTAGCGGCCAACCCGGCCCGGCGGCGCGCGATCCCGATCGCGTCGCGCAGGCCGCCGGCCTCGTCGGCCAGCCCGTTGGCCACGGCGTCGGCGCCCGACCATACC
>JAFMRC010000231.1 GCA_017354375.1 Nocardiopsaceae bacterium | reverse complement strand
TGGGCGCGGCCGGCGGAGGCGGTGGCACAGGGGAGCCCGGCCGGCCCCGGCCGGGCGGGGAAGAACCGCCACCGGCTCGTCCGGGTCGCCGCGCACCCGGAGGTGCGGGAGGAACCTGCCGGGCGTTCGGGGGGAGGGGCGGCGGTGCCGGGTGATCGCGGGGAGTGAACGTCGGCTGCTGGTCGGAGTACCCGTCGTCCGGGTAGTCGCCGTAGTCGTCCGGGTAGTCATCGGGCGGCGGCCCGGGGGGCCAGTTCGGCCTTGTCATCCGATGCCTCCCGATTCAGCGTCATCCTGGGACTCAGGTCTCGTGTCGTTCAGCCATTGCCGGACCCATCGGGTACCCGCCGTCAGCACAAGCACCCCCAGTGCCGCGCCGATGAGGATGATCAGCTCTCGGCCGTACCTCGTGACCTGGACCGTCATTGGCTGCCGCGTCCAGGGCAGCGGCCTTCCGTCTCGCGTCACCAACTGTAGCCGCACCGTGGTGGTCTCGATGCCCGTCGAATGCACCGGCACTTTCACGGTTTGCGTCTTACCCGCGTCAATCGTGTAGGCCCCGCCCAGTCCGCCGATCGAGAGCTGCCCTTTACCGGGAACGGTTGCTTGTATTCGTACCTGCACGGGGAGTGACATGCCGTTTCGCACGGAGACCGCGATGTCACCGGAGGTGCCGGCGAGCAGGAATTTCTTCCCGGTGATGATCTGCACTTTCCGCTCGGAGTAGCGCACGAAGTCCGCCAGGTTGCCCAGCACCGCCTTTCCCGAGCGCTTCCTGGATCCGCGCCAGGCGGTGGACTGGGCCGCCGCCAGCGCCGACTCCAGCAACGCGGTGGTGCCCTGGCTCGGCTGGGAGAGCAGGTTCTGGTACATCCTGAGGCTTGAGCTCAGGGACCTGACGGAATTCATGTAGGCGGGGCTCAGCTCGGCGCCGCTGGGCTGATCGCCCGGCAGCCGCCGCGAGCCGGACGGGGATGACGCCACGCTCGCCAGCGTGGCCGGCCGCAGCCACGGGACGCGGGTGGTCTCCGACAGCAGGGCCGACGCCTCGGCCGCGGACGGGGCCCAGCGGCGGGGCGGCGCGATAACGGCCGACCGGCCCTGGGCGAACGGCGCCTCGGCGACGATCATCGCGGTCTCGGCGAGGAAGTCCTGCTCGGTGGCGAACCTCTGGCCGGCGCTGGAGCGGGCACCCGAGGTCCCGAGCAGGTCGGTCAGCCCGGAGTCCGCGTCCAGCAGCCTCATCGTGGTGCCGATTCCCGAGGTGGTGGTGGACGCGGCGGACGCGACCGAGGGATCTTCGTTGCCTCCCAGCACGGTCGTGTCGATCCCGGCGTTCGCGAGCGAGGTCAGCACGTCCTCGTCCGCGGTCCCGCCGGCCTGCCAGGCGACCGAGGGAACCCCGCCGTCACCGGTACCCGCGCCGTTCTTCCCGAACGGGCGCTGCAGGATCGAACCCGCCACCTGGTCGCCCAGGGTGAAGGCGGACTTCAGGTCGGTTGCCAGGCCGGCGTGCGCCAGCGCCGAGGCATCGACGTCCGCGTACGGGGTAACGAACATGGGCAACCCGGCGGCATCCGTCCTGAGCTTGTACAGCCAGGTCGCGGCGGCCTTGCTGGCGGGCTTGACGGTGGTGCCGGTGCACGCGGCGTTGCCGCCCACCTTGTACGGCGCCGTCATCGTCCGCGCGTCCGACAGCAGCGCCGGATCCACCGCCCAGGTGAGCTTCGCCTTGCCCGCCCACCTGAGTCCGGCACTCAGCAGGCCGCCGAGACGGCCGGACGATTCCAGGCCGCGGGCGAGCCCGTTGTTCGTCAGCGTCTGCGGGCAGGGCCGCTGGTGCGGCTCGTCCACCAGCGGCCAGATCCACGCCACGCTCATCGGGTTGGCGGGGTTGCCGCCGCCGGGCCAGTACGGCAACAGCGTCCGGTCGGTCGCGAGCTGCGTGGACGAGGCGTCGTACACGACGGCCTGCAGCGGGTACACCCCGAACTGGGTGTAGCCGGCGGTCGACGCCGGGAACGACACGGACCAGCGCAGCGTCGAGCCGGAGTGAAGAGTGCCGCCCACCGCGTACGGGGTGCCCACCTGCGCGGCGGGCAGGTACCCGCTGTTGCTGGCGGAGCTGGACGCGTAACCATCCATCTCCGACCGGCTGGTGAATCTCGATGGCGAGGTCTGCATCGCTATCTGCAGGCCAGTGATCGGCGAGGGCGTGGCATTCGTGACGGTTCCGCGCACCGTGACCTGGCTGCCGGGCGTCGCGAAGTCCGGGCTCACCGAGTCGATGGAGACGGTGAGCGAGTGCGAGGCGGGATGATCCGTTCGGGATACTAGATTGCCTGCCTGGGCACTGGCCGGCGCCTCCAGCACGGGGAGGAGGGGCGCGGCGAAAAGCAGGGCCGCGATCAGGGTCCGGACCACAGTGCGCACGGATGGCATGTTATTGCCGTTCGCTGGATGGGAATGGGCTGGATACCCTCGATGCCCGTGTCAGAGTCCATGATTTCTCGCGACCAGCGTAAGGCCGCCACGACCCTGCTTCGTACCCTCGCGCCGACCGCGGCGGAGCTCGGCGAGCTGTTCGCGAGCGCGGGGCACGAACTCGCGCTGGTCGGCGGGTCGGTCCGCGACGTGTTCCTCGGCAAGCCGCCGGCCGACCTGGACCTGACCACCGACGCGACCCCGGAGGAAGTCCTCGCGATCACCCGGCGGTGGGCGGACAAGACGTGGACGGTCGGGATCGAGTTCGGCACGGTCGGGCTGCGCAAGCGCGGCGCCGTGTTCGAGATCACCACCTACCGGAGCGAGGCCTACCGGCGCGGGTCGCGGAAGCCGGACGTGCGGTACGGGACATCGCTGGAATCCGACCTGCTGCGGCGAGACTTCACGATCAACGCGATGGCGGCGCGGCTGCCGTCGTATGAATTCGTCGATCCGTTCGGCGGGCTGGCCGCGCTCAAGGACAAGGTGATCCGCACCCCCGGCCGGCCGGCCGACTCGTTCTCCGACGACCCGCTGCGGATCCTGCGAGCGGCGCGATTCGCGGCGCGGCTGGGGTTCAGCGTGGATCCCGGAGTCACCGAGGCGATGGAGTCGATGGCGGACCGGCTGTCGATCGTGTCGGCCGAGCGGATCACCGACGAGCTGACCAAGCTGATGCTCACCGCCGACCCGGCCTACGGCCTGGACCTGCTGGTGCGGACCGGAGTGGCCGCCCAGGTGCTGCCGGAGCTGCCCGCCCTGCGGATGGAGGCCGACGAGCACCACCGGCACAAGGACGTGTACCAGCATTCGCTGACCGTGCTGAAGCAGGCCATGGAGCTGGAATCCAGGTATGGCCTCGAGGGCGACCTGGTGCTGCGGCTGGCGGCGATCCTGCACGACATCGGCAAGCCGAAGACGCGGTCGCTGCTGCCCGGCGGGAAGGTGGCGTTCCATCACCACGAGGTGGTCGGGGCGAAGATGGCCCGCAAGCGGCTGACGGAGCTGAAGTTTCCCTCCGCGGTCGTCACCGACGTGTCGAAGCTGATCGGGCTGCACCTGCGGTTCCACGGATACGGCGACGGCGAATGGACCGATTCCGCGGTGCGGCGGTACGTGCGGGACGCCGGCGACCTGCTGACCCGGCTGCACGTGCTGACCCGGGCGGATTGCACCACCAGGAACGCGCGGAGGGCCGCGCGGCTGGCAGCGTCCTACGACGCGCTCGAGGCGCGGATCGCGGCCCTGCGGGAGCGGGAAGAGCTGGACGCGATCCGGCCGGAACTGTCCGGGAACGAGATCATGTCGATCCTCGGGCTGAAGCCGGGACCGCTGGTGGGGAAGGCATGGAACCACCTGCTTGAGCTGCGGCTGGAGCACGGCGAGCTCGGCCGGGAGCGAATCACTCAGGAACTGCTCGCGTGGGCGGAGGCCGAGGGGGTGCGCCCGGACGACAGCCGGTAGGCGATCGCCGCGGCCACGAAGCCCGCGGCGGCCACGGCGACGATCGCCGCGGACCTGCCGCTGGCGGGCATGAAGGCCGCGAACAGCGCGGCGCCGGCCACGTAGGTGGCGTTGAACATCATGTCGTAGAAGGCGAACACCCGGCCCCGGTAGGCGTCGGCGACCTCCTCCTGCAGGATCGTGGTCGCGCAGATCGCCACGCTCTGCCTGCCGAGGTACAGGAAGAACCCGATGGCCAGGTACGACACCTGGAGGAACATCTCGCCCAGCAGCGCGACGGCCACGGCGGTGGCGGCCATCATCAGCGTGATCCACGCCTGCACCGACAGCCGCCTCGTCGCGGGCGGCGTGATCAGCGCGGCACACGCGTAGCCGATCGCGGAGACCGCCGCGAGCACGGTGACATGCGCCTCCGCGGTCGTGGCGCTGGTGGGGTAGAAGTAGTTCCGGTACAGGATGATCGTCATCAGGAACAGCGGACCGAACAGGAAGCTGAACCCGCCGGTGGCGCCGAGCGCGGCCCGCGGCCCGCGCTGCCGCAGCACGTAGCGCGCGCCGGCCAGCAGCCCGGCCGCGACTTCCGTCAGGTCGGCGAGGATCCGGGTGCCGCGCCAGCGCGCCCGGTCCGGGCCGAGCTGGTCCTTGCGCATGGTGGCCGCGACCAGGCTCGCGCCGACGTAGCAGCCGCCACCAACCAGCACGGTCAGCGCCGCTCCCCGCTCGGTGTCGCCGGCGGCTGCGTTCAGCCCGAGCGCGACGATTCCGCCGAGCGCGCTCACGACGCCGCCGATGGTGGGGGAGAGCGAGTTGGCCATGACCAGCTTGCCCTCGGGCACGACATGCGGCAGCGCGGCGCTCAGCGAGGCGAGGAAGAACCGGTTCACGGCGAGCACCGCGAGCACCGCGACGTACAGCGGCACGCCCCGGTTGGCCGCCGCCATCAGGGCGGCGGTGGCCACGACGAAGACGGCGCGGACCAGAGCCGACCAGACCAGGATCTGGCGCCTGGACCAGCGGTCGATGAACACGCCCGCGAACGGGCCGATCATCGAGTACGGCAGGTACAGCACCGCGAACGCGGCGGCGCCCGCCGCCGGGCTGGGGAACGTGCTGGCGTTGAAGAACACGTACGTGCCAACCCCGGCGGTGATGACCCCGTCGCCGGCCTGCGACACCAGCCGGACCGCGAACAGCCGCCGAAACCCGCCCTCACCGAGCACCGCGCGAAGATCACCGATCGCCCCTACGGACACCCGTTCACCCTAGCCGCCCCCGTTAGCGTGGGCACCCCGTTAACGTGCCAGGTGCGCACTTGCCGTTAACGTGCCAGGTGCGCACTTGGGCTCGGTCGCCCCCCTCCTCCCAGCGTGCCGAGTGCGCATTTGGGCCAGCTAGAGCGTGACCGAAAGCGCATTTGGCACAAACGGGTGGGGACGGGGGAGCGGACCGCGGACGGGCGGGCGAGCGGGGACGGGGGCGTCAGCGGTCGATTTCGCCGACGATGAACTTCTCTACGAGGGCGTGGCACTCGGCGTCGCCGAACTGCTTGGGGGGGCTCTTCATGAAGTAGGAGCTGGCGGAGGTGACGGGGCCGCCGATGCCGCGGTCGCGGGCGATCTTCGCGGCGCGGATCGCGTCGATGATGACGCCCGCCGAGTTCGGGGAGTCCCAGACCTCGAGCTTGTACTCCAGGTTCAGCGGCACGTCCCCGAACGACTTGCCCTCCAGGCGGACGAACGCGAGCTTGCGGTCGTCCAGCCAGGGCACGTG
This sequence comes from Nocardiopsaceae bacterium, assembly GCA_017354375.1. Classification (GTDB taxonomy): domain Bacteria; phylum Actinomycetota; class Actinomycetes; order Streptosporangiales; family Streptosporangiaceae; genus Trebonia. Next base: position 2,983 of record JAFMRC010000231.1, on the reverse strand, counting down.
GTCGGACGGGCCGATGTGCACGGAGGCCTTCTGCATCTCGTGCGGCACCTGGGAGGTTACCGACTGCGTCTTGGAGATCTTCTTCGACTGCAGGCGGGTGCGCTCCAGCATGTTCATGAAGTCCATGTTGCCGCCGACGTTGAGCTGGTAGGTGCGCAGCAGTTCCACGCCGCGGTCCTCGAACAGCTTGGCCAGTACGCGGTGCGTGATCGTGGCGCCTACCTGCGACTTGATGTCGTCGCCGACGATCGGCACGCCGGCGTCGGTGAACTTCTTCGCCCACACCGGGTCGGAGGCGATGAACACCGGCAGCGCGTTCACGAACGCGACGCCCGCGTCGATGGCGCACTGGGCGTAGAAGCGGTCCGCCTCCTCGGAGCCGACGGGCAGGTAGGAAACGAGCACGTCGGCCCGCGCCGCGCGTAGCGCGGCGACAATGTCGACCGGCTCCTCGTCGGATTCGGTGATGATGTCGCGGTAGTACTCGCCGAGGCCGTCGTAGGTGTGGCCACGCTGCACGATCACGCCGGTCGGGGGGACGTCGGCGAACTTGATCGTGTTGTTCTCGCTCAGGAATATCGCCTCGGAGAGGTCGGTGCCGACCTTCTTGGCGTCCACGTCGAAGGCGGCGACCACCTCCACGTCCGATACGTGGTACCCGCCGAACCGCACGTGCATCAGGCCCGGCACGCGAGCCGCGTCGTCGGCGTCGGCGTAGTACTCAAGGCCCTGGACGAGCGAGCTGGCGCAGTTGCCCACTCCCACGATGGCGACGCGCACCTTACCCATCAGGATGCTCCTTCTCGCTTCCGCGATCTGTCTGGTTTTCCGTCTGCGGTCCGGTCGCCGAGCGCCGTTCCGAGTCGATGAGCTCGTTCAGCCAGCGGACCTCGCGTTCCACCGACTCGAGCCCGTGGCGCTGCAGTTCGAGCGTGTAGCTGTCCACCCGCTCCGCCGTCCGCGCCAGCGCCGCGCGTACCCCTTCCATGCGGTCCTCGAGCCGGCTCCGCCGGCCCTCCAGGATCCGCAGCCGGATGTCGGCCCTGGTCTGGCCGAAGAACGCGAAGTGCACGCCGAATTCGTCGTCTTCCCATTCCCCGGGGCCGGACTCGGCCAGCAGGTCCTGCAGCCGCTCCTTGCCGTCGGCGGTGAGGCGGTAGACGATCTTCGACCGGCCTGCCCGCCCCGGCCTGCCCGCGGCGCTCTTGCCCGCGACGCTCCTGACCGCGGGGTTACGAGAAGCTGGCGACCGGGCAGGCGCGACGATCCGTTCGGAAGAAGGATTTTGATCGTCTTCCTTGGTGATCAGGCCCTCGGCGTACAGCTTGTTGAGGCAGGGGTAGAGGGTCCCGTAGGAGAGCGCGCGGAACGTGCCGAGCACCATGTTCAGCTGCTTGCTCAGCTCGTAGCCGTGCATGGGCGTGCGGTGCAGCAGCCCGAGCACGGCGAACTCGAGCACGCCCGTCCGGTTGCGGCCCACGGGATCTCCCAGGTCGGTAAGGTCTGTGTATCTGTGCGATATCTCTTGCCGATATCTCGGTTAGATATTTCGGTTCGATATATCGATCTGAACGACGTCAGCATACGCCGGCGTCCGGCGTCCGGCAACCTGGTGTTCACGTGGGCTCTGGCCGGGGCCGAGCGGTGCCCTTACCCTGAAGGGCATGGCGTCTCGGCGATCAGTTGTGGACTACGGCCTCGTCCGGCGGGCGACGCTCGCGGACGTCCGCTCCGGCCGCACGACGCTCGCGGACGTCTGCGACGCTCACCCCTACCTGCTGCGCGCGGCCAAGTTCCACGGCGAGGCAACCGCCAAGCCCTGCCCGATCTGCCGCGGGGGCAACCTCACGCACGTCACCTATGTGTACGGAGACGAACTCGGACAGTACGCGGGACGGGTCAAGAGGGGGCCTGAGTTGGACGAAATGGCGGCTGAATACGGAGAATTCCGGGTCTATGTCGTCGAAGTCTGCCAAAGTTGTGCATGGAACCATCTCGCTACGTCCTACGTGCTGGGCACTGGCGAGCCTCCCGCGAGACGCGGACGCCGGGCCCGAAGCGGCCAGTAGAGCGGCCAGCAGGGGTCAGCAGCCAGGCGGAAGTGGTCAGTAGCCCGGCGGGTAGCCCGCGGGCACCGTAACGGACGTGACGAAGAGAACGTTCCGCTTACGTCACGAGGAGGCAGGCACCGAGCGAACCAGGACGGCCGGGCAAGGCATGTACCGTGTGGGTCAGTGAATCGTCAGTGAACCCCAGCGAGACGAGGCCACCGCGTCGGATGACGCGCCTCGTATGACGCACGTGCCGGACCGGTCCCCGCAGATCCCCTCTGCGGATTCCAAGCAAGGGAACGGGCCGCGAGGCTCGTGCACAGCCACAGCGAGGACGTGTGAGTAGCAACGACTTTAACGGGCCGGGCAAGGACCGTTACGCGCCACCGGAGGGCTGGGGCGAGGACGGCTTCTGGCGCGACTCGGCGGTCGACGCCAACTACGAGACCGGTGCGCACTCGGCCGCCACCGGGCGTGCCCCCGGCGCTCCCCGCCCCGGTGCTTCCCGGGGTGCCGGGCAGCCCCCCCGGAGGAGCGGGCAGGCTCCCGCGCGCGGGGCTGGGCAGGCACCAGCCCGCGGAGCCGGGCCAACCGCGCGAGGCGGTTACAGGAGCGGCGGTCCCGGCGCCAGAAACGGCGGTCCCGGCGCTGGCGGTTCTGGTGCTGGCGGTCCCGGCGGTGGCGGGTATGGCAGTGGCACCCGCGTCGATAGCACCCGCGTGGGTGGCAGCTCCGGGCGGTACAACGGTCCCGCGCGGCCCGGTTCCGGGGGACCCGGTACCGGGAGGCCCGGCCCGCGAGGCCGGGGACCCGGCGTTCCCGGCGACTCCACCCGGCTGGACGGCAACGGAACCCGCGTTGACCGTCCCGCTGGGGCGCGGTCCGGTGGTCCGGGCTACCGCGGCCCCGGTGGCCCCCGCACCGGTCGCGGC
>JAFMRC010000230.1 GCA_017354375.1 Nocardiopsaceae bacterium | reverse complement strand
GGGACCACGCGTGCCGCCCGGCCGCGACCTGCTCGACCGCCTGCGCGACGTCGCCGGCGCCGGAGTCCGGCGCCTCGGCCACGACCTCACTGGTGGCCGCCGGGTTCTCCCGGGCGAAGGTACGCCCCGAGGCGGCACCCGCCCATTCGCCGCCGATGAAGTTCGCGACCCGGTGCGGTCCGGCGCTGGCCTGTTCGCTCGCAAGCTCGTTCATGCCAGTTCCTCCATCGCTTCGATCAGGTCCGCCTGGGGGTCCGCGAGGATCTCGTCGGCCAGCCGTGCTTCCCCGGCCAGCCGGCCCCGGCCGGCCTCCCGGGCCCGCAGGGAGATGAGCTCGCGCGCGACGGCGATGTCCTCGCCGTTGTCGAGGGCGAAGGCGGCGGTCACCCGCCCGCCGGAAGCACCGCCGGAGACGCTGCCGGGGGTGTCTCCGGAGACGAAGAACGCCGTCCAGGAATCCTCGTCGAGGCTGCCCCGCACCACCATCCGGTCGCCGGCGCCCGCGTGGCCGACGTGCTGCAGGTTGCGGCCGAACTGGTCGGACCAGAACCAGTGCGGGTCGTCGTAGGGCACGGCCTCGCCGAGCATGTTGCGGGCGGCGACCGCCCCCTGCCGGGACGCGTTGTCGAAGTGCTCGACCCGGATCCGGCCGCCGGCTCCGGGATGAGCGTGCCGGGCGACGTCGCCGGCCGCGAATACCCGGTCATGGCTGGTCCGGCAGTATTCGTCCACCAGGATCCCGTCGTCGGCGTCGATACCCGAGCCGGCCGCCAGGTCCGAGTTGGGCACCGCGCCGATCCCGGCGACGACCGCGTCGGCCTCGACATCACCCCGTGACGTGGCGACCACCAGGCGCCCGGACCGGACCCGCCGGACTCCGGTGACGCTAGCGCCGGTCCGGAGATCGACCCCGGCCTCGCGTACTAGCCGCGCGTACGCCGCGCCCAGCCGGGGACCGATGGCCTGGGCCAGCGGCGCGGGCCCGGCCTCGAGCACCGTCACGGCGGCACCACGCTCCAAAGCGGCGGACGCCACTTCCCCGCCGATGAAACCGCCGCCGATGATCACCAGCCGCCTGCCCGGCGCGAGCCGGGGACGCAGCCGGTCGGCGTCGTCCCGGCTGCGCAGGTAACAGACGCCGTCGTCGGCGGGGGACTGGGACCCGGGGAGCCGGGATCCGGGCAGCCGGCGGGGCCGCGCGCCGGTGGCGAGCAGCACGGCGTCCGCGCGGACCGACGACCCGTCGTCGAGGACGACGCCGCCGTCGGGGGGACTCACCGCGACCACCCGCGCTCCGGTCCGCACCTCGACCGCGTTGTCGGCGCACCACTTCTCCGGCAGCAGGTCCAGGGACGAGTCGTCCCCGGTGGCCAGGTACTCCTTCGACAGCGGAGGCCGCTGGTACGGGGGGTGCGGCTCGTCGCCGATGACGACGATGGCGCCGTCGTACCCGCGGCGGCGCAGGGTGCGCGCGGCGCTGGCGCTGGCCTGCCCCCCGCCGACGAGCACGATGGCCCGGCCCCCCGACGGCCAGCCCCGGCCCGTCACCGCGATGCCCCCGTCACCGCGAAGCCCCGGCCCGGTCGAGCGACACCGAGATGACGCCATCATCGCCGACCCGGACCGGGTAGACCGGCTGGCAGCGGTCCTGCCCCTCCGCCTCGCCGGTCGCCGGATCGAACTTCCACTGGTGACCGGGGCAGACGATCTTCCCGAACAAGACGGCCCCCTTGCTCAGCTGCCGCTGCTCATGCACGCAGGTGTCGGCGAGCGCGTAGACGTCGCCCTTGATCGAGAACAGCGCGATCGCGGTATCGCCGACCGTTACCGCGAGCTTCCTGCGCGACCGCAGGTCGCGCAGGGTCGCGACCTCGTGCCACTGAGGCACCCTCAGGCCGAGCCGATCAGCTCGTCGACGAGGACCTCGCCGTCCCGCCCGCCGCCTTCCAGGTCGGGAGCGACGTAGGTGTCATACAGCGCGCGGGTGTAGGAGAACCTCATCTCGGCGCCCCAGCGCACGTACTGCAGGCAGCGCTGCTGGAGCTCGGCCGTGTCGGCGCAGTCGAGCACGATCTGGTAGCCGCGCTCGCCGTGCACCTCGTCGGAGGTGATGTGCAGGTCGAAGAACTCGATCTCGTCCTCGCTGAAGCCGTACACCTCGCGCAGCGGGATGATCTGCTTCTTGTAGATCGACGGCACCTGCGATTCCAGGCCGACCACCAGGGCGGCGGTGGCGACGGCGAAGTGCTCCCGCATGGCGGTGGAATAGCACCAGGATTGCAGGCCCCGGGTGACCGCGTTCATGTTGTTGGGGTCCTCGATGCGCTCGCGGGTGGTGCCGCATGCCTCGGCGAACCGGATCAGCAGGTCGGTGTGGCGGATGTCGGCGAGTTCCTCCTCGTACATGTTCTGCAGGAGGAAGTCCTTGGCCTCGGTGAACCGGTCCGGGGTGTTACCGTAGACGTACCCCAGGTAGTCGGCGAACGGGCCCACGTAGTGGTAGTGGTTCTCCGCCCACCGGGCGAAGTGGTGGCGCTGCAGCTTGCCGTCCGCCCAGGCCTGGGAGAACGACGCGCTGGCCGCCTCCCGGCCCTTGATGGCGTCCTTGAGCGCGGCGCGGAAGCCGTCTTTCGAGAGCAGCTCGGTCATGGGTGATGCCTTTCCTCGGCTCTTTCACTCGACGGTAGGCGTGGCCGCGGACCGGACCTATGGCGATAGTGCCTAACTTTTACCATGATTTACGTGCATATTGACCACCGCCTGGAGCACCAGCCACTGGCAGGATCGATCGCGTGACGATAGCCAGGGACTGGCCATGAGCGGCGGCGTGCCGCTGGCCGCATGGCTGGCCACGATCGGCGGCTTCGTCGCGATCGTGGCGTTTGACCTGCTGGTCGTGGCCACCAAGCGCGCCCGGGTCCGGCCGCGGAGCGCCCTGTCCTGGCTGGCCGCGTACGTCACGCTGGCGTGCCTGTTCGGCGCCGCCCTGGTCATGTGGGGGCCGCCGCACGCCGGCGGGCAGTTCTTCGCGGGCTACGTCACCGAGTACAGCCTCAGTGTCGACAACCTGTTCGTCTTCCTGGTCGTGATCACGCGGATGCGGGTGCCCGAGGCCGCGCAGGACGTGGTGATCCTCACCGGGATCGTGGGCTCGATGGTGCTGCGCGCCGTGCTGGTCGTCGCCGGGGTCACCGTGATCTCCGCGGCGTCCTGGACGTTCTACCTGCTCGGCGCCTTCCTTCTCTACACGGCCATCGCGCTGGCTGCCGAGAAGGACCCAGCGCCCGATGAGGCAGGTGAGGTGAAGGAACGGCGCACGGTGCTCCTGCTGCGCCGGGTGCTGCCGCTGTCGCAGGAATACGCCGGCACCCGGTTCACCGTGACCGGTCCCGGTGGCCGGAAGTTCACCCCGCTGGTGCTCGCGGTAGCGGCCATCGCGGTGGCGAACGTCGTATTCGCGGCCGATTCGATCCCGGCGATCTTCGGCCTCACCACGAACACGTTCGTCATCCTCGCCGCGAACGCGTTCGCCCTGCTGGGACTGCGCCAGCTCTATTTCGTCGTCGAATCCCTGCTGGCCCGCCTGCGTTACCTGAAGCCGGGGCTGGTGGCGGTCCTCGCCTTCATCGGCGTGAAGCTGCTCACCGAGGCGATGCGGGCCACGGGCCTGCGGCACCTCGGCTCCTGGCAGGTCCCCCGGGTGCCCACGGAACTGTCGCTGATCGTCATCCTCGGGGTGCTGGCCATAGTGGCCGTCGCCAGCGCCGTCGCCGACCACATGGCCGCCCGGCGAACGCGCCCGGACGACGCGGCCACCGGCGACGGCACGAAGGCGGAGACCACGGCATCACCAAGCAACGGCAGGTCCACGTAACGGCAGGTCGCGACGGTGCCGACGGCGGCCGGTACCGCCTTCCTTTACGCCGAACGGATCGTGGCGTCTCCGCCTCCCAGGGCCGCCCCGGCTCTTTGTCGGAGTTCCGCACGGGCAAACGGGTCCGAAACGGGCACGGAAGTAGCCGGAACTCCGACAATGAAGTACGGGAGTGACGGGTGTGGCTGACGGGGATGGCTCGGGTGGGGATCGGGGCTGGCGCTTCCCCTTTACCGGATCGCGCCGAGGGTGAGGCCCTCGACGACCTTGCGCTGGGCGATCATGGCGACGACCAGGACCGGGACGACGGCGATCAGGGAGCCGGCCATCAGCAGGTTGTAGGCGGTGCCGGTGATCTGGCCCTGGAAGATGGTCAGGCCCTGGGAGATCATCATCAGGTGCTCGCTGCTGGTGACGACCAGCGGGAACAGGAAGTTGTTCCAGTTCTGCAGGAACGCGATCACCGTGAAGGCCGCGATCATCGGCTGCGCGAGCGGCCGGTAGACGCGCCAGAAGATCCGCCACTCGCCCGCCCCGTCGATCCGCGCCGCCTCGCCCAGCTCGGCCGGGGCGGACAGGAAGAACTGCCGGAACAGGAAGCAGCCCAGGGCCGAGGCGATGTTCGGCACCAGCAGCCCCTGCCAGGTGTTCACCCAGCCGAAGTCGGCCAGCAGCTGCACGACCGGCACGATCACCACCGTGAACGGGATCATCAGCCCGCTCATCACCAGGTAGAACGCCACCCGCTTGGCCGGGAAGTCGAACACCGCGAACGCGTAGCCGGCAAGCATCCCGGTGGCGATCTGCCCCGTCGTGGTGACGATGCTGAATATCGCGGTATTCACAAAGAATGTACCGAACGGAGCGATGTTCCACGCCCGCGACAGGTTTCCCCACTGGGGATGGACAGGCAGCAGAGATCCGTTCGGATCAATGATTTGCGCCTGGGTCTTGAGAGCGGCGGCCACCATCCACAGCAACGGGAAGACGACCAGCAGCACGCTGATCGCGACCAGGGCGTAGACGGCGGCCTTGGCCGGCAGGCGCATCCCGGTCACGCGCGGCCCATCCTGGCTGGCACTGTCCGGGTCGCCTGGGCACCCCGGGCCGGCCGGCTGATCAGGGCCAGCTGGGTCATCGTGACGATGAGGGAGATCGCGAACAAGATCACCGACATGGCGTCGGCCAGGCCGGTCGAGCCGCTCGCGCCGAGGCCGAACGCCTGGTCGTACACGTAGTACAGCGCGGTCTGCGTCGCGCCCTGCGGGCCGCCGTTGGTGAGGATGTAGATCTGGGTGAACGCCTGCAGCCCGGTCAGCGTCGCGACGATCGTGATGAGCGCGGTCTGGTGGCGCAGCAGCGGCCAGCGGATCCAGCGCAGCCGCTGCCAGGCGGAGGCGCCGTCCACGCTGGCGGCGTCCAGGACGTCGCGGGGGAGGGTCTTCAGCGCGGCGAGGTAGAGCAGCACGGCCTCGCCGAAGAACTGCCAGGCGCCGAACGCGATCACCGCGATCATCGCGTCGGTGGCGCTGGACAGGCTGACCTGGCCCAGCCCGGCCGCGGCCAGCGCCCGGTTGAACAGGCCGGTGCCGGGCTGGAAGAACGTGAACCAGATGAACGCGGTCGCCACCGGCGGCACCACGAGCGGGATGACGAAGAACGCGCGCACCTGGCGCAGGCCGGGGAGCTTCACGTCGAGCAGCAGGGCGATGCCGCCGCCGAGGCCCATGACGACGGCGACGAACCCGGCGGTGTAGACGGCGGTGACGATCAGGGCGTGGCCGCCGCCGGTCGCGAACACCTCCCGGTAGTTGGCCAGGCCGGAGAACGTGAGGTTGGTGCCGAAGATGTTGCCTGCGTACAGGCTTCGCCGGATCACCATGACCAGGGGAACGACGGAGAACAGGACGGTGAGACCGAGCACCGGGAGCACGAACGCCGAGGCGGTGCCCCAGTGCCTGGCCCTGCCGCGCCGGGCGATGCTGGGCCGGGGCATGCTGCGCCGGGCCTTGCTGCGGATCGGCGGCACGGGCGGCTACGATCCCGCCGCGTCGCTGGCGATGGCCTTGTTGCCCTCGGCGGCGGCCTTGGCCAGGGCCGCCGCGGGGGAGATGCCGCCGGTGAGGGCGGCGTTGATCTCGGTCGCCAGGTCGGTCGAGATCGCCGTGTAGGCGGGGACGGTCGGGCGGACCCGTCCGGTGGCCAGCTGGCTGGCGAACACCCGGTAGGAGGGCTGGGAGGCCTCCTCCTTCTTGACCGCGGGCTGGCTGAGCTGGTCCGGGGAGCTGGGCAGGCCGCTGGTGGCCGAGTCGAGGTAGGCGCCCTGGGCGGGCTGGGCGAGCCACTTCACGAACGTGGTGGCCGCGTCGTTGGCGGCGCTGCCGTGGTCGAAGACGGTCGCGGTGCCGATCCCGATGCCGGCGGCGGACTTGCCGGACGTGCCGGCGGGCATCGGGGCGACGCCGTAGTCGGTGTTCTTGACCTCCGATAGCGCCCACTGCCCGTCGACGATCATCGCCACGGCGCCGCTGGCGAACGCGGGGGCGCCGTCGTAGCTGCCCGCCTGCGCGTAGCTGGTGGTGGGCGCGGCGTGGTCCTTGCGGACCAGGTTCACCCAGGTGGTGAGCGCGGCGACCCCGGCGGGGCTGTCGAACGCGGTCCTGGTCTGGCTGGGGTTGAGGAACTGGCCGCCGTCGGACCACAGCAGGGACTCCCAGTCATAGGAGATCCACTCGTCGGTCCCGAACGGGATGTAGATGCCGTAGCGGTGCCGGGCCGGGTCGCTGAGCTTCTTCGCGTCGGCCTCCAGCTGGGCCCAGGTCTTCGGCGGGGCCTTGATGCCGGCCGCGGCGAAGTCCTTCTTGTTGTAGAACAGCGCGTAGTCGCCGACGCCGCCGAGGGCCATGCCGAGTTGCTTGCCCTGGTAGAACAGCGCGGGCCTGATGCTGGGGTAGAGCGCGTTGGTCTCGGATTTGAGCGACTTGCTCAGGTCGACGACCTTGCCGGACTCGGCCAGCAGCGGCAGCGAGGCCGGATCCTGGCCGAGGATGACGTTCGGCTCGGTGTTCGTCTTCAGCGCGGCGACCTCCTTGGAGGTCGACTCGTCGCTGCTGGCGACGTACTGGCCGTGCACCGTGATGCCGTGGTGCGTGGCGTTGAAGTGGGAATCGATCCACTTCGTCTCGGCCGGCAGGCCGGACGTCCAGTAGGTGAGCGTGACCGGGCCGGATCCGCCTGAGGATCCGGACGAGCCGCACGCCGCAAGGGCCGGGAGGGACAGCGCCGCCGCCGCGGCGACCGCCGCGATCCGAAGTCTCATTCGCGTTAAAGTATCACGCTATGGAAGAGCCGGCATTCGACCTGTTCGTGCACGGCACGGTGTTCCTCGACGTGGTCTTCACCGGCCTGCCGTCGCTGCCCGCGCGGGGCACCGAGGTTCAGGCCTCCGGGATGGGGTCGTGCCCGGGCGGCATCGCCAACCTGGCCATCGCCGCGAGCCGCCTGGGGGTGCGCACCTCGCTGTCGGCCGCGTTCGGCGACGACGTGTACGGGGACTTCTGCTGGTCCACGCTGACCGAGCAGGAGGACGTGGACCTCACCCACTCGCGGCGGTTCGGCGACTGGCACTCGCCGGTCACGGTCTCCATGGTGGTGGAGCGGGACCGGGCGATGCTCACCCACATGCACCCGGCGCCGGTGCCGGACGGCGAGCTGCCCGCGGGCCTGCCCGACGCCCGCGTCGGGTTCGCCCACCTCGACGCGCGCCCGCGGGAGTGGTACGGGAAGGCGGCCGAGGCGGGGATGCTGATGTTCGGCGACACCGGCTGGGACGAGGAGGAGAAATGGTCGCCCAGCCTGCTGGACCAGCTGGAGGGCTTCCACGGCTTCCTGCCCAACAGCGCCGAGGCGATGGCCTACACCCGCACCGACGATCCGCACGACGCGCTGCACGCGCTGGCCAGCCGGGTCCCGGTCGCCGTGGTCACCTGCGGCGGGCAAGGTGCCCTCGCGATCGACTCCACCACCTCCGAGCAGGAATGGGCGCCGTCGCTCCCGGTCAACGCGCTCGACCCGACCGGCGCGGGCGACGTGTTCGGGGCCGGGTTCGTGCTCGGCACGCTGCGCGGCTGGCCGCTGCGGCAGCGGCTCGCGTTCGCGAACCTGTGCGCGGCGCTGTCGGTCCAGTACGTCGGCGGCTCCCTGGCCGCGCCCGGCTGGGGCGACATCATCGACTGGCTGGCCCGCACCCAGGCCAAGGCGGCGGCGGGCTCCTCGCACGCCGCCGAGCTGGCCGCCAGCTACGGGTTCGTCACCGACGTCCTTCCCGCCACCGGCCGGATCTCGGTCCGCCGCGCCCGCGCCACCATCGCCCGCGCCTCCGACGCCCAGCCCCACCGGTCCGGCTGAGGCGGGATAACCCGTTACCCGGCTTGCGGGCGGTGCCGAGGATGCGGGGCGCCACCGGGTACAGGAAGGCGGACGGCGGGAACCGGAAGCCCCGGCAGGATTCGACCGTGAAGACGCGGCTGATGAGCGGCAGCGTGTCGCGCCGTACCCGGCAGCCGCCATTCAGGTGGGGCCAGGCCAGGTCGGCGACCCGCTGGAAGCCGGCGAACAGCGGGTCGGCGCTGCGCACGTGCTCGTAGAAGCGCACCTCCCCGCCGGGCCGCAGCACCCGGGCGAACTCGCCGAGGGCCGCGGGAACGTCCGGCACCGAGCACAGCAGCCCGGAGAACACCACGGCGTCGAACTCGCCGTCCCGCGCGGGCAGCTCGGTCGCGACGCCGTCGGCAACCCGGACCGGGACGGGCGCGCCCGCCGCGGCCTGCTCGGCGCGGG
>JAFMRC010000053.1:12225-20046 GCA_017354375.1 Nocardiopsaceae bacterium | reverse complement strand
CTCTCGACGGAGCCCCCGGCGAATGGCCACGGGCTGGCGCCACCGGCCGGCGCCGGGCACGGGCCGCGCGACACCCCGGCGCCCGCGGACCCCGACGACGACCATTACGTCCCGCCGGCCCCGCCGCCGCTGCCCCGGGTGAACCCCGTGACCAAGCTGGCCTGGCTGGCGCTATTCGGCGGCCCCTGCTACCTACTGATCGCTACCGTTGCCGGCTGGACCGTCTCCGGACTGGCCGTCTTCGGCTGCGTCGCCGCGTTCGTCGGAGGCTTCGCCGTGCTCGTGCTCCGGATGGACAACGGTGGGCCACGCGACTCCGGGCCCGACGACGGTGCCGTCGTCTGAGGAGGTCCCGGCGGGCGCGGGGGGATCCGCGTCCCGTCCCTCGGGCCGCTGCTGCTGTGCCCGCATGGCCGCCTCGAAGAGACCGAACGCGTCCTGGGCCAGCCCGGCGAGCGTGTCCCCCGCGGCGGCCAGCGATGGCCCGAGCCCGCCGGCCCCGCCCGAGTCACGGTACCTGCGGGCCGCCCGGCAGACCGGGCACCACTGGCACTCCGGCGGCTCGTCGCCCGGTTGCTCGGTGGTCGCGGTCTCCCATACGTCGCCGGGCGGGCGGCCTCCGAGCGTCGACCGGAGCCTGCCGGTGACATCCCGGCTCAGGCCGCGCGCGCCGGCCTTCATCAGCCACCGCTGAAAATCACCTATCGGGTCGCTGCCCGGCTCAGTCGTCATACTCGACACCGTACCCCTACAGGTCCACCACGTAGGGCACCCGCGCGGCGCGGAAGTGCCCGACGTTCACGCACTCGGTGCGCCCGACGCGGACCCGCCGGGCGAGCGGGTTATGCACGTGCCCGAAGAGCGCATACCGCGGCTGCACTCGCCGGATGGTCTCCAGCAGCGCCGCGCTGCCCGTCTCCATCCGCCGGGCTTGCACGTCAAACAGCAGATCCGGAACGGATGGTGGTATATGCGTGCAGATCACGTCTACTGGTCCCAGTGCGTCGAGCTTGGCCGCGAATTCCTCCTCGGTGATCTCGTTCGGGGTCCGGTAGGGGGAGATCAGCCCGCTGCCCGCGAACCCGAACGTGACGCCGCCCACCTCGGCCCGGCCTCCGTCGATGACGTGGTGGCCCGGCTTGAGGTAGCCGGGCCACATCCGTGGCAGGTCCACATTCCCGTAGGTCAGGTAGGCCGGCTCCGCCAGCGCCCCGAACAGCGCCGCGTACTGCCGCCGGACCGCCTCCTCGGTCAGCGTCCGCAGGTCCATGCCGCGCTCGGCGGCCAGCCGGTCGGCGATCCCCGCGGTCAGCCGCCGCGCCTCGTCGAACCGCCGCGCCGTGCGCAGCCCGATGTACTCCCGTGCGTGCTCGGCGCCGTACAGCTCCGCGAAAATCCCTTGCGTGTGGTCTGCGTAGTCGAGGAACAGCAGCATGTCGCCTAGGCAAATCAGCATGTCCGCGCCGTCGCCGGCCGTCGCCAGCGCGTCGGCCGCTCCGTGCACGTCGCTCACCACGTGGACTCGCATGAGATCAACATAGACGCGCGAATCCGGGGCAAAGATTGCTACCGGCCAGTAGGACAAACGACCGCCTGTTCGTTACGCTTAGATCGCAACGTCGTCACCGCAGGGTCATCCAAGGGCGGATGACGGATCCGAGGAGAGGTTGTGCGCGAGTACAGCATTCCGGCACTGGCAGAGGTCCCGGCCACTGCGAACCTGGCCGACCTGGTCACCCGGCGCGCGGCGGAGCAGCCGCGAGCGGTCATGCTACGCCGCCAGAAGGCTGACGGCAGCTGGACGGACATCACCGCCGCCCAGTTCCGCGAGGATGTGCACGCGCTCGCCAAGGGCCTGATCGCGGCGGGCATCGAGCCCGGCGACCCGGTGGCGATCATGTCGCACACGCGCTACGAGTGGACCGTCTTCGACTACGCCGCGTGGACCGCGGGCGCGGTCGTCGTGCCCATCTACGAGACGGCATCCGCTGAGCAGGCCGAGTGGATCCTGGCCGACACCTCGGCCAAGGCCGTAGTCGTCGAGACCGAGGACTTCGAGCGGCTGATCGGCGAGTCCAGGGACCGCCTTTCCGCGCTGCGGTACGTCTGGCGGCTGGAGCGCGGGCTGCGCGAGCTGATCGCGGGCGGCGCGGCCGTCAGCGACAAGGTCGTGGCCGAGCGCGCCAGGACCGCGAACGCGGCCAGCCCCGCCACGATCATCTACACCTCCGGCACCACCGGCCGGTCCAAGGGCTGCAAGGTGACCCACGAGAACCTGCTCTCCCTGGTCCGCAACACGATGATGGGACCACTCGCGTCCATCCACGAGGTGGACAACCCGAGCACGGTCTTGTTCCTGCCACTGGCACACGTGTTCGCGCGGTTCATCGAGGTCGCCTGCCTGGAATCGGGCATCACGCTCGGCCACTGCGGCGACCTGGGCCAGGTGCTACCCGCCCTCTCCAGCTTCCAGCCCACGTTCATCCTCGCCGTGCCCCGGGTGTTCGAGAAGGTCTACAACAGCGCCGAGCAGAAGGCCGCGGCCGACGGCAAGGGCAAGATCTTCACCCGCGCCTCGGACGTCGCCGTTGAATGGAGCCGGGCCCTCGATGCCCCGCGGGGGCCGTCCCTCGGGCTGAGGGCGCAGCATCTCCTCTTCGACAAGCTCGTCTACGGCAAGCTGCGCGCCGCGCTCGGCGGCCGCGCCGAGGCCGCCGTATCCGGCGGCGCCGCCCTGGCACCGCGGCTCGGCCACTTCTTCCGGGGCATCGGCGTCCCCGTGGTCGAGGGCTACGGCCTCACCGAGACCAGCGCCCCGGTCAGCGTGAACCGGCAGGACCGGCAGAAGATCGGCAGCGTTGGCCAGCCGATACCCGGCGTCGCCGTCCGCATCGACGACGACGGCGAGATCCTGGTCCACGGCAAGTCGGTCATCCCCGCCTACTGGCACAACGACCAGGCGACCAAGGACTCGTTCACGCCCGACGGCTGGTACCGGACCGGTGACATCGGCATGCTGGACGACGAGGGCTTCCTGACGATCACCGGCCGCAAGAAGGAGATCATCGTCACCGCCAGCGGCAAGAACGTCTCTCCCGCCCTGCTCGAGGACCGGCTGCGCAGCCATCTGCTGGTCAGCCAGTGCATGGTGGTCGGCGACGGCAAGCCGTTCATCGGGGCGCTGATCACTATCGACGAAGAGTCGTTCGGCCCGTGGAAGGAGCGGCTCGGCAAGCCGGCCGAGGCGGCCGTCGGTGACCTGCGCGACGATCCCGACCTGGTGGCCGCCATCCAGGAGGCCATCGACGACGCCAACTTGGCGGTTTCCCGGGCCGAATCGATCCGCAAGTTCCGGATCCTGGACACCGACTTCACCCAGGAACAGGGACACCTGTCGGCCAAGCTCGGCATCAAGCGGAACGTCCTGGCCAAGGAGTTCGCATCCGACATCGAGGCCCTCTACCGCTGACTCCGACCGCCCCCGCCCGCGCGCCGACACCCCCCGCCCAGCCTCCGCCTCCACCCCCCGAACGTGCCAAGTGCGCACTCGGGCCGGCTAGAGCAAGCCCAAGCGCGCACCTGGCCCGATGGAAGGGGCACGCGCGCGGCGGGAATGCGCCCGCACCCCCAGCGTGCCAAGCGCGCATTTGGGCCGCGGTGGCGGGTGGGGGCGGGCTCCGCGGGTGGGAGGCGGGGGCCGCGGGGCGGGGGGCTCGGGCGGGGGGGCGCTCGGGCGGGGGGCCCGGGCGGGGGTTATCCGATCATCGAGCGGAGGCGGGACGCGGCTTGGTTCCAGGACCAGTCGCGCTCCACCCAGGCGCGGCCCTTCTCCCCCATGGCCCGGGCCTTCGCGGGGTCACTGAGCAGTTCCGTCACGCGCGCGGCCAGCGCCGCGACGTCCCGGCCCGGTACCACGTAGCCGGATTCGCCGTCGAGGATCGCGTCCGGGGCGCCCCCGGAATCGCCGCCGATCACCGGCAGCCCGGCGGCCGAGGCCTCCAGGTAGACGATGCCCAGCCCTTCCACGTCGAGTCCGCCGCGGCGCGTTCGGCACGGCATCGCGAACACGTCTCCGGCGGCGTAATACGCGCCGAGCTCGTCAGCCGGGACGGCGCCAGTAAAGGTGACGTGTGCAGACACCCCTATCCGTTCGGACAAATGACGGAGTTTTGCCAGGTGCGGACCGTCACTGACGATGACCAGCGCGGCGTCGGGGACCTGCCTCATGACTTCCGGCCAGGCCCTGATCAGGGTGTCCTGGCCCTTGCGCGGCACCAGGCGGGACACGCACACGACGACGGGGCGGCCGGCCAGCCCGTGCCGCTCCCGGATGGCCTGCCCGGCCACCGGATCCGGGTGGAAGCGTTCGGTGTCCACGCCGGGCGCCAGCCGCCGCATGCGCGCCGCGGCCTGCGCGGACAGCGCCCGGGAGACCCGCACCCGGAAGTACTCCCCCAGGTAGGTGACCACGTCGGTCTCCTCGCCGATGCGGCGAAGCATCGCGCTGGCCACCGGCAACGCGGCCCAGCCGGCCTCGTGGCCGTGGGTGATCGCGACCGCCCGCTGCACGCCCGCCCGGCGCAGCGACGGCGTGATCAGGCCAAGCGGGGCCGCGGCGCCGAAGACGACCGCCTCGGCGCCGACCCGGCGGGCGACGGCAACCGCGCGGCGGGTCACCGACGGGACCGGGAGCATCAGCGACGTGGGGTGGCGGACCACCTCGAACGGCTGGTCTCGGTCGAACTCCGCGGCACCGTCCCACTTAGGGGCGTAGACAGTCAGCCGGTCCGGTGGCAGGCGCAGGGCCATCGCGTGGATGAACGACTGGATGCCGCCCCGCCGGGGCGGGAAGTCGTTGGTGACGATCAGCGTTCGGCGCATGGCGGCCCCAGTGTACGAGGTGCTCAGCGTATTGGGGCTCTGCTCGGCGGCTCGACTCGGCGTAGGCCTACGGGCGGACGGCGCCGTCCTCGTTCGAGGCGTACCAGGAGGAGTTCATCGGGATCTCTTCCACGTCCTGGCCTGATTGCGGCGCGTCCACGATCATCCCGCTGCCCACGTACATCGCGACGTGCCCCTCGCCGTCGTAGTAGATCAGGTCACCGGGCTGAAGGTCGGACATGGAGACGTGCGGCAACGCGGCCCACTGCTCGTAGGTGTCGCGCGGGATGCTCACCCCGGCCGCGGCCCAGGCCGCCATCTGCAGGCCGGAGCAGTCGAAGCCAGCCGAGCACGGGCCGGTGGCGCCGTAGACGTACGGACAGTGATCCTGGGCCTGGGTAAGGTCGAACTGGACCGCCGTGGCCGCGTTGCCCGAACCCTGCACCGAGGTAATGGTGGAGGTCGGCTGGCCGCCGAGGGAGGCGGCCTGGACCTGCTGCTGCTGCTGCGCGGTCAGCGAGTCCAGCTCGGACTTCTTGCTCTCCAGGGCGCTCTTGGCCTGGTTCTTTATCTTCGCGCGCCGCTTGGCCAGGGTGGCGATGCCCTCCTCGGTGCGCTTCTGCTCCTGCTGAACGGACTTCAGCTGCTGCGCGCTGGAGAGGAACTGCTTGGTCTCCTCGTTGCGGGTGCCGGCGAGCTGCATGATCATCGACGCCTCGTTCAGCACCTTGGACGGGTTGCCCGTGGTCAGGATGCCCGCCAGGGAGGTCTGGCCGGAGTCCTCGAAGGAGGCGTTGGCGATCTGCACCACCTTCTTCCTCGAGGTCTCGTAGCTCTTTTTATCGGCGGCCATCTCCTTGTTGACCTCCGCCAGCCGGGACTTGGCCCGGTCGAGTTGCTGAGCGGCCGCGTCGTATTGCTGGTTCGCCTTGTCGTATTTCGAGGTGAGCGCGTTCACCTCCGACTTGACCTGGCTGATCGACGGCTGCGGCTGAGCCGTGGCGACCTGGGCGGCCCCGGTCGCGAGGCCCCCGGCCAGCAGGATGCCGACGCCAATAGCGGCGCTCCGCCGCACCCTGGGCAAACGGGCAGCCAGCCGTGTGCGCACCGTTACAGACACGTTCCCTCACCCTCCCCCGGACGCATATCAGCCCGGACAATAGCCGATACGTCGGCGCCTGCGCGGCCACGTCCCACCAGCGACCCGCATCTGAACTGTGGCCAGAGTATTGAGCTTGGGAGGACGCTTCAACCGATTCCGTCAAACCCGACGATATTGGCGAATGATTTTGCCTATGACATAAGTCGGGCCGACACTCGGAGTTAGGAGGCCCTCGCCATGGGCGGGGCGTAGCGCAGCGGCGGGATCATGCCCGCGTTCGCGAGCGCGGCGAGGGCTCGCATCTCGGCCGCGTCCAGCTCGATGACCGGCGCGCTTCCCTCGCGTTCACCCCCGGCGCCGGCGACGAGGGTGACGGCGCACCCGGCGCACGCGACACCGCGTACCGCGCACCTGTCACAGTCGATGATCATGTCCGCCTCCTGGTGGCTTCTGGTGGCTTCTGGCTCCTAGCGGCAAAGCGTTGCCGCACGGACAGGAACCACGCTAAGCGGCACCACTGACATTCGAGCGTGACATTCGACCGCGCGACATTCGACCGCGCGACATTCACGAGCGTGACATTCGAGTGCGGCCACGGCTCAACGGCTCAACGGCTCAACGAAAATGTCAGTGGTCCCGGCTACCGTAGTGCAATGACCGAGGCGAAAAGTGTTCAGGCGTCGGCCGATGGAATCGCTCATGTCCCGTTCGCCGACCTGGAGTTCGCGGTCGTCGATGTGGAGACGACCGGCTGGACGCCGGAGGACTCGGGCATCACCGAGGTCGGCGCGGTGCGGATCCGCCAGGGACAGATCGTGGCGGAGTTCACCTCGCTGATCAACCCAGGCACCCCGGTGCCGGAGCCGATAACGGAATTGACCGGGATCAGCGACCAGATGCTGGCACCCGCCCCGCCGATTGCCGCAGTGCTGCCCGGGTTCCTGGCATTCGCGGACGGCTGCGTGCTGACGGCGCACAACGCCCGGTTCGACGTCGGCTTCCTGCGCGCCGCGTGCGCGGCCTCCGGCCTGGCCTGGCCCGCCTGCCCGGTCATCGATACGCTACGACTGGCCCGGCAGCTCGTGGCCACCCCGGACGAGGTTCCGGACTGCAAGCTGCGGACACTGGCGGGATTCTTCGGCACTCCCACGCAGCCCTCGCACCGCGCGCTCGCCGACGCGCGGTCGACCGCTTGGGTGCTGCGCCGCCTCCTGGGGCGGCTGGACCGCCGTGGCATCACCACGCTCGCCGCGCTTACGCCGTGGCTAGAGGCGCTTGAGGCCGCCCAGGCCGCGGAAGCCGAGGCAGCCGAGGCGGAAGCCGCGGCAGCCGGAGAAGGTGGGGCGGAAGCCGCGGCAGCCAGGGAAGGTCGGGAGGAAGCCGGGGGAATCAGGGAATCCGGGACGGAGGCCAAGGAGGCCAAGGAACCCGGGGAGCCCGAGGCCCGCGCCGTTGGGGCAGAGGACGGCCGATAGGGTATGCGCGGTAACGCCCCCAGCTGACCGGAGGCAGGCATGGTCACCGCCATCGTCATGATCAAGGCCGATATCCAGCACATCCCTGAGGTCGCCGAGTCCATCGCGCAGATCCCGGCGGTGAGCGAGGTCTACTCGGTCACTGGTGACTTCGACATGGTGGCGATGGTCCGGGTCCGCTCGCACGAGGAACTCGCGGACGTGATCCCCGGCGACCTCAACAAGATTCCCGGCGTGACCGCGACCCAGACGCACATCGCGTTCCGCACCTACTCCCGGCACGACCTGGAAGCCGCCTTCGCCCTAGGCCTCAACGGCTAGCAAACCCTCAGCCGACCGGATGAAAGTGCCGTTGCTACGGCC